>JBDIAR010000196.1:0-5877 GCA_039812545.1 Dermatophilaceae bacterium | reverse complement strand
ACGATGACGATGACCACCGGCATACCGGCGAATGCAGCCGGAGCCCCCGCCGGAGCCGCCATGGCAGCCGGCTCCCGGACGGTCACCCTCGTCGGCTCCCTTCAGTCCGAACTCGGCTGCCCGGGTGACTGGCAACCCGACTGCGCCGCGACGGATCTCGCCAAGGTCGGCGGGACCAATGTGTATGCCGCGACCTTCGAGATCCCGGCTGGCGGCTACGAGTACAAGGTCGTCATCGACCACGACTGGCCGGAGAACTACGGCGCCGGTGGGGCCAAGAATGGCCCCAACCTGCCCCTGGTCCTGGCCGGCCCGGCGCGGATCAAGGTCTCCTACGACGACGACAGCCACCTCATCGCGCTCACGCCCCAGGACCTGTCCGGTCCGGCGACCGCCGCGGACCGGCCGCTGGCGGGGGACAGCCTGCGCGCCGCCCAGACCCGCGAGCGCTTCTACTTCCTGATGGCCGACCGGTTCGCCAACGGCGACTCGACCAACGACCGCGGTGGCCTGTCCGGCGGACGCCTCGACACCGGCTACGACCCGACCGACAAGGGCTTCTACCACGGCGGCGACCTCAAGGGCGTCATCGGCAAGCTCGACTACATCAAGGGTCTGGGCACGACCGCTATCTGGCTGACCCCCTCGTTCAAGAACCGGCCCGTCCAGGGCGCGGGCGCCGACGCGAGCGCCGGTTACCACGGCTACTGGACCACCGATTTCACCCAGATCGACCCACACCTCGGCACCAACGCCGACATGAAGCGTCTCATCGCCGCCGCCCACGCCAAGGGCATGAGAGTCTACTTCGACATCATCACCAACCACACCGCCGACGTCATCGACTACGCGCAGAAGCAATACGCATACCGCGACAAAGCCACGTACCCCTACAAGGACGCGACCGGCAAGACCTTCGACGACGTCACGTATGCCGGTGGTGGCCAGGGCTTCCCGACGATGGATCCGGCGACCTCCTTCCCGTACACCCCCGTGTTCCGCACCGAGGCGGACAAGACGGTCAAGGTCCCGGCCTGGCTCAATGACCCGACGATGTACCACAACCGCGGGGACAGCACCTGGGCCGGCGAGTCCTCCACCTACGGGGACTTCGTCGGGCTCGACGACCTGTTCACCGAGCGTCCCGAGGTCGTCCAGGGCATGGGGGACATCTACTCGGCGTGGGTTGACTTCGGCGTCGACGGCTTCCGGATCGACACCGTCAAGCACGTGAACATGGAGTTCTGGCAGCAGTTCGTGCCGCGGATCAGCGCCCGCGCCAAGGCGATCGGCAGCAACCGGTTCTTCATGTTCGGCGAGGTCTTCGAGGGCGACCCGCGGATCACGTCGCAATACACGACGACCGGCAAGCTCCCCGCCACCCTGGACTTCGGCTTTCAGGGGACGGCGCTGGCCGCCGTGCAGGGGAAGGCCACGACCGGGCTGCGAGACTTCTTCGCCGGCGACGACTGGTACACCGACACCGACTCCAACGCATACCAACTCCCGACGTTCCTCGGGAACCACGACGTCGGTCGCGTCGCGATGATGCTCAGCAAGGCGGGCTACACCGGCGACGAACTCCTCGCCCGCACGAAACTCGCCAACTCGCTGATGTACCTCGTCCGCGGCAACCCGATCACCTACTACGGCGACGAACAGGGCTTCATCGGAGCCGGCGGCGACAAGGACGCCCGTCAGGACATGTTCGCCACGCAGGTCGCCCAGTATGCCGGTGAGCAGCTCGTCGGCGGCGGGGTCATGGGGACCGCCGCCCACTACGGGACCTCCGGTCCGCTCTACCGGCAGATCGCCGCGCTCGCGGCCCTGCGCGCGAAGTACCCGGCCCTCGCCGACGGCGCCCAGATCCACCGGTACGCCTCGGACAGCGCCGGCATCTACGCCTTCTCGCGCATCGATCGGGCCACCGGGACCGAGTACCTCGTCGCCGTCAACAACGCCACGACCGCCCGCAGCGCCTCCGTCTCCACCTATGTCCCGAACGCGACCTGGGCTCCGCTGTACGGCACGCGGACCGACCTGCGCTCGGACAAGTCCGCGCGCGTCACCCTCAGCGTGCCCGCGTTGAGCGCGGCGGTCTGGAAGGCGGCCCGACCGATCAAGGCCCCCGCGGCCGGCCCGACGGTCTACCTGCGCACCCCGGCACCCGGTGCCCTCGTCGGTGGCCGGGCCGAGATCGGGGCCGCCGTCCCGACGAACACCCCGGTCCAGGTCACCTTCCTCTACCGGCCCATTGGCACGACCGACTGGCGCCTCATCGGCACCGACGACAACGCCCCGTACCGCGTCTTCCACGACGTGTCGGCCATGGCCAAGGGCACGATGCTGGAGTACCGAGTCCTCGCCAAGGACTTGGCCGGCCACGTCGCCGCGAGCTCCGGGTATGCGGTCGTCGGCGACCCGACCCCGACGTCCGGAGGCGGGGGTGGAGGGGGAGTGGGCCCGGTGACCCAGCCGGCGGCGGTCTCCGTGCCCGGTTCGCACAACTCCGAGATGGGCTGCCCCGGCGACTGGCAGCCGGACTGCACCGCGGCCCAGTTGGGCCTGGACGCCAAGGACCAGATCTGGAAGGGGACCTACACGATCGCCGCCGGCGACTACGAGTACAAGGCCGCGATCAACAAGTCCTGGGACGAGAACTACGGACTGGGAGCATCGCCCGGCGGGGCCAACATCTCGTACCGCAACCCCGGCACCCCGGTGACGTTCTACTACGACCATGGCACGCACTGGGTCACCAGCGACGCTCAGGGACCCATCCTCACCGCGCCCGGTTCGATGCAGAGCGAACTCGGCTGCCCCGGTGACTGGCAGCCGGACTGCATGCGGCCCTGGCTCCAGGACCCCGACGGGGACGGCACGTACACCTGGTCCACCGCCGCGATTCCCGCGGGCAACTACGAGTTCAAGGTCGCCCACGCCCTGAGCTGGGCCGAGAACTACGGGGCCGGCGGCGCCAAGGACGGACCGAATGTCGCGTTCTCCGTCCCCGCCGACGGCACCCTGGTCACGTTCAGCTATGTGCTGGCCACCCACCAGATCACCGTCAAGACGAGCAAGGCCGGGGTCGCGCCCGACCTGACCAAGGCCAAGGCGATCTGGGTCGACCGCACCACGATCGCCTGGCCCGCGGCCGCCGTACCGGCCGGTGTCGATCCCGCCATGCTCGACTGGCGCCTGCACTGGTCCCCGACCGGCGGATTGACCGTCGACGCCGAGTCCCTCGTCGGCGACGGCAGCCGCCAGGCCGACCTGGCATACGACCCCGCGGGACTCTCGCCCGCGGTCCTGGCGACCCACCCCGAACTCAAGGGGTACCTGGCCCTGCGGCTCGACAAGCGCACCGCCAAGCTCGTGCCGCACATCCTCACCGGGCAGGTGGCCGTCGCCATGTACGACGACCTCGGCCGGCTGCTCGACGCGACCGGCGTCCAGATCGCGCCCGTCCTCGATGCCCTGTATGCCGGTTCGGCGACGAAGCGTTCCTACGGGGTCGCGTTCCGGGGGAACTCCGCGACCTTCCGGGTATGGGCGCCGACCGCGCAACAAGTCGCGTTGTTGACTTGGCCTGCCGGCTCCGTGGCCGATGCCCCAGTCGCCGCCGCCCAACGCAGCCGGATGGACCGGGCGGACGACGGGTCGTGGTCGGTGGTGCGGCCCGGCGCCCGCAACGCGCGGTATCTCTACGAGATCAAGGTGTACGCACCCACGACCGGGAAGGTCGAGACGAACCTGGTCACCGATCCGTATTCCGTTGCCCTGACGCTGAACTCGACCCGGTCGGTGGCGGTCGACCTCGCCGACCCGGCGCACATGCCGTACCTGTGGCGCTCGACCTCCGCGCCGAAGCTCACCCGCGCCGTGGACTCCACGATCTACGAGCTGCACGTCCGGGACTTCTCCGTCGGGGACGCGACCGTCCCGGCGGGCCACCGCGGTTCGTACCTCGCGTTCGCCGACCAGGGCAACGGCACCAGGCACCTCCAGGCGCTGGCCAAGGCCGGGCTCAACACCGTGCACCTGCTGCCCACCTTCGACATCGCCTCGATCGAGGAGGACAAGTCCAAGCAGGCCACTCCGCCGTGCGACCTGGCGAGCTTCCCGCCGGACAGCGAGGAACAGCAGAAGTGCATCGCCTCGATCGCCGACAAGGACGCCTTCAACTGGGGGTACGACCCGTACCACTGGATGGCGCCCGAGGGCTCGTATGCCAGTAGCAACGCGAGCGCCGACGGCGGGGCCCGGGTCGCCGAGTTCCGGACGATGGTCGGCGGGCTGCACCGCGACGGGTTGCGGGTCGTGCTGGACCAGGTCTTCAACCACACCCCGACCTCCGGGCAGGCCGCCACGTCGGTCCTCGACAAGGTCGTGCCCGGGTACTACCAGCGGCTCAATCCCACCGGTGCGGTCTACACCTCGACGTGCTGCCAGAACGTGGCCACCGAACACACCATGGCGCAGAAGATCATGGTCGATTCGGTCGTCACGTGGGCCAAGGCATACCGAGTCGACGGCTTCCGGTTCGACCTCATGGGCCACCACAGCAAGGAGAACCTGCTCGCCGTGCGCGCCGCCCTCGACAGCCTCACGCTCGCCAAGGACGGAGTCGACGGCAAGTCCGTCTACCTGTACGGCGAGGGCTGGAATTTCGGGGAGGTCGCGAACAACGCCCTGTTCACCCAAGCCGCCCAGGGTCAGCTCGGCGGGACCGGCATCGGGACGTTCAGCGACCGGCTCCGAGACGCCGTCCGCGGCGGCGGCCCGTTCGACGACGACCCGCGCAAGCAGGGCTTCGCGACCGGCCAGGCCACCGACCCCAACGGCGCGCCCGTCAACGGCGACGCCGCGGCCGGCCTCGCCCACAACACCGATCTGCTGCAGCTCGGGCTGGCCGGGAACCTGGCGTCGTTCTCGTTCCGCGACACCGCCGGAGCCGTGGTCACCGGCAAGCAGGTCGATTACAACGGGTCGCCGGCCGGCTACGCCGAGCAGCCCGCCGAGGTCGTCACCTACGTCGACGCGCACGACAACGAGACCATCTGGGACGCCCTGACCTACAAACTCCCGGTGGCCACCTCCATGCCGGACCGGATCCGGATGAACACGATCGCGTTGTCCACGACGGCTCTGGCTCAGACACCCAGCTTCTGGCACGCCGGTGCCGATCTGCTGCGCAGCAAGAGCCTGGACCGCAACTCGTACAACAGCGGGGACTGGTTCAACACCCTCGATTGGACCGGCGCCGACAACGGCTTCGGGCACGGGCTGCCGATGCAGGGCGACAACGCGAGCAAGTGGTCGTACATGAAGCCGCTGCTCGCCAATCCCGCCCTGAAACCCACTGCGGCTCAGGTGGGTTCGGCCTCGGCGGCGGCACAGGATCTGCTCCGGCTGCGCTTCTCCACGCCATTGTTCCGGCTCGGAACGGCCGACCTCATCAAGGCCAAGGTGTCCTACCCCGTCTCCGGCACCGCCGACGCGCACCCCGGCGTCGTCGTCATGAAGATCGACGACACGGTCGGAGCCGACGTCGACCCGGCGCTGCGTGGCCTCGTCGTCGTCTTCAACGCGACGCCGAGCGCCGTCACCCAGAAGCTCCCCGGAGCCGCGGGGTATGCCTTGTCGCCGGTTCAGCAGAACGGCTCGGACCCGGTGGTCAAGACCGCCGGATTCGACGCCGGCGCAGCGGCGTTCACCGTTCCCGCACGGACCGTGGCGGTGTTCGTGCAGCGATAGCCGACGGGCCCCGGTATCACCGCGGCCCGAAGCAGCCTCCTCGGGCGAGATCACGCGTCCCCCGAGGAGGCTGCCATGTCAGCATCGACAACCGTCGTCGAACCCGCCCACAGCGCCCAC
>JBDIAR010000195.1:0-5891 GCA_039812545.1 Dermatophilaceae bacterium | reverse complement strand
AGCTGAGGGGACTCGAACCCCTGACCCCCTCGTTGCGAACGAGGTGCGCTACCAACTGCGCTACAGCCCCGGAAACGTGCGTCGGAAACTCTAACACCGCCGCGTGCGGCGGGCGAAATGGCGATCAGTCGCCGCCGGGCGAGGAGCCCGCAGCAGGTGCTACTCCGGAGCGCCGGCGGACTGCCCGACCCGCTGCTCTCCGAGCCGGCCCTCCATCGAGATGGCATACAGGAAACCGGCAATGGTTACGGCAACGCACACGACGACGAGCATGAGGGGCAATCCGTCCGGTCAGGGGGTGTGGCAGCGGTCGAAGTGAAGACGCCCCGAGCGGCCGTCGATGACAGGGTTCCCGCGGGCCACGTGAAGCGGCAGAGGGCGATTCGCTGGAATTGCCCTGGATTGGGTGGCGCCGGAGCGTGCGTTGTGACCGGAATCACAGCGTCGTATGCCGGTCGCTGCACGACCGCGGCGGCCGGGGCGACACCGGTGGGTCCCGCCGCGACAGGCGCGGGGGCGCCCCATACAGTTGGGGACATGCCCGTCGACCCGCGCCGAAACCGCACCGGCCCGGGTCCGCGTCTCGCGCTGGGCGTCGCGTTCGCGGCGGTCGTCACCGCGATCACCGGGTGTGTGGACGGCGCACCCGGAGCCACCGCCACCACTGCCACCACCGGCGGCACCCCGGGGACCGGCGTCACCGGCTCACCCGCCACCCCCGCAACGAACCCGACCACCGCAGACTCGCGTACCGCCGTCGTCGATCTCGCCTTCGACGGCACCGGCCTCGACCCGGCTCGGGCCTCGTCGCGGCTGTCCCAGATCGTCACCAAGGCGACCTACCAGACGCTGACGACCTTCGAGAACGGGGACCTCACCAAGCCCGTCCCGCTGCTCGCCGACACCGTCCTCAGCACGGACCAGCGCGTGCTGACCATGAAGATCAAGTCGAACGCGGTCTTCGCCGACGGCACCCCGGTCACCGCCGACGACGTCGTCTTCAGTCTCGAACGCGCCAAGCGGATCGGAACCCCCGCGGCCCGCCGGCTCGACGAACTGTTCGTCAACCGGATCGACGAGCACACCGTCACCCTCGTCGGCTACCAAGCCCGCCCCCAGCTCCCGGCGGAGCTCGCCCTGCCCGAGTTGTCGATCCTCGAAGCGACCGCGGTCCGCGCAAACGGCGGCACCGGCACCACGACGGACACCGCCGCGACCTACCTGGCCGGCCACTCGGCGGGCTCCGGCGCCTACCGGCTCGAATCCGCCTCGCCGGCCGAGATCGTCCTGGCGGCCAACCCGAACTTCACCGGCGAGCACCCGGCATACGATCGCGTCGTCCTGCGCAACACCCCCGCCGCCGCCCAAGGACAACGCCTGGCCGCCGGCAGCGCCCAGCTCGCGCTCGACGTACCCGCCCCCGAGGCCGCCCGACTCGCGGGCGCCGGCACCGCCAAGGTCAGCGAATTGCCCGCGCCCAGCCTGCTCGTGCTGTTCGTCAACGCCCGAGCCGGAACCGTGCCGTGGACCCGCGCCGGTTCGGTGGCGACCGCCCTGCGGGACGGCCTGGACCGCAACCTCCTGGCCCGGGCGGCCGGACCGAACGCCCTGCCGGCCATCGGCCTGGTACCCCGCGGCATCGCCGGCGCCCTCGAAACCGTGCCCGCCACCGCATCCACCGACGCATCCACCGCGACCACTGGCCCCACGGGCCCGAGCGCCCCCTCCGCCCCGGCTCCCGCGCCCACGTCGACGACGGGAGGGACGTCCAGCCCCGGCGTGCTCAGCGCGCGGGCCGCGTTGCTGCTGTCCGGGTATGCCGGTGCCCCCGTCACGCTGACGTATGCCAGTGACACCCGGATGTCCGGTGTCTCAACCCCCGCCGTCGTCGGTCAACTACGCGACCAACTGGTCAAACTCGGCCTGCAGGTCCGGCTGCGTCCCCTGCCCCCGGCCCAGGCATCCCGAGCCTTCGAAACCCAGGGAACCCAACTCGGCCTCTTCGTCCACGTCCCGGCCTATCCCGATCCGGCCGAGTCGCTGAACTTCACCCCCGGCGCACCCATCGCCTCCTGGGCCGACTGGCAGACCGCGACCGACCCCGCCCTGGACGCCCTCGTGCGGGCGTGCACCAACACCTCTCTGGTCGACCGGCCGGCGGCATACCAGGCGTGGCAGTCGGCGCAGGCGGCCTCCGGCCCCTTCGTCCCCCTCGTCCAGGCTCAGGTGAGCGTCCTCGCGGCGCCGGGGATCGAAAACCCCGGACTGACCCCCTGGTGGACCCTCGACCTCGACCGGCTGCGCTGACCGCACGCTGACCGCGCGCGCTGACCGGCTGCGCCGATCACGAAATGCTTCGTCAGACCCACGACCTGAACCACATCCGCCAACCCCACTGGTCCTGCGGGATCACCTGGGCGGTGTAGACCGGATAGAAGAAGGCGAAGATCGCGATGCTGAGCACCAGGAACGCGCCGCCCACCAGATAGCCCGCCCGCCGCCGCTCCGCCGGAGCATCGGGCCCCCCGAACACCAACGCCACCCCGTACACGCAGGTCAGCACGACGAACGGCACGAACGCGACCGTGTAGAACGAGTAGATCGTGCGGTCCTGGATGAAGAACCACGGCAAGTACCCACCGGCATACCCGGCCAGGATCGCGCCGGCCCGCCAGTCCCGGCGGAACGCCCACATGAACACCAGCACGAAGACCAGCAGCGTCGCGGTCCACCAGATCGACACCGTCCCCACCGAGGTGATCGCCTTACTGCACTGGGTGACGGTGCAGCCGTCCTCCCCGAGTTTGGGGCCCTCGTAGAAGAACGACGTCGGCCGGCCCTGGACCATCCAGGACCACGGGTTCGTCTTGTACGGGTGGTCCGAGGACAGGTTCTTGTGGAAATCGAGGATGTCGGTGTGGTACTTCCACAGCGACTGCAGCGCCGCCGGCAGATGCCCGATCAGCCCGCCCGCGTTGTTGGTCTCGCCCCAGGTGCGCAGGTACCCGTCCGTGGACCGGAACCACCCCGTCCACGTCGCCAGATACGCGACGAACGTTCCCCCGACCATCGCGAACGCGGCATACAAACCATCGGTGAGGACCCCGCCCAACCACCAGTTCCGTATGCCGGCCGCCCGTCGCGCGCCCATGTCCCAGAAGACCGTCATCAGCCCGAAGGCGACCAGGAAATACAACCCCGACCACTTCGTGCCGGCCGCCAATCCGAGCAGCAGCCCGGCTACCCACCGCCATGGCCGTAGCCCGAGGCGCGGCCCGCCGCCCTTGATCAGCCCCGGCGGCAGGGCCGCCACCTTCCGGGCCAGCAACGCTCGCGATCGGTCTCGGTCGATCAGCAGCGCCGCGAACGCCGCGAACGCGAAGAACATCACGATCAGATCCAGCAGCCCGGTGCGGGAATGCACGAAATGGTGCCCCTCGACCGCCAGCAAGCCCGACGCCAGGGTCGCCAGGTACCAGGAGTGGAACATCCGGTACGCGACCCGCCCGATCATCAGGATCGACAAGGTGCCGAGCACGCATACCGAAAACCGCCAGCCGAACGAACTGTCGATCCCGAACAGGTTCTCGCCCCACCCGATCAGCCACTTCCCGAGCGGCGGATGGACGACGAAATCGGCCTCGGTCCCGTACACCGCCCGGCCCTCGTTGGGCAGCGGCAGGATGGTGAAGTTCTGGTCGATCTGCTTGGCGGCGTCGAGCACCGGGTCGTTGCGCCGCTCGTAGCCGAACAGGATCATCGACCAGCCCTCTTTGACGTAATACGTCTCGTCGAAGACCAGCTGGTGCGGGTTGCCGAGGTCCCAGAACCGCAGGACGCCGCCGACCACCGTGAAGAAGAGCGGCCCGAGCCAGCCGAGCAGGCGCTGGGACGGGGGAGTTCCGAGGAGCTTGACGCGTAGCTGCTCCACTCGGCTCATGCGGATCATCGTATGCGGAGGGTTCCCCCGGGCGCGGGCACTCGCCACAAGCTCCGGTCGGGTCGCGTGAGGCCAGCCTCACCTTGCTGGACGCGACGTGTTCTGCGGCACATCCTGGTCGCCATGACCTCAGCAGCCGCGACCGCCCAGTCGACACCTGAAGCAACACCAGGGGCGGCGGGACACCGGGTCGACCTCAGCAAATACGCCTGGCTGTCCATCGGGGCTGCGCTGCTCACCATCGGGTTGAAGTCCGGCGCGTACCTGCTGACGGGTTCGGTCGGGCTGCTCTCGGACGCCGCCGAGTCGGTAGTCAACCTGGTCGCGGCGATCGTCGCGCTCATCGCGTTGAAGGTCGCGGCCAGCCCGGCCGACGACGGGCACCACTTCGGCCACTCCAAGGCGGAGTACTTCTCGGCGGCCGTCGAGGGCCAGATGATCTTCGTCGCCGCCTGCTTCATCATCTGGTCGGCGCTGCAGCGCTTCTTGACCCCCGAGCCGCTGGAGAACGTCGGCGTCGGTCTGGCGATCTCCTGCCTGGCCACGCTGATCAACGGCGGCGTGGCGGTCATCCTCGGACGGGCCGGCCGCCGGCACCGGTCGATCACCCTGGTCGCCGACGGCAAACACCTGATGACCGACGTGTGGACCTCTGTCGGGGTCGTCGTCGGGGTCGGGCTCGTCGGCCTGACCGGCTGGCTCCGGTTGGATTCGCTGGTCGCCATGGCCGTCGGGCTCAACATCATCTGGACCGGGTTCACCCTGTTGCGGGAGTCGGTCAACGGGCTGATGGACCAGGCCATGGGACAGGCCCACCACGACGAGATCAACGAACTGCTGGACCGGCATACGAGCCGGGAGATCCACTTCCACGGTCTGCGGACTCGCGAGTCCGGGCGGGCGGCGTTCGTCACGGTGCACGTCCTGGTGCCCGGCGACTGGTCGGTCGAACGGGGTCACGACGTGTGCGAGGCCGTCGAGGACGAGGTCGGCGAACTGCTCGGCCGCGATTTCGCCAAGGTGTTCGTCGAAACCCACCTCGAACCGGTCGAGGACCCGCGCGCCTACGAGGACGACCAGGGGCTCGGTCCGCGCCCGGCCGCCCCGACTTGCGACCTCACCGACGCGCCGACCGCCGACGCGTGACGGACCTCAGAGCCAGCCGACCTTGCCGCGCAACGCCGCGTACCCGACGAAACTGACGACGTCCAGGACGGTATGCGCGACGACGAGCGGCATCACCCGCCGGGTCCGCCGATAGAACACCCCGAGGATGACCCCCATTGCGATATTGCCGACGAACCCGCCGAAGCCCTGGTACAGGTGGTACGTCCCGCGGATCACCGCGGAAGCGAGGATGATCGGCCAGGGTCGCCACCGCAGTTGGCGCAGCCGGGTGAACAGGTACCCGACCATGACGACCTCTTCGAGCACGGCGTTCTGCGCGGCGGCCAGGATCAACACCGGGATCGTCCACCACGCGCCGCCGAGATTGGCGGCCGCGACCGAGGTGTTGACCCCCAGCGCGCGCGCCGCCAGATAGAGCCCCAGACCCGGTATGCCGATGACCGCCGCCAGCCCCAACCCACTGCCCAGATCCCATCCCGGTCGGCGCAGATCCAACCCGACGAACGCCGGGATGCCCGCCTGAGCGCGCGGCACGGGTCGGCATACGGTCGACAGGAGGTAAAGCGCGAGGGCCACGGGCATCAGATGCAGCGCGATGCCGACGAGTTGGTATGCCAGGTCGAGCCACGGGCGGTCCGGCGTCACGGCGTTGTTGAGGCTGGAGGTCTGCTGGTTGAGCGCGACCGCGCGGGTGAGCCGTTCGACGATCGCCAGCAGCGAGTACACCGCCGACGCCCCGAGGCTGAGGCCCAAGACGATCGCGACCTCGGTGATCAGGCCGGCCGGACGCTCGACCGGACGCTCGGTCGCACGCTCGGTCGCA
>JBDIAR010000194.1:0-5948 GCA_039812545.1 Dermatophilaceae bacterium | reverse complement strand
ACGGGCTGTCTGGCATACCAATATAATATCGTAACTCTGATCGACGCACAAGTCCAAGAACGGCGAATCATCAACAACCTCAATGAAACCCGCCACACACAGTGGTCCAGTCAATTCGTACCACGGACCACCGACACAGCCGTCGAACCGCCGAATTCAGCTCCCGACAACCCGCTCCGGATGGCTGTACACGTTCCCGCCCCGGCCTCGCACAAAGCCCACCAATGTGATCCCCGCAGCCTGCGCCAGCTCGACGGCCAGCGACGACGGCGCCGACACGCAGACGACGAAACGCACCCCCGCGAGCGCGGCCTTGTGCAGCAGATCGAACGACGCCCGCCCGCTCAACACTGCGACGGCCGACGGCACCGGCAGCCGCCCCTCGCGCAACGCGGCGCCGACCACCTTGTCCATCGCATTGTGCCGGCCGACGTCTTCGGCAAGGTCGAGCAGCCGACCGTCGCACGCGAACAGCCCACACCCGTGCACGCCCGCCGTCCGGTCGAACAGCCGTTGTCCCTCCCGCAGGCGATCGGGCAGACCGAGCAGGAACCCGGCCGGCAGCGGCCCGACGACCTCGGGAACCTGCGGGTACCGCCGACTGGCGAGGAGGTCCGCGATCGCCGTCGTCCCGCAGACCCCGCACGAACTGCTCGTCATCGCGCCGCGGCGTCGCCCCGCAGCCCGCTCGGCGGCCGCCGCGCCCAGGGCGACCTCGACGACGTTGTACGTGTTGCGCCCGTATGCCGGCCCGTGCGCCTCGTCCTCCTCATCGTCGCCCGGCTCGAGTACCGATCCCGCGCAGTACCGGATGGAGACGATGTCCTCGCGCCGGTCCACGATCCCGTCGGCGAGCAAGAACCCGTGGATCAGGTCGACGTCTCGACCCGGGGTACGCATCGTCGTCGTGTATGCCGGCGCCGGCCCGCCGTCACCGACCGGACCGAGCCGGATCTCCAGTGGCTCCTCGACGGCGAGCGTCTCCTCGCGCCCCCGGACGGTGGACGTCCCGAGCCGCACCACCCGATGCCGCCGACCGGCCCGCCCCATCGCGACTCAGCCCCGACCCGGCCCGTGAGACCCGATGGCACCGGACCGGACAGCGCAAGGCGGAACGGCGCTGGGCCGGACGGCGCTGGGCCGGCCAGCACAAGACGCGAGATCGCAGGACCGTGGTTGTGGCATGGGACACATTCTGCCCGTGCCGCCCGCCCGCGCGCCGCCTGACCTCAGTCGTCACTTCTGTCACACTGGCATACAGACGTATGCCCTCACCCCGGAAGGAACAGGCCCCGCGACCATGGACCGCGCGAAGAAGATCTTTTGGTGGGTCCTGTTGGGCTTTCTGATCTACGCGATCTTCACCCAGCCCGACAAGGCGGCCGCCATCGTGCGTGCCGCCTGGGACATCGTCGTCGGCGGGTTCAACGCCATCCTCAAGTTCTTCAACTCGCTGCTCAACGGGCGCTGAGCCGGCCATGGCCACCAGCCGACGGCGCACCGGCGTCGATCGCTACCTGTTACAGGGCGAACGGCTGGTCCTCCAGGTCCGCGAGCACTGGATCGCCCTGGCCGAACCCGTCGCGACCACCGTCGCCGCCATCGCGCTGGCGACCGGGCTGGACGCGGTCGCCACGAAGACCACCCAAGCGGTCGGCCAGGCCGCCTGGATCCTCGTCCTCGTGCTGATGGCGCGCCTGGCAATCCTGGCTTTCGAGTGGTACCACACCTGGTTCGTGGCCACCGACAAGCGACTGCTGCTGCTCTACGGCGTGGTCACGCGGCGGGTGGCGATGATGCCGCTTGCCAAGGTCACAGACATGTCGTACTCGCGCTCCATCCCCGGCCAACTCCTCGGCTACGGCAAATTCGTGCTGGAATCCGCCGGGCAGGACCAGGCCCTGCGGGAGATTCCGCACGTCGCACACCCCGACCAGACCTACCGGGCCATCTGCGCGGAGATCTTCGGCGTCGCGGACGAGAGCCCGGACGAGAACCCGATCCCGCCGTCGGCGGAGCCCACCCAGGCGATCGATACCAGCTCGCTCTGGTGAGCACGGCCGGCGCGGCCTGAACGCAGAGCCGCACCGGGCCTGAACACAGAGGCCCACCGGGCCCAAACGCACGGCTGCCGGGCCCGAACGCACGGCTGCCGGGTCCGCCCTGAGCGTGCGGGACCCGGCAGCCGGTGGATCAGACGGCGACGAGCGCTACAGCGCCTTGATGATGTCCTCGACTCGGGCCTTGGCGTCGCCGAAGAGCATCGTCGAGTTCTCTTTGAAGAACAGCGGGTTCTGCACGCCGGCATACCCGGTGGCCATCGAGCGCTTGAAGACGATGACATTCTTGGCGTCCCAGACGTGCAGCACCGGCATACCGGCGATCAGGCTCGTCGGGTCCTCCAGGGCGGCCGGGTTGACCGTGTCGTTGGCGCCGATGACCAGCACGACGTCCGTCTCGGGGAAGTCGTCGTTGATCTCGTCCATCTCCAGCACGATGTCGTAGGGCACCTTCGCCTCGGCCAGCAGGACGTTCATGTGTCCGGGCAGACGACCCGCGACGGGGTGTATGCCGAAGCGCACGTTCACGCCCTTGGCGCGCAACTTGGAGGTCAGGTCCGCGACTGCGTACTGGGCCTGCGCGGTGGCCATCCCGTATCCGGGGGTGATGACGACGCTCTTGGCCTCGGTCAACAGATCGGCGGCGCCCTCGGCGGAGATCTCGCGATGCTCGCCGTAGTCCTTCTCCTCGCCCGTGACCGCACCGTCCGAGCCGAAGCCACCGGCGATGACGGAGATGAACGAGCGGTTCATCGCCCGGCACATGATGTAGGACAGGTACGCACCGGAGGAGCCGACGAGCGCACCGGTGATGATCAGCAGGTCGTTGTTCAGCATGAACCCGGCGGCGGCCGCGGCCCATCCGGAGTAGCTGTTCAACATCGAGACCACGACCGGCATGTCGCCGCCGCCGATGGAGGCGACCAAATGCCAGCCCAGGGCCAGCGCGATGATGGTCATCACCCCGAGCAGCGCCGCGGGACCCGCCACGCCGCCGGAACCCTCCCCGCCGTGCATCCGCACGAAGAAGATCATCGTGACGAAGAAGAACGCGATGGCGCCGAGGTTGAGGTAGTTGCGGCCCGGCAGCATCAGCGGGGCGGACTTCATCTTCGCCGACAGCTTGAGGTAGGCCACGATCGACCCGGTGAAGGTGACCGCACCGATGAAGACCCCGGCATACACCTCGCCCATGTGGACGCCCTCGTGGCCACCGGCCTCGGTGCCCACGTAGAAGCTGTTCCAGCCCACGAGGACCGCGGTCAGACCGACGAAGCTGTGCAGCAGCGCGATGAGCTCCGGCATACCGGTCATCTCGACGCGCTTGGCGCGGTACAGCCCGATGACGGCGCCGGCGGCCATGGCGATCGCGATGAGCAGGAAGCCGACGGCCCCGCTGCCCGTGGCGATCGTGTAGCCCTCGAGCTTGGTACCGGCGACGGCCGCGGCGATCGTGGTGATCAGCGCGATCGCCATGCCGATCATCCCGTACATGTTGCCGCTGCGGGCGGTCTCGTGCTTGGACAGGCCGGCCAGGGCCAGGATGAAGAACAGGCCGGCGATGATGTAGGCGCCTTGCTGGAGAGTGATCGACATCGCGCTCAGCCCTTCTGGAACATCTTGAGCATCCGCTGTGTCACGGCGAAACCACCGAACACATTGATGCTGGCCAACAGGATGGCGACGAACGCGAGGATCGTGATCCCCAGATGGCCTTCCCTGCCGACTTGCAGGAGTGCCCCGACCAAGATGATGCCGCTGATCGCGTTGGTGACCGACATCAGCGGGGTATGCAGGGCGTGGTGGACATTGCCGATGACGTAGTACCCGATGACGACGGCGAGGACGAAGACCATGAAGTGGCCGAGGAAGCTCGGCGGCGAGAACGCGAAGAGCAACAGGCCGAGCAGCCCGGCGATCGCCACCTTGGACAACCGCTTCATCGGGTCCGGTGGTGGCTTGACCTCCTTGACGATCGGGGCCGGTGCGGCGGCTGCCGGCGGCGCGGCCGAGACCTGGACCGGCGGCGGCGGCCAGGTGACCTGACCGTCGCGCACGACCGTCATGCCGCGTTGGACGACGTCGTCGAAGTCGAGGTGGATCTGGCCGTCCTTCTCGGGCGAGAGGAGCTTGAGCAGGTTGACCAGGTTCGTGCCGTAGAGCTGCGAGGCCTGGGTGGGCAGGCGCCCGGCCAGATCGGTGTAGCCGATGATCGTCACGCCGTTGTCGGTGACCACCTTCTGGTCGGCCACCGAACCGGCGACATTGCCACCGTTGCTGGCGGCCATGTCGACGATCACGCTGCCGCGCTTCATCGAGGCCACCATCTCCTCGGTGAGCAGGCGCGGGGCGGGCTTGCCCGGGATCAGCGCCGTCGTGATGACGATGTCGGCGTCCTTGGCCTGCTCGGCATACATCTGAGCCGCGGCGGCCTTGTAGTCATCGCCCATTTCCTTGGCGTAGCCGTCGGTGCTGACCTCGCCCTCGGCCACATCGGGCTTGACGAACTCGGCGCCCATCGACTCGACCTGCTCGGCCACCTCGGGGCGCACGTCGGTCGCCCGCACGATCGCGCCGAGGCTGCCCGCGGTGCCGAGGGCGGCCAGGCCGGCGACCCCACAGCCGGACACGAAGACCTTGGCGGGCGGGACCTTGCCGGCCGCGGTCACCTGGCCGGTGAAGAACGACCCGAACTCGTGCGCCGCCTCAAGCACCGCCCGGTACCCCGCGATATTGGCCATCGAGCTGAGCACGTCGAGGGACTGCGCGCGCGAGATCCGCGGCACCGCGTCCATCGCGAGCACGGTGACATTGCGAGCGCCGAGCTTGGCCACCAGGTCGGGGTTCAGCGCGGGGGCGATCAACGAGATCAGGGTGGCGCCGTCACGCAATGCCGCGATCTCGGCGTCGTTGGGGGCGTTGACCTTCATCACGACGGGCGCGGCCCAGGCGTCGTCGATCGTGCCGATCCGGGCGCCCGCGGCCTCGTAGGCGTCGTCGGCGAAACTCGCCGCATGCCCGGCTCCGGACTCGACGACCACGTCGAAACCGAGCTTGACGATCTGTTCGACGGTCTTGGGGGTGGCGGCGACACGCGTCTCGTTGGCGCGGGATTCCTTCGGTATGCCGATGAGCATGGAGAACCTCTTCGTCCGGACGGTGCTCGGCGGAGCTGGGTACTGACCGGTAGCCATTCTTCCACTTGGGGGTGCCGCCCGCCCCACCGTCCGGCGCGATCTTGCCCACGCAGGCCGAATGTGATGAGAGCCACCCCGATGACCGGGGTGGCTCTCATCACTGCCGGGGAGGTGTCGTCAGGCGGCGGCGGCCTTCATCACGTTGACGGTGCAGCCATTGGCCGCCTTGGTCAGCTTGGTCTTCACGGTGAAGTCGGTCTTCTTACCCGGCTCGGCCGCCTTGACCAGCGCGAAGCCGCGACCCATGACGTCCGAGCCGTTGACCCAGCTCACCGTCACGACGTAGTCGGCTGCCGCGGTGCCCGAGTTGGTCACGCTGCCGTTGATCGTCTTGTCGCCGAGGGCGAACTCCTTGCAGTCCTCGATCGTGACGTCGCGACGAGCGCCGGTGGCGTTCTTCAGGACCGGCGGGTTGACCAGGTTGGGCGGCGAGACTTTCGAGTTGTCCACCGGGGCGTTGGTCGTCGTCTTCGGGGCGTCCGTGGTCGGCGACGGGTTGGACCCGGAGTCGCTACACCCGGCGAGGGCCAGCGCCCCCACCGCCACGACGCCGGCCAGGACGACCGGTCGCTTGCGAATTGCCATCTGCGAGATACCCTTCCGATTCTGGGCGAACCGCTGCGGCTCGTCCTGCGTTCTGCTCGATTTTAGGCGACGAGGCTGACGGATCTCTGTGAGTATGCCGGGCGAG
>JBDIAR010000193.1:0-5994 GCA_039812545.1 Dermatophilaceae bacterium | reverse complement strand
CCACCCACCCGGACCCGGGCGACGGAGCCGGCGAGGGCAGAGTCAGCGTGCGCTGGCCCCCGGCGCCACGGCATACGGAAGCGGCATGACCAGGATCAGCAGCCCGAAGCGCGGGGGGCTACGCCGGCGCGGCGACCCGTTCGGCGGCTCCACCCGTACCGGCTCCACCCGTACCGGCTCCACCCGTACCGGCTCCGGCCCGGGTCGCGGCCTGCCCGGCGGCCCAGGTCCGGTACCCCCCGGAGAGATTCGCGGCCGGTTTGCCGTGAGCGGCCAGGATGCAGGCGGCGGTGTGGGCGCGGATGCCGACGGCACAGTGCACGATCAACGGGCCGTCGGGTACCTCGTCGAGACAATCGCGCAACTCGTCGACGGGGATGTTGACGGCTCCGGGGATCGCGCCGGCGGAGAACTCCCGGACGGTTCGGACGTCGATGACCGTCGCGCCCTCCTGCTGTCGCCGGGCGACGTCATGCCACTGGACATTGCCGGTCAACCCGGTGACCAGGTTCTCGGCGATGAACCCCAGCATGTTGACGGGGTCCTTCGCCGAACCGTACTGCGGGCTGTACGACAGTTCGAGATCGGCCAACTTGCTGGCCCCGAGCCCGCCGGCCATCGCCGTGGCGATCACGTCGATCCGCTTGTCCGCACCGTCCAGCCCGACCGCCTGGGCGCCGAGGATCTCGTCGGTGGTGGGATCAAAGAGCAACTTGATCGACAGGGTCTGAGCCCCCGGGTAGTAGCCGGCATGGGAACCCGGATGGATCGCGATCGCCTCGTGCCGCCGCCCGGCCGCCACGAGCCGCTTCTCGCTCCAGCCCGTCGATGCCGCCGCCATCCCGAACGCCCCCACGATCGCGGTCCCCCGTACCCGCCGCGAGCGCCCGCCACGACCGGCGATGAGGTCGGCGACGAGCCGGCCCTGACGGTTCGCGGTGTTCGCCAGCGGGATCAACACATTCTCCCCGTCGAGGGCGTCGACCTTCTCGACCGCGTCCCCGACCGCCCAGACATGAGGCACGGTGGTCCGCAACTGGTCGTCGACGACGATGCCGCCGCGCGGGCCGATCTCGGCGCCGGCCGCCACCGCCAACGCCGTATCCGGCTTCACGCCGATCGCCGCGACGACGAGATCGGCGGGCAGCGTCGTCCCGTCGGCGAGCCGGACATCGTCGGCCCCGATCGCCGTCACTTGCGCGCCAAGTCGCACGGTCACGCCGTGCGCCTGCAGATGCTCGGTGAGAATCCACGCCATCTCCGGATCCAGCGGCCCCATCAACTGGGGCATCGCCTCGACGATGGTCGTCGGGATCTGCCGGTGAACGAGGTTCTCCGCGACCTCGACCCCGATGAACCCGCCCCCGACGATGACCGCGCTGCGCGGCGAATCGCCCACTGCGGCATACATGGCGTCGGTGTCCTCGATGTCCCGCAGGGACAGCGCGCGCTCGATGCCGGGGATCGGCGGCCGGACCGGGCGGGCGCCGGGCGAGAGGACGAGTTCGTCGTACTCCAGCTCGTATGCCGTGCCGGTCGTCAGGTTCGTCACCGTCACCCGCTGCGCGGCGGCGTCGATCCCGGTCACCTCGTGCTGGACCCGCACGTCGATCCGGAATCGAGCGGCCAACGACGCCGGGGTCTGCAGCAGCAACGCGGACCGGCGCTCGATGACGCCGCCGACGTAGTACGGCAGCCCGCAGTTGGCGAAGGAGACGTACCCGCTGCGTTCGAGGACGATGATCTCGGCGTCCTCCCGCAGCCGGCGGAGCCGCGTGGCCGCACTCATCCCGCCGGCGACTCCACCTACGACGACAACTCTCACGACGACACCTTCCGTGCGCTCACCCGGGGCATGGGAGAGGGCCCGAGCCCCGCCAAGGAAGGCCCTCTCCCCGACCCAGGGTACCCCCGCGGGTATGCCGTCGGAACGTCTCCTGGCACGATGTGGGCATGACGCACACCACGTCGCCCACCCCGGCCCTGGACCAGAGCGCCGATCAGATCGCCGACGCGTTCCCCGCGCGGGTCACCATCGACCTGGCCGCGATCCGGGACAACACCGCCGAACTGCGCTCGCGGGCCGAGTCCGCCGGCGTGATGGCCGTCGTCAAGGCCGACGGGTACGGCCACGGCCTGGTCCCCTCGGCCCGAGCGGCGCTCGCCGGGGGCGCCACGTGGCTCGGCGTCGCCCAGGCCGCCGAGGGGCTGGCCCTGCGCGCGGCCGACATCGAGGCACCTATCCTCACCTGGCTGTATGCCGGGGGCGCCGACCTGCGGCCCGTGGTCGAGGCGGGCATCGACGTGGGGGTGAGTTCGGCGACGGCCCTGACCGCCGTCGAACGCGCGGCGAGGTCATCGGGTCGGACCGCCCGCATCCACATCAAGGTCGACACCGGTCTGGGCCGCAACGGGGTGTGGTTCGGCACGGACTTCGAACCGCTCGTGGCGGCCGCGGTGCGCCTGCAGAGCGAGGGACTCCTTGAGGTTGTCGGAATCTTCCAGCACTTCGCGTATGCCGACGCGCCGGGGCATCCGACGGTCGTCCTGCAACAGGACCGGTTCGCGGCCGCGGTCGCGTTCGCCGAACGCGCCGGCTGCCATCTGGAGGTCCGGCACCTGGCGAACTCGGCGGCCACGCTGACCAACCCGGGCGCGGCATACGACCTGGTCCGTCCCGGACTGGCGCTCTACGGACTCTCCCCCGTCCCCGACGTCGGCGACCCGGCGTCCTTCGGCCTACGGCCGGCGATGCGCCTGGACGCGCAGGTCGCCCTCGTCAAACGTGTCCCGGCCGGAACCGGGGTGAGCTACGGGCATACCTATACAACCCAGCGTGAGACGACCCTGATCGACGTGCCGATCGGGTACTCGGACGGGGTGCCGCGGGCGGGAACGAACTGCGGACCGGTGCAGGTCGGCGGGGTCCGGCAGGTCGTGGCGGGGCGGGTGTGCATGGACCAGTTCATGGTGGACGTCGGCGATCAGGAGGTGGCCGAGGGCGAACGGGTGGTGCTGTTCGGGCCCGGGAGCGACGGCGAGCCGACCGCGCAGGACTGGGCGGCCGCCACCGGAACCATCTCGTACGAGATCATCACGCGCATCGGCCCGCGAATCCCCAAGCGCTACATCGGCGAGCTCTGAGATGCGCCAGGTCGCGACGGCGCCCGGTTCCATGGCGCCGATCGAGGCACTGCGCCGGGTGTGCTTCCTGTTGGAACGCGGGCGGGAGTCGAGCTACCGGGTCGACGCGTTCCGTCGGGCGATGGCGCGGGCCGAGGCCGTCGGTGAGCTCGAGATCGAGCGGCGGGCCGGGGCTGGGACGCTCCGGGAGCTGGAGGGCATCGGGGCGACGAGCGCGACGATCATCGAGCAGGCCTGCGACGGGGAGGTCCCGGCATACCTGGCCGAGCTGGAACGCAAGTATGCCGCGCCGCTCGTCGTCGGGGGCGAGTCACTGTATGCCGGTGTCGTCGGCGATCTGCACCTGCACTCGAACTGGTCGGACGGCGGCGCCTCGATCGACGAGATGGTCCGGGCCGCGGGCGAGTTGGGCCACGACTGGCTGGCGTTGACCGATCACTCGCCGCGCCTGCGGGTCGCGAACGGGCTGTCCGTGGATCGGCTCGTCGAACAGATCGGGGTGGTGCGCGCCATCGACGACGAACTCGGCGACGAGCTGCGGCTGCTCACCGGGATCGAGGTCGACATCCTCGACGACGGCACCCTCGACCAACGCGACGACCTGCTCGGGGCCCTCGACGTCGTGACCGCCTCGGTCCATTCGAAGCTGAAAATGCCGTCCGCGCCGATGACGCGCCGGATGATCAAGGCGGTCCAGAATCCGCGGGTCGACGTCCTCGGCCACTGCACGGGCCGACTCGTCACCGGTGGCCGCGGGACCCGGGGCCAGTCGGCGTTCGACGCCGAGGCGGTGTTCGCCGCCTGCGCCGCCCACGACGTGGCCGTGGAGATCAACTCGCGGCCGGAACGGTGCGACCCCCCGGACGAACTGGTCCAACTGGCCGCCGACCTCGGCTGCCTGTTCGCGATCGACTCCGACGCCCACGCCCCGGGCCAACTGGACATGAAGGCATACGGCTGCGAGCGTGCCGAACGCCTCGGCATACCGGCCGAACGGATCGTGACGACCTGGCCGCTGGCACGCCTGCAGGACTGGCTGGCGCGGTAGGCCCCGCGATTTGGGGGGCCGGGCGAGCATCCCCTATAGTTTCACGAGTCCTCGACGGAACCAGCCAGGTCCCCATCGTCTAGCGGCCTAGGACTCCGCCCTTTCACGGCGGCAGCACGGGTTCGAATCCCGTTGGGGATGCGCAGTACAACCAGCACGACAACGACACGCAGTACAACTACAGATGGCCCCGTAGCGCAGTTGGTTAGCGCGCCGCCCTGTCACGGCGGAGGTCGCGAGTTCGAGTCTCGTCGGGGTCGCCCATTCACAGAGCCCTTCACATTCTTCAGATGTGAAGGGCTTTCTGTTGGCAATCGATCAACTGCCGTCATCGCCTGTCACAGTGGAAATCGACCCCGTCCGGATGGGCCCCTCGGATCCCCCTCGATTCCACGGAGTTGACCGATGATGCCCCGTTCCGTTTTCCGCCGCACCCTCGCCCGAATCGCCACCCTCGCGCTTATGGCCGCGTCCGGCGTGACCACCGCCGCGGTCCTGACCGCCGCCCCCGCCCACGCGGACGGGCCCGGTGTCGGGACGCCATATGTCGCCACCCTGGGCGACTCGTACATCTCCGGTGAAGCCGGCCGGTGGGCCGGCAACACCAACGGCAGCGCCGGCACGATTGATGCCCTCGGGCCAACGGCATACCTGGACAATGCGACTCACACCGCGGAGACGATCAATCGGTGTCACCGCAGCGCCTCGGCCGAGGCGTATCTCGGCGGCGGCGTGGCCGGCGTGAACCTGGCGTGTTCGGGGGCGACCACCTCCACCGTCCCGTCGGATTCGAACGGCTATTTCAAGCCCGGTATCGACTTCTACGACAACGGCGCGGGCAAACAGGGACAGGCCAGAATGCTGCAGGATTTCGCGACCGGTCACAACGTGAAGATGGTCGTCGTCAGCATCGGCGGGAACGATTTCAACTTCCCCACCATCGTCCAATCGTGCGTGACGAACTTCCTCACGTCCTCCTCGCTCTGGCCGAACTACTGCTATGACGACGCCTCGGTCACCGCCAACTTCACGACCTCGGCGGTCGCGGCCACGAAGGCCAAGATCGCCACGGCACTGGTCAACGTGCGCACCGCGATGCGCGGCGCCGGGTATGCCGACGGCGCGTGGACGTTGGTCGTCCAGACGTACCCGTCGCCGATCCCGGCCAGCAGCGGGTTCCGGTACAGCCAGAGCGGGTACACCCGGCAGTCCACCGGCGGCTGCGGGTTCTGGAACAAGGACGCCGATTGGGCCGACACGACCGCCCTGAGCACGATCAACGCGACCGTGCGCGGCGCCGTCACCTCCTCCGGCGTCGCCGGCGCCAAGGTCCTGGAACTGTCCTCGGCCCTGAACGGGCACCGACTGTGCGAGAACACCGTCGGCCTGCTGGAGGAGAAGGGGCTCGCGTCCTGGCAGAGCACCGGAGCCGTCGACAAGACCGAATGGGTCGACCAGATCCGCACCGTCTCCACCGCGACCGGTGACTACTACATCCAGGAGTCGCTGCACCCGAACTACTGGGGGCAACTCGCGCTGCGCTCGTGCGTGCGTCAGGCGTATGCCGGTGGCGCCGTCCGCGGCGGTACCTGCACCCTCGCCGGGACCGGCTTGGTGGGCGGGGAACCGAGAATGACCCTGTCGTGAGCGTGATTCGGGGCGGCGCCGCCGGGTCCGGTATGCTCGTCGGCGTTGTCCCGGCCAGGTAGCTCAGTTGGTACGAGCGTCCGACTGAAAATCGGAAGGTCGGCGGTTCGACCCCGCCCCTGGCCACCCACAAACCCGCAGGCCACAGCCTCGGG
>JBDIAR010000192.1:0-6009 GCA_039812545.1 Dermatophilaceae bacterium | reverse complement strand
TCTGCCACTCCCCGCATTCGACAGAACACAACAGCCAGAACGGACTTGACCCCGCTCAGCGGCCGTCTTCCCGTGGCTGCCCGGCGCAGGACATGCACGTCTCGGCGGTCGGGCGAGCCGACAGCCGGCCCTCGGAGATCGCCGCCCCACACCGCAGACACCGCCCATAGGTGCCGTCCTCGACCCGACCCAGGGCTGCCTCGATCTGAGCGAGGCGGATGGCGGCAGACTCCGCCAGCGACGAGACGAGCGACCGCTCGACCGCGATCGTGTTGCCTTCCGGGTCGTGTTCGTCGTCCAGGTTGCTGTCTCGCACCCCGTCGACGATGTCCTCGAAACTGGCCACCAGGTCCCGGCTCATCGCCAGGATGTCGTTGCGCTCATTCTCCAATCGGGCACGAGCTTCGTGCGGGTCCATCGAGTCAGGCTACCGTCCGACATCACCGTCACTGCCTTATGCCGTATGCCGTATGCCGTGCGACCGGTACCGTGCGAACGCGACCGCTGTCCTGGCATGACCGGTGCCGGGTCAGTACTCGCCCTTGATCACAAAATAGGAACCGCGAATGGTGCCGGCCAGCTTCGACTTCTGGCGGGCGAACTTGAAGCTCGCCAACTCCTCCGGGATCTCCATTCCCTCGGAGAGTTTGAAACCGACCGCGCGCTTGCCACCCGGTTCGCGCGTCCACAGCACGTTGATCGCCAGCCCGGACTCGTAGAAGACGTGGACCCAGTGGATTCCATCCACATCGCACACCGCCACCTGGAGCGGACGTGAGCTGACGACGATGCCCCGCTCGTCATGCAAGATTCGTTCGACCCACTCCAGCGTGGAGCCGGTTGCGCCGCCGGCGTCAGCGGATTCGACGGTGAACACGTGGCCGTACTTGTTGTGGAAGTAGCGGGCCTCGTTGGCTCGCAGGCCTGCCAGCGCCTCGGCCACCGGTGACGTCTGGACGCCCTCGACGGATACAGCGCGAAAATCGACGACCACGCTCATGTGGCCAACCCTACGCGCAGGACCTTCGTCATCGGCCGGCCCTTCGCGAGCTCATCGACGAGCTTGTCGAGGTAGCGGATTCTGCGCATCAGCGGATCTTCGACCTCGTGCACTTTCACCCCGCATACGGAGCCGGTGATGAGCGAAGCCTCGGCCGGCAGCGTCGCCTCGGCGAAGAAGTCGGCGAAGGTGGTCCCCTCATCGAGATGCCTCCGCAGCGTGAGGTCGTCGAACCCGGTGAGCCACCGGATCACCTCGTCAAGTTCCTCGCGCGTGCGACCCTTCCTCTCGACCTTCGCCGCATACAGGGGATAGACGGACGAGACGCTCGTGGTGAAGATCCGGCTCATCCACGAAGAGTACGGCCGGACCGGGCAACCGTGCGGGTCATCGTGGGGCCTCGCGCGGACCGGTCGACGCGGCAGCCGGGGGAGCGGCCTCACATTGGGCGATCCGGGTCAGCCGTCCGCTGAGGGCGGTGGTGACCGCGATGGTGACCAGCGCCCCGAGGAGCAATGCCGCCGGCTCGCCCGGTCGGAAGATCCCCAGGGTGGTGCCGAGCGCCGCGGCGGCCACCGGGACGCCGAGTTGCGCGCCCGCCGACGCCGCCGCGGCGAACGGCTGGCCGGTCAGCACCATCGCGGCGTGAACGCCGATGGCCCCCACCCCGAGTGCCACGCCCAGCACCACGGCCGATGGGTTGCTGGACAGTTCGCGCAGGTTGATCGAGGAGCCCAACCACACGAAGAAGACGGGCGACAAGAAGCCCTCCGTGAGGGCGAACAGCTGCTTCGCCACCCGCCGCGGCTCGCCAACAGCCGCCACCGCCAAGCCCATCACGAACCCGGCCAGCATCACCGAAACCGAGAACGCCACGGCGACGGCGGCCACCCCGAATGTCATGGCGAGGACGGAACGCAGCTCGATGGCGAGATCGTCGCGAGCCGACACCTGGTGGATCCGCTTGCGACGCCCCGAATTCTGCAGCCAGCGCATCAGCAACCACGCGACCGCCGCCGTCGCCGTGATCGCGACCGCCCCGATGGCCGCACGCCCCGCCCGAGCCGGCTCGATGGCGAGCGGCAGCAACACGATGCTCGCGGCGTCGGCGAGGGCGATCTGTGGCAGGAACTGAACCATCGTCTGTCCGGTGAGTGGTGCTCCGCCCAGGGCGGGCAGCACCACGCCGGCCGATGAGGACGTGAGCAGAACGGCATACAGCAGAGCGTGATCGGTCCCGAACAGGCGCGCGACGACGAACCCGACCACGACGGCGAGAATCCCCACGGCACCCGCTCGCGCCGAGCCGCGGGCCAGACCCGCCCGCAGCGCCGGACCTCGTACCGGCACGTGCGACCCGACGACGAACATCACCAGGACGAAACCCATGTCGGCCATGAACGAGAAGGTGCTGTTCGTGGGATCCAGAATCCGTAGGCCGCTGTTGCCCAACAGGATTCCGACGATGAGTTCGCCGATCACCACCGGGATCGGGATCCTTCGGTTCAAGTGCAGCAGCGGTCCGATCAGGGCGACCGCGCAAATCAGCGACAGGACGGCGAAGCTCAACGGGAGCGTCCGATCGTCGGAAGGTCGACGATCCGCACCCGAATCGGCGTGTTCTCGTTCGCGTGGTAGCTGGCGCACACCCGGTGGTAGCCGTCCGCGATGATCGTCGGACGGTCACTCGCCGCATCCCCGCGGATCAACAGCACCGGCGAGAGCGATTGGCGGGCGCGGACTTTGACCAGATCCGCGGCCACGTGCGGGTTGGCGATGTCCAGCAGCGGCAACCGGGAGGCCCGCAGGATGTCCTTGGCGGCGTTCTCCGCGCCCGGGGCGTCCCGCAGAGCTGCGATCACCGCGTCGATCACCCGCGGCGTCAGGATCAACGAGAGGTATGCCGCTGCCGCCGGGTAGTCGTGTTCCTGGGGCGCGTCGAGCCACGTCACGGCGCGGCCGGGTTTCGCCCTCCCCGGCGTCGGCCCCTGTGCCGAGGGCACCTTCGGGGGGTCCTTGCGCGATGACTTGGGCATCGATGCCCCTTTCGCTCGTCTCGTGACGACGCTCGCAGGCTACGTGTCGGACCTGCGAGACCCGGGCGGCCTCAGAACCCGAACCGTCGATTCACCGCCCGAACCTGCTCGGCGCTCGCCACCAACCTCGCCATCTCATCGGGCGAAAGCGGCACGTGAAGCCGTGTCGACGGACCACTCGCATCGAGCAGCGTCGGCACCGACAGGCACACGTCGCTGATGCCCTGCCAGTCCTCGAGCAGGGTCGACACCGGCAGCACTCGCCGCTCGTTGCGCGTGATCGACTCAACGATTCGTGAAACCGCAAGAGCCACGGCGTAGTTCGTTGCGCCTTTGCCGTCGATGATCTGGTATGCCGAGGAGACGACCTCGTGGGCGATCCGATCGCGCACGTCTGGTCCGAGCCGCCCGGTGAGGCGCTCCCAATCCAACAGCGGCACCCCGCCGACCGAGGCCGAACTCCACAGCGGGATCTCGGTATCGCCGTGCTCGCCGACGATGTAGGCGTGCACATTGTGTACGGAGACCCCGACTTCCTGGGCCACCAGGTACCTCAGCCGCGAGGAGTCGAGGACGGTGCCGGACCCGAAGAGCTGACTGGGGGGAAGGCCGGACATCTTCAGCGCGGCATACGTGACGACGTCGACCGGATTGGTGACCATGACGAAGATCGCGTCCGGCGCCGTCTCGATCAGCTTCGGCATGATCGAGCGCATCAGGGAAATCGTGCGCTCGGCGAGTTCCAACCGGGACTGCCCGGGTCGTTGCTTGGCGCCCGCGGTGACGACGACGATGTCGGCGCCACGCACGATCTCCGGATCGTCGGATCCGTCGATCTCGCCCATCGGCATGAACTGGATGCCGTGCGCGATGTCGAGGACCTCGGCGCGCACCTTCGCCGCGTTGATGTCCTGCAACACGACGCGACGTGCCGAACCCCGCAGCAGGGCGGCATACGCGATGGTGGCGCCGACGGCTCCGGCGCCCACGATGGCCAAGGTCGACGTGCGCTCGCTCATGACAGCAAGGCTATTGCTCGCGGCAGCAGTTGTGGGAGTGCCGGCGGAAGGTGGGGCCGCTCATCGGCCGAGAAGGGGGAAGAGGTTCTTGAGCCCCGCGACCATCATCTCCACCGCGATCGCCGCAAGGATAATGCCCATCAACCGAATCATGATGGTGCGCAAGGTTTCTGACATGTGTTGCCCGATCGTCGGGGCGAACCACAGGACGGCGAGCAGGCAGGCCAGGATCCCCGCGAGGACCACGATGAGCAACAGCTGGTCGGCCGCGCCGCCCGCCTGTCCGGCGAACACCACGATCGTCGTGATCGTGCCCGGCCCGACCATCATGGGAAAGGCCATGGGGTACAACGCGATGTCCGTCGCGCTCTCCTGCCGCGACTGATTCTGCTCGGCCTGCTCCGACGCGCTGCCGGTGTGACTGGTGTGATTCCCGTTGAGCATTCCCAGGGCGATGAGCATGAGGACGAGGCCGCCGGCAACTCGGAAGTCGTCGATGCTGATCCCGAAGAACCGCAGAATGGCCGTCCCGCTGAGCACGACGACGACGCCGAGCAGCAGGCTGTAGCCGACGCAGCGGATAGCAGCCGAACGTTGCCGCGACCGGTCGTAATCCTGCGTCAGCGCAAGAACATCGGCAGCGCGACGAACGGATTCATCATGGCGAACAGGGCGCCCGCCGCTTTGATCATCACGAGGAGCTCCTTCCGACGTGGGTCGTCTCGCGGTTTCGCGAGCGATCGCTCATCGCTAAACAATCCAACCACAGGCGGATTCGTTACCCGCCGTCGCTCGCGGCCGTATGCTCCGGGTACGCACCCACCCGGCAGACAGGATCTCCCGTGCCCGACACCTTCAGCACGCTCGCCGCGGCATCCTTGGTCGGTCTGGTGACCGGGCGACGATGAAGACTGACGTGAGAAGGCGATTGGTCCGCCTGGGGATCGAGACGGCGGCGGTCACCGTGGGCGTGGCCGCGTTGGGCCGGATCATCACCGGCCCACTGCGCGGGCTGCCGGCCGAGGATGTCGTCAACGACTACCTCGTCGCCCGAGGGTTACCGGAGCTCGATCGTCTCACGTGGGTGTTGTCGACCTACTCGGACACCGCGCCGACGATCGTGACGGCGGTGGGTCTCGGGGTGTGGCGGTGGCTGCGAACTCCCGACGTTCCTCGGCCCGAGCGGATCGGCCACGCGATCAGGCCGGTGGCCGCGATCAGCCTCGAGACGTTGAGCTTCGTCAGTGCCGCCGCCGTCGTCGGTCGCGACCGCCCGAGCGTGCGCCGCCTCGACAAGCCGGCGCCCACCTCCAGCTTCCCCAGCGGTCACACCGGTGCGAGCACGAGCCTGCACCGCACGATCGCGGACGGGATCGCCGACAGTCGTTGGGGGGCAACCGGATTACTCCCCTGGTCGGTCCGGGTGGGGGTGCCCACGCTGGTCGCCTGGTCACGGCTGTATCGCGGGATGCACCACCCGTCCGACGTCGCCGTCGGTCTCGCGGTGGGGGTGTGGGCGTCGTCGGCGGCGCGTCGAGCGACGCTCCCGCCGACGCGCGCACCGTCTGTTTAGACCACGTCTCTGTTGCTCCCGAACAACACCAGGGACGCCGGCTTCGGGGGGAGGACCCGAAGCGGGGAGCGCGTGTAGACCACGGACTTCGGATCGACCTGGGCGGGCACGCCGGGGCTCGCAGCCACCGCCACCGTCGCGGCCGTCGTCTGTGACGTCGCGCTCAGCGAGGCGCCGGGCACGGTGTGCAGGATGTATGCCGAATCACCCCGCAGGGCCTGAGACAGGAAGTCCGCCGTGAGTTGAGCCAGTTGGGCGCGTTGCGTGGGCTTGGCCAACAGGGCCGCGGGTCGACACCCGGGGGTGGTCGGTGGGTTCACCGGTCCGATCTCGTTCGAGCCGCCGCCGTGCAGCGTTCCGATGTGAGTGGCGAGGGCGACC
>JBDIAR010000191.1:0-6080 GCA_039812545.1 Dermatophilaceae bacterium | reverse complement strand
TGGCACGTCCTCGTCGAGACTCACCGGCGAGACGTCCTCGAACTCGACGTCCTGCACGGGCTGTTCGGGTTCGTCGGACGAGGGGGTGCGCTGCGGGGGCAGCACGCCGCCCCACACGCCGCCGCTTTGGGGCTTCCGGTCACTCATCTGTGGTCCCGCCTCTCAACTTCGCCGAGTTCGTCTACTCGCCGGGTCGCTCACCGCTCGCTCGCCGTAGTCCGAATTGTCCACCCGATCGCCTGGGAGGTATATCACCGGTCTTCGGGGTCTTGTGGCACGGCGCTGCGTAGTGGCTCGTGGGGAGGAGACGCGCGCCGGTTGCGGTGATACGCGCCGATGTCGCCGAGGGGTCGGACTCGTTCAGCCTCCGGCTCGGGTGGCGCGCTGTTCGACGTCCAGCCAGGGGTGGGGGCGGGTGGGTGACGTAGCGGCCGAGGCCTCCAGGGCACGCCGGAGGGCGTCCTCGCCGAGGGCGAACTTGGTGCGCGGGATCTTGCCGAGTTCGGCGATCACCCGGGCGTAGGCGACCTCGCGTTCGGCGGGTGTCGTCGAGTTGGCCTGCAGGAAGGCGAGCATCTTGCCGGCGGTGTCGAGCGCGCGGCGTTCGTCGTCGGTGAAGTTCGACCAAACCAGGCGGCGGGCATTGGCCTCCGCGGCGGCCAGGGCCACCGCGAACTGCGCGACCGCCTGCCCGTATGCCGTGGCGTGGACGTCCGTGGTGCTCGCCGGCGCGCGCTGGGTGCGGACCTCGTCGCAGTGCAGCATCGCGTCCAGGGCTGCACGCGTCAGCGGGTCGCGGTAGTCCCGCATCGCGGGGAAGTTGATCGCCGCGTCCAGGTCGTGGTCGTAGCTGAGGAACTGACGGGTGAGCGTGGTGTCCCGGTCGAGCAGTGTGGTCCACTGCTCGGTCAGGTCGGGCACAAGTGCGCCCGGCTGAGCGGGGGCGGGGGAGGGAGCGGCGACGCGGAGCCGTGCGTTGGCACGCTTCGTGCGGAACGCCCCCACGCCCGCGGCGGTCGCCATCACGGCCGCGACGACGAGCAGCCCGCCGACGGCCGCGAGCCGGTAGAACACGAGGAAGAGTTCGAGGGGCGCCTGGCCCTCGGGGAACTGTCCGCTCCACCGGGCCGGGGCATCCGGGACGAGGAACATGGTCGCACCGACGGCGACGTATGCCAGTGCGCCACGTCTGCGCCACCGCGTCCGGGTCGGCGAGGCGGACGCGGTGCGGCCCGCGATGCTCCCGCGCACGTACCGGCCGGCGCCGAACAGGGTCAGTCCCGTACCCGCCAGGGCGATGAGCGTCGCGATCAACGGCTGCACGGCATACCCCCTCCCCGACGAACTCCCCGACGGAACGCGGCTGACACGTCAAGGCTAACGCCGGGTCAGCGGTCGGGGTTCCCGTCGGGCCTGCGGGGGTCGGTCGCGACCAGGTGGAACAGCACGGCCTGATCGGGGTCGAGGGTGGGTGCGGCGAACCCCGGGCCGGCGAGCGCGGCCCCGGTGAACTCGGCCCCCGGATAGCCCGGTGACCAGCCGGGGGGTAGGTCGCCGGGACGGTCGCGGGAGGCACCGGCGTCCCGCGAGGCCGGCGAACCCCACCAGGCGGGCGGTCGCAGCCCCGACGGAGGCGGCCCGACGATAACTGGACGAACGGCATATCGGCGGGTCGGATCGAGTCCCCGCAATCTGACGGGGGGTACGGGCAGTGCCCACGGCGTGTCCATCATGACCAGCGCGAAGAGCGCCTCGCCGGCATCGGGCGCGACGACCCCGTGCACCCACACGGCGGGATCGTCCACGTCCAGGCGCACGACATCCCCGGTCAGCAGCAGTTCGCGGTGGGTCTTCCAGAACTCCACCCAGAGGCCGAGTTCGACGAGTTCTTGGGGGGTGGCGTGGGCGAGATCCCACTCGATGCCGAGGTGGCCGAAGCTCGCCGTTGCGGCTCGGAACCCGAGGTCGTGGATCCGGCCCGTCGAGTGCGAGCGACCGGAGGCGATGTGCGAGCCGAGGTACTCCGGCGGCACCAGCTGACCGGTCCACCGCAAGATCTGTTGCCGCTCGTGCGGGTCGATGCAGTCCGAGGCCCACACCCGCTGGGTGTGCTGCAAGACCTCCAGGTCCACCCGAGCGCCGCCGGAGGAGCACGACTCGATCTCCAGGCCGGGATGGGCGGCACGCAGTTCGTCCATCAATCGGTAGGCGGCGAGGGTCTGCTCGTGGACCCCGGGGGCTCCGGCCCGGGCGCTCGACCCGGCTTCGACCAGATCGCGGTTGTGGTCCCACTTGAGGTAGGCGATGTCGTACTCGGCGAGGATCGCCAGCAGCTGGTCGCGGATGTGCGCGTAGGCATGCGGGTTGCCGAGGTCGAGAACGTGCTGGTTGCGGGCGGGCACCGGCAGTTCGGGCCGCGCCGCCATCACCCAGTCCGGGTGCGCGCGGGCCAGGCCCGAGTCGAGATTGACCATTTCGGGTTCGACCCAGAGCCCGAACTCCATGCCCAGAGTCCGCACACGGTCCACCAGCGGATGCAGCCCGTCCGGCCAGACGTCGGGGGAGACCACCCAGTCGCCCAGGCCGCGGGTGTCGTCTCGACGGGCGCCGAACCAGCCGTCGTCGAGGACGAAACGCTCCACTCCGAGAGCCGCGGCGCGTTCCGCGAGATCGAGCAGGCGGTCCAGATCGTGGTCGAAGTACACCGCCTCCCAGACGTTGATCGTCACCGGCCGGGCCCCGCGCGGCCGGTTGGGGCCGGAGCGCAGGGTGCGGTGGAACCGGCGGGCGATGTCGTCCAGCCCGTGCCCATGTGCGCCGTAGACCCAGGGGCTCTCGTATGCCTGTCCGGGACCGAGGATGACCTCGCCGGGAAGGAGCAGCTCCCCACCGCCGAGAACCCGGTCGCCGGTCCACACGTGTTCGGCGTACGTGGTGTGGTTGCCGGACCACGCGGTGTGGACCGCCCAGATCTCGCCCTCGGCGAACCCGAAACCCGGGGTTCCGGCGTGCAGCACCGTGGCCGCGTCGGGACCGGTTCGGCCGCGGCGACCCTCCCGCAGGTGCGTGCCGAACCCGAAAGGGGTTCGTTGGGGGATGCGCTCCTTGAGCCAGCGCCCGCCGGTGTCGAGCAGTTCCGCCACGGCGGCGGGAACGGGCAGGGCGATGACCAGATCGTCCAGCTGGTATGCCGGTCGTGTCGAGTCGGCGGTGTTCGTGACCCGCGCGCGACAGCGCAACAAGCCGTGGGGGGTGAGGTCGAGGGTGAGGGTGAGATCGAGTTCGGCGAACTCGTCGTGGGCGTCGATCTCAAGCCGGCCCGGCCCGGCGGTCGTACTCGCCGACAGCGCGCGGCCGTCGAGCCGGACCGAGCGAACCGTCCACGCCGGCGACCAGGCTGCCCCGGCTCGCGAGCCGGATACCCCGGGCCGTCCGGCCCAGCCGTCTCGGTGTTCCGGGAGCAGACTCAGCCGGATCGGCCGGTCGGGGGCGTTGAGCGAGACGACGGGCACGGCTGCGGCTGCGATCGCCTCGGCGTCGCGAGGGCGGATCGGGCCGAGCGCATCGCCCCAATAGATGACGGACGGCAAGCGATGTTCGGACAGGTCAAGGACGACGCCCGTCCCGGCCGCCTCCCAATAGAGCGCAAGCGTGGACATGGGTCACTCCTCATTCGGGCCGACGTCCCGGGGCCTCGGGTTCAGCAGCGATCCGTTGGGCCTTCGATGCTACGCGGCCGTTGGGTGACGGCGGGGTGACCACGGGGGATGACAACTCGGTCGCCCGGCATCGAACGGCATACCTAGACTTGACCCATGCCCGCCCCGATCGAGTTGCTCCTCCCGCGCGTCCAGGCCGCCATCGTCGCCGTGCTCGGCGACGACTTCCGCGACGTGGACCCGGTGGTGCGGCCCTCGTCGTTCGCCGATGTCCAGGTCAACGCCGCGATGGCGCTGGCCAAGCAGGCGTCCACCTCCCCGCGCGACCTGGCGGGCCGGGTGGTCGACGCGCTGCGGGCCGGCGGCATCGAGGAGGTGGCGTCCTCGGTCGAGGTGTCCGGGCCGGGCTTCATCAATGTGACCTACGCGACCGAGTTCCTCGAGGAACAGGTGGGCGCACTGGCCGCGGACCCTCGCCTCGGCATACCGGAAGCGCACTCCCAAACGGTTGTTATCGACTACTCCGCGCCCAACGTCGCCAAGGAGATGCACGTCGGTCATCTGCGCACGACCGTCGTCGGCGACTCGCTCGCGCGGACCCTCGAGCGGCTTGGGCACCGGGTGATCCGGCAGAACCACGTCGGTGACTGGGGGACCCCGATGGGCATGCTGCTGCAGCGGCTCGCCGAGGTCGGCCCGGACTCGGCCGCCGCCGCCGTCGTGGAAACCGACCCGAACGCGTTCTATCAGGCGGGCCGGGTCAGCTTCGACGAGGATCCGGCCTGGGCCGACGCCGCTCGGGCGCAGGTGGTCGCCCTGCAGGCCGGCGAGCCGCAGACGCTGGCCCTGTGGAACCGGCTCTACGACCACACCAAGGCCTACCTGCGCCGCACCTACGACCTGCTCGGTGTCACCCTGACCGAGGCGGATCTCGCGGGCGAAAGCCGGTACAACGAGGAACTCCCCGGCATCTGTTCGGCACTGGAGGACGCCGGGGTGGCGGTCGTCAGCGACGGAGCGCTGTGCGTCTTCGTCGACGGGTTCACCGGTCGCGAGGGCAAGCCGGTGCCGTTGATCGTGCGCAAGAGCGACGGCGGGTATGGATATGCCACGACCGACCTGGCGACGATCCGTCACCGGGTGTGTGACCTGCGCGCCGATCGGGTGCTGTATGTCGTCGGGGTCACCCAGGCGCTGCACTTCCAGCTGGTCTTCGAGACGGCCCGGGCGATGGGCTGGCTGCCCGGCGAGGTCGACGTCGAACATGTCGCCATCGGGACCGTCCTCGGTTCGGACAAGAAGATGCTCAAGACCCGGGACGGCCAGCCGATGCTCCTCGGATCGCTGCTGATCGAGGCCCTGGACAAGGCGACGGCGGTCATCGACGACGCGCGTCCCGAACTCCCCGCGGAGGTGCGGGCGGTCATCGCGCGGCAGATCGGCATCGGCTCGGTCAAGTATGCCGACCTGTCGGTGGCGCACGACTCGGACTATGTCTTCGACCTCGATCGGATGGTCTCGCTCACCGGGAACACCGGTCCGTACCTGCAGTACGCCGCTACCCGGGTTCAGTCGATCCTGCGCGACATCAGCTGGGACGGCGACCACCGGCATACCCCCAATGTTGTCTTGGGGACTGACGCCGAACGGCGGCTCGCCATCCACCTGCTCGCCTTCGGGGGCGTCGTGGCGGCGGTCGGTGACACCCTGGAGCCGCACCGGTTGTGCGGCTACTTGTTCGAACTGGCCCAGGCCTTCTCGGTCTTCTACGAGACGTGCCCGATCCTCAAGGCCGAGCGCGACGAGATCCGAGAGTCCCGGCTCGCCCTCGCGGCCCTCACGCTGCGGGTCATCCGCCAGGGCCTGGACCTGCTGGGAATCGAAACCCCCGAACAGATGTGAGGGACTGGCTCAGGCCACGGTTTCACGGGCCCGCCGGGCCAGCTGATCGGTGATCCGGCGCACGACCAGGATGAACAGCGGCGCGGCCGCGACATAGGTCAGCTGTGCCAGTCCGTGCAACAGGATCGCCTCCTTGAAGCGGGCCAGGCTCGAGGACGTGATGGCGCTGCGCATGCTCACCCGGGCGATCGAGGACAACACCAGCGTGGACAACCAGGACGCCCACCACCAGCCCAAGAGGACCGAATTGTCCGCTCGTGGGACGCCCCGCGGTCGGCTGGCCCGGTCCAGGTCGCGGATGCCGAGGAACGGGATCCACAGCGATACGACGGGCACGATCCACGACCACAGCGCCCAGGCGTCGGATTGAGTCAAGAGGGATCGGTCGGTCGCGGCGCTGCGTCGCGCTCGGCGTTCCCAGACGCACAGCGCGACGTACGCTGCCGCCAGCCCTGCTGCCGCGGCGAGGTTGAGGCCGTCGACCTGGTTGCCCACCGACTCGGCATGCGTGAAGTCCTC
>JBDIAR010000190.1:0-6092 GCA_039812545.1 Dermatophilaceae bacterium | reverse complement strand
CATCCTCGCTCACCGGCGGAACCCTTTACGCCGGTTCGGTCGGACTCCGCTACGGCCGGGAACTCGCTTCGCATCGTCCCCAACCTGCGCTGCATCCTCGCTCACCGGCGGAGCCTGATCGCCTCCACCACCTCGGCGATCGCCTCCTCCACCGGCACGCCGTTCTTCTGCGTCCCGTCGCGGTACCGGAAGGACACCGCGCCCTTGGACCGGTCATCCTCCCCCGCGATGAGCATGAAGGGCACCTTGTGGGTCTGCGCCGTGCGGATCTTCTTGGGGAACCGGTCGTCGGAATGGTCGACCTCGACCCGCACATTCGCGGCGGTCAGCCGGGCGGCGATCTCGTCGAGATACGGGCCGTACTCCTCGGCCACCGGGATGCCGACGACCTGGACGGGCGCCAGCCACGCGGGAAACGCCCCGGCGTAGTGCTCGATGAGGACTCCCAGGAAGCGTTCGATCGAACCGAACTTCGCCGAGTGGATCATCACCGGACGCTGCCGGGAACCGTCCGCCGCCTGGTACTCCAGCTCGAACCGGTTCGGCTGGTTGAAGTCCACCTGGATGGTGCTCATCTGCCAGGTCCGCCCGATCGCGTCGCGGGCCTGGACCGAGATCTTCGGGCCGTAATAGGCCGCGCCACCGGGATCGGCGACGAGTTCGAGGCCGGACTCGATCGCGACCTGCTCCAGGACCGCGGTCGCCGCGGCCCAGTCCTCGTCGGACCCGATGAACTTGTCCTTCTTCGAGTCGTCCCGGGTCGACAGTTCCAGGTAGTAGTCGTTCAGCCCGAAATCGCGCAGCAGGCTGAGCACGAACTCCAGCAGGTGGCGGATCTCCTCGGCCACGTGCTCGCGCGCGACGTACGAGTGGCTGTCGTCCTGGGTGATCATCCGCACCCGGGTCAGCCCCTGCAACACCCCCGACTTCTCGTCCCGGTAGACCGTCCCGAACTCGAAGAGCCGCAACGGCAGGTCGCGGTAGGACCGTTGCCGGGACTTGTAGATGAGGTTGTGCATCGGGCAGTTCATCGCCTTGAGGCGGTAGTTCTGCCCGTCGACGTCCATCGGGGGGAACATCCCGTCGGCGAAGTACGGCAGGTGCCCGGAGGTGACGTACAGGTCCTCCTTGGCGATGTGGGGGGTGCCGACGTACTGGAACCCCTCCTCGATATGCCGCCGCCGGACGTAGTCCTCCATCTCCCGCTTGACCACGCCGCCCTTGGGGTGGATCACCGGCAGGCCGGGGCCGATGAGTTCGGGGAAGGAGAACAGGTCGAGTTCGGCGCCGAGCTTGCGGTGGTCGCGTCGCTCTGCCTCGGCGAGCCGTTCCAGGTATGCCTTGAGTTCGTCCTTGCTCGGCCACGCGGTGCCGTAGACCCGCTGTAGCTGGGGGTTCTTTTCCGAGCCGCGCCAGTATGCCGCCGCGCTGCGCATCAGCTTGTAGGCGTTGCCGATGATCTTGGTGTTCGGCAGGTGCGGACCGCGGCACAGGTCGCCCCAGGCGCGGCTGCCGTCCTTGCGGATGTTGTCGTAGATGGTCAGGCCGCCCTCGCCGACCTCGACGGAGGCGCCCTCGGCGGACGCGTTCTCATCGCCCGCCTTGGACTTCAGGGCGACGAGTTCGCACTTGTAGGGTTCGGCGGCGAGTTCGGCCAGTGCGTCGGGGTCGCTGATCTCGCGGCGGACGAAGGTCTGACCCTCGTTGATGATCCGCTGCATGACCTTTTCGAGCTCTTTGAGGTCTTCCGGGGTGAACGGCTTGTCGACGTCGAAGTCGTAGTAGAAGCCGTCGCGGATCGGCGGTCCGATGCCGAGTTTGGCGTCCGGGTTGACCTGCTGGACGGCCTGCGCCATGACGTGGGCGCAGGAGTGCCGCAGCACGTTGAGCCCGTCCGGGGAGTCGATCGCGACCGGTTCGACGGCGTCGCCGTCGTGCAGTCCGTATGCCAGGTCGACGAGTTGGTCGTTGACCCGGGCGACGACGACCCCCCGGTCGCCGGCGAACAGGTCGGCGCAGGTCGTGTCCGCCGCGACCGATCGCTCGTCTCCGGAGACGTGGACGGTGATGGTGGCTGACACGGGGTTCTCCTCGGGGCGTGGCCGGCGCGGCCTGGTCGTGCCCCGACGCGGCCGGGGCCGGTCACCCGCTGCTGGGCGACCGCACCAAGGGTATCCGTCCGGCTGGGACCGCCACGCGCCGTTTGTCGCGCAGCCCGCCGCGACGCATCAAGGACTGATGGGTCACATCGGCCGGTCGCCGGTTCCGGACGGGAACACACTGGAGGTAGGCTCACGTCAGCGGTCGCGTGATCGCTCCGGGCCTTTCGGGGAAGAGGCACGTCATGAACTCACTTCAAATTCGAAAGTCGTCGAGGCTCGGCTGGCGGTGTCCGACCCGGATCGTCCTGGCGCTGGTGGTGACGGTCCTGCTGGCCGGCTGCGCGGCGGTCGCGAACCCGGTGGGCGGCGGAGGTGATTCGGCGGGCTTCTGGCTGGGCCTGTGGCAGGGTTTCATCGCCCCGATCGCCTTCCTGGTCTCGCTGGTCAATCACGAGGTCGGCATCTACGAGGTGAACAATTCGGGCGCCTGGTACGACTTCGGGTATGTCGTCGGGTTGAGCGCGTTCTTTTCCGGCCCCGCCGGTGCCCGCCGCCGGGCCCGGGCCCCGAGACAGCCCCGATGACGTCTTCCGCGGCGTCCCCTCCACCGCCGGACCCTTCCGAAGCAAGTCGCCCCGGCATACCGGCTCTCGACGATCAGTCGTGGTCGACGCTGTACCGGATCGGCGGGTTCGCCGCCGAGTGCTACGTGCTGATGGTGCTCGTCGCTCTGGTGCTGCTGGCCGTCGTGCCCGTCCCTCCCGCGGACGGACCGTCGGTGCTGGCCTATATCGCGGACCACCGGCTCGCGTATCTCACCGAACTGGTCTGTTTCGTCGGCTTGAGTGTGCCGGCGCTTGCCGTCTTCCTCGCCGTCGCCGTGGCGTTGCGAACGGTCAACGCCGGCGTCGCGGCCGTCGGTGGCCTGCTCGGGGTGGTCTCCGAGACGGTCGCCCTCGCGATCGGTTCCAGCCCACAATCCCTGCACGGCGGCCTCGTCGTCCTCAGTGATTCGTACGTGGAGGCCGGTGCAGCCGCGGATCCGCAGGGTCGGCGGGCCGCTCTGGCGGCGGCGGCCGATGCCCTGATCGCGTCCACCAACGCCATCACCTGGGCGGGCATTCTCACCGCAGCCGCCATCCTGCTGCTGTCCTCCGCCGTGCTGTCCTCGGTCGCGGGTCGGCGGGTATTTGGTCGGTCGGCGGGCTTGCTGGGCGTTATCGCCGGATCCGTGGGGATCGTCAGCGAGGCCCTGCGACCCGTGATCGGCCCGGCATACCTGCTCTACGGACTGCTGCTGCCCTCATGGTTCGGGCTCGTCGGCTGGAAGCTGCTGCGACTCCGGCCGGAGAGTATGCCGTGACCCGTATCCGGGGGTGTCTTGACATCGCCCGCCCGATCGACGAGGTGTTCGACACCATCGCGGACCAGCGCAACGAGCCGCGCTACAACCCCTCGATGGTCGACTCGATCCTGCTCACCGACGAGCCGATCGGGGTCGGGTCGCGGTTCGAGGCCACGGTGAGGACCCGCGGCGGGATCACGCCCGTGACCATCGAGTACGCCGCCTTCGAACGTCCGCACCGCCTCGCCAGCCGAAGTGCGATGACCGGCGCGGTCGCCGAGGGGCAGGTGTGTTGCGAACGCAGCTTGGCTGGCACCCGACTCTCCTGGGACTGGACCGTCACCGTGACAGGTCCGCTTCGGCTGGCCGCACCGCTGATCGCGCTCATCGGCCGTCGGAGAGAGCGGGCGGTCTGGCTGGGGCTGAAGGCTCTCTTGGAGGATCACCAACGGCCGCTGACCCGGCACCGACGCCGGCTGCCGGAAGGCTTCTTCAACCCGGTGGAGTATGCCGCCCGCACGCGTTACCGCCGGCCGCCGGGGTTCTACCGGTGGCTGCAGTCGATCGCCCCGCTCTTCCGCCGGCTCGGTGTCACTCCGGGCTACGTCGTCGAACTGGAGGTCGCCGGGCGACGGACCGGGATCCCTCGCACCACTCTGCTGGTCCAGGTCCAGGTGCGCAGCGAACGGTACCTGGTCTCGTTGGCCGGCGATTCCGAATGGGTTCGCAACGTCCGCGCCGCCGACGGCGCGGTCCGCCTCACCGACACGCATCGACGGTATGCCGCGCACCTAGTGGAGGTGCCCGTCACCGAGCGCGCCGAAATCATCCACGCCTACATCCACCGTCCCAGTCCCCGCGGCCGGGCGATGGTTCGCACCGGGGAGGCGAGGCACTACTTCGGCATCGACCCGGACACGCCGCTACCGCAGATCGCGGCCATCGCCGACCACTACCCGGTCTTCCGGATCGGACCACGCCACACCGTCAAGCGGGTCGACGAGGCGACCTGAACGGGCGGCGGGGGTCAACAATTCTTCGACTGCCGGAGCAGTTCTGCCGGTATGCCGGGGGTGGGGGCCCGAACCACCTGGGATTGCCTCGTGACCGTCCCGGCCGGGAGACCGAATCTGCCCGTCAGCTCCATCTCGCGTTCTCCGAGGTACTCCCCACCGGGGGAGAGCAGGATCTCCTGGCGGGTGCCGTCGACGGTTTCCGAGCGTCCGAGACCGACGGTGGGCGAAGGCAGTCCGGGCACCGCCCGGCTGGTGACCTCAACACCCGGGACCGTCGCGAGGACCCGGAACAGCGAGGACCGAAGGTCCGCCGGCACCGCGCCGGAGCGCAAGACATCCGCCACATAGACCACCACTTCGCCGTCGGGCGATCGACCGCTACGCGTGGAGTCGTCGTACAGTCGCTCCCGCAGAAAGTCGACGTCCCGGGGCAGACCTGCCAGGAAAGCGGGCGTGGGTGTCTGCCAGTTGCCCGAGTCGGTCCGGCCGCGGCCGGGCACCCGGCAGACCGTCACGCCCGAACTCGGCCTGCCCAGCCCGACGGGACCGCTGATCTGTCGGGCGTTGTCTCCATATCGCTCCTCGTAGGCCGAGCCACCGCCGCCGTCGGGAGACCGGTAGGTAACCCTGGTGATATCGAAGGACCAGCAGCCCACCGCTATCGGCCAGTCGCCGTCGCAGTTGACTATGTGCGTGCTCGTGGTGACCTTCCAGTAGCGCCCCGGAGCGATGGGGGGATCCTGTTGAGCGAATACCGCAGCGCGGTTCAGCAGGTCGGCGGCCTCCGCGCTCGCGCCGCCCCCGCCACCCCTCAACGCCGGCACCGCGATGGCCACGCCGGCGATCACCGCCGCGGCGACGAGGCGCCGAGCCCGTCCGCCTCGCCGAGTCGACTGCTCCGTCATGGCGTTGGCGAGGATGGACGCATGATCGAGTTGTGCCCAGTCGTGGCGCAGGCGTTCGGCACTCGGCCGGTGTTCCGTCAACGTGTTCACGTTCGTGCCTCCGTTCGGGAGTCGCTCGTCGATAGATGCTCGTCTCCGTCGATCTCGAGCAGGAGTGGCCGAACTCGCTTCCTCGCTTTGGTCAGGCGGACATTGAAGGCATGTCGCGAGCAGCCGCATACCCGCGCTGCCTGATCCGCGGACAACCCGTCCCAGTACACGAGCAGCAGCGCCTCTCGCTCGAGCCGAGAGCATTGCTCCAAGGCCGCCATCACGGCCTCGCGCTGCACCACGTCGTCGTCGTGGCCGGGGGTCCGATCCCAGAGATTCTCGACGGCGGCACGCCACAGGCGATCTGCCCGAAATGCCGTGCGCCTCCGGTTCGCCAGCACGCGCCGAGCCGCCACGAGCAGCCAGGGCAGCGGCTCGTCCGGAAGCACGGCCCGGCGACGCCAGGCGACGGCATACACCTCCGCGATCACGTCGTCCCAGTCGCTACTCGTGCTGTGCCGCCGGATGTATGCCAGCACCCGCGGTCCGGTCGCGTGGTACATGGCCACGAACCAGTCCTCGCCGCGGGAGTGTTCCATGCCTCTGTAATGTCCGGCAGAGCGCGTCCAGTCACACGATGAACGCAGCCCCGCAAAGCGGAGTCCCATGGCGTGGTGGACCTCCGTAGAGAGTT
>JBDIAR010000189.1:0-6095 GCA_039812545.1 Dermatophilaceae bacterium | reverse complement strand
GGAGTGGGCGAAACGGTTCTACGGCGGGATGGACCCCGGCCGGATCGTCAACGTCCACGTGCGGCGGCATCTCAGTGCGAACGCGGCGACGGCGCTGCTTTTCCGCGACTGGCTGCGGGCCAATCCGCTGGAACGTGAGGCGTACGAGGAGGCGAAGTGGGCGCTCGCCGCGCAGGTCCGCGGCGCCGGCGGGAGTACTACCGCCTACACCGACGCCAAGGAGCCGTGGATCGGCACGGCGCTGCACCGGGCTCGCGAGTGGGCCGAAGAGACCGGGTGGCGTGGACCGACCGACGTCCCCCGCACCTGACCCGAGCGACCCCATGCGCGTTGCGACGTTCAACGTCAATGGGATTCGCGCCGCCCATCGTCGGGGCTTCGCGTCGTGGCTACAGAGCCGCGACTGCGACGTTGTCGCCCTGCAGGAGGTCCGCTGCTCGCCGGACGACCTTCCCGACGGGGTGTTCGACGGGTACCGACTGGCATACGAACCCGGGAATCGCAAGGGCCGCAACGGAGTCGCGATTCTGACCAGGCCTGAGCCCGCCGCCGTCCGGACCTTCGCCAAGGCCCCCGTGCCGCGGGAGTTGCGCGCTTTCACCGGCGAGGGACGCTACCTGGAGGTAGACCTGTCCGACCGGCCGCTCACCGTCGCCTCGTTGTACCTGCCCAAGGGAGGTATGCCGACCCACTTGCAGCACAAGGCGCGTGAGGCACCAGACGGGGGACTGGCATACGCCCGCAAGATCGACTTCCTCGCCGGGTATGCCCGACACGTCACGGCGGCGCGTCGATCGGCGGCGCGCCGGGGCAGGCAATTCCTGCTGCTCGGCGACCTCAACATCGCGCACACCGGCGCGGATCTGCACAACTGGCGGGCCAGTCGGCAGGTGCCCGGCTTCTTCCCCGAGGAACGCGCCTGGTTCGACGCGCTGCTCGGTCCGCGCCGACTTGTCGACGTCGTCCGGCGGCTGAATCCGGGTGCGGCGGGGCCCTACTCCTGGTGGAGTTGGCTCGGACGGGCGTTCGACGAGGACCGCGGCTGGCGGATCGACTACCACCTGGCGTCGCCGGTGTTGGCGCGCAGCGCGATCGGCGCCGCGGTGGATCGGGCGGACCGGTACGAGGAACGGATGAGCGATCACGCACCGGTGGTCGTCGACTACCGCTGGTGACCGGCGAAAGACCGGACGAACCAGCGCTGCCAAGGGGTTTCGACCGCGCGTGGGTGATAGGCGTTGCGGATGAAGGAGATCGCCTCGTCGCCGGACATGCCGGTCAGCGTGGCCAGACAGGCCAGGGCCGTCCCCGTCCGGCCGCGCCCGCCCGCGCAGCCGAACTCGATGCGTTCGTCGGTGCAGCGGTCCAACGCGTCGACGAGCACCCGCCGGAAGCGAACGGGGTTGAGCGGCAAGGCGTAGTCCGGCCACGGGACCCAGATCGCCGCCCACGGGGACACCGGTGGGCGGCGTCCGCGCAGGTAGATCCCGAGGTCCGGGATCTCGTCGGCATCGGGTGGCCGGCGCATCGATCGACCCCTGACCTTACAACCATCGCCCAGATCCACGACGTCGCCGACGAACTCCGGCCAGCTCGGCATCGGCTCAGCACTCCCCGGCGCGAAACCGCTTGTTCGCCAACGTCATCGACCTACGGTCCGGGTCAGCCGTCCTGACTCCGGATCGCGGGCGGTCAGGCAATAGCGGCGACCGACCGGGTCGGCCAGGACGGTCCAGAACTCGTGTTGGGCCACCACGCCGGCCCCCAGTGCGACGTGCCGCGCGAGCGTCGCGGGAAGGTCGCTGCACGCCAGGTCGAGATGGGCGCCGACCCGATCGGCCCCCTGCTCGCAGCGTTGGAGGAGCAGCCGAATCGGTATGCCATCCGGACGCTGAAGGTAGCTGAACTCAGGCAGGGCGCCGGGCCGTAGTGACCAGTCGGTGAGGTTCGCCCAGTAGTCGCACTCGGCGGCATACCGGCCCGGTGGAATGTCGAGACAGAGCTGATCGACCCGTGAGGTAGCCGTCCGGCTGTCGGCGACCGGGGGCGGCCGATGCGACGGGTGCTCGCCGACGATGCAGTGGGCAAACCCGCCGGGGGAGGTGAGGACCGCCAGACCCTCCTCGTCGTGGTGAAGGTCGGCGCCGAGATCAAGGGCGCGTCGCACCAGGGCGGCCGGTTCGTCGGTGTGCAGGTCCAGGTGGTGACCGCGGGGACCGTTGTCGACGCGTTGGATTCGCAGATAGGGGTCGCCCTGCGCGGGGAGCAGGGTGGCGAACTGGCCCGTCGTGCCACGGCGTTCGGAGCGGATGGTGCGTGTGACCGCGCACCAGAACTGCGCGCTCGTGGATTCCTCGGCCGCGGGGGTGTCGAAGAACACGGTGACCCAACCGATATGCATACCGGCAGAGCCTAACCGGCGGGGGACGCCGGCAGCTGAGAGTATGCCGGCATGACGGAACACGACGACGCGACCCGAACCCTGCGAGCGACACTTGGCGGGAGTTTCCGGGCCGGGGGAGAGCGGTATGCCAGGGTGCGGCCGGGCTACCCCGTCGCGGCGGTCGACTGGCTCGTCCCGGCGGGGGCGCGAGACGTCGTTGACATCGGTGCCGGGACCGGCAAACTGACGAGGCTGCTGGCCGAGCGAGGCCTGACGGTCGTCGCCGTCGACCCGTCCGCGGACATGCTCGGGCAGATTCCGGCGCAGCCGTCGGTGACCACCGTCGTCGGGACCGGCGAGGCCACCGGCGTCCCGGAGCAGTCCGGCGACCTGGCCACGTTCGCGCAGGCCTGGCATTGGGTGGACCCGGTGGCCGGATGCGCAGAACTGGTGCGCGTGCTGCGCCCCGGCGGGCGGGTGGGAATGCTGTGGAATGTGCTGGACGTCTCCGTCCCGTGGCTGGACCGGTTCGCGAGAGCGATGCGCAGCATTGCGCCCGACTCGGTCGAGCCGACGCCCGCGTACCCGGCGCCGGAGCTGTCGAGCGCCTTCGGTCCGGTCGAGCAGAAGTCGTTCCGCTGGTCGATGCCGCTGACTCGCGAGGACCTCACCACGCTGCCCGAGACCCGCAGCTACTGGCTGTCGGCGACCGAGGAGGACCGAGCCCTGGCCCGGGTCCGGATTGCCGAGGTCCTGCGGGACCTGCCGGCGCAGCCCGACGGGACGATCGACCTGGCATACGTGACCCTGGCGTTCCGCGCCGACCTCAAGGGGAGCTGACCGGCTCCGACTGGCCCCGACGGGCGCTGACGGGCGCTGAGGGGCCGGGCGAGGCACTGTCGGTGCCCTGGCATACCCTCCTGTCATGCGTCCGACGACCGACCTGAAACGTACGGTGGCTCCTTTCGAGGTGGTCAGCGAGTTCTCGCCGAGCGGTGACCAGCCGCAGGCGATCGAGGAGCTCGCCCGGCGGATCAACGCGGGGGAGCAGGATCTGGTGCTGCTCGGGGCCACCGGCACCGGCAAGTCCGCGACGACGGCCTGGCTGGTCGAGAAGGTCCAGCGGCCCACCCTGATCCTGGCCCCCAACAAGACGCTGGCCGCCCAGCTGGCCAACGAGTTCCGGGAACTGTTGCCCAACAACGCGGTCGAGTATTTCGTGAGCTACTACGACTACTACCAGCCTGAGGCATACATCCCGCAGACGGATACGTACATCGAGAAGGACTCCTCGATCAACGACGAGGTCGAGCGGTTGCGGCACAGCGCCACCAACTCGCTGCTCACCCGCCGGGATGTCGTCGTCGTGGCCAGCGTTAGCTGCATCTACGGCCTGGGCACCCCGCAGGAGTACGTCGACCGGATGGCCCGGCTCAAGGTCGGCGCCGACGTGGGCCGGGATCGGCTGTTGCGGCATTTCGTCGAGATGCAGTACACCCGCAACGACCTGGCGTTCACCCGCGGGACGTTCCGGGTGCGGGGGGACACGGTCGAGATCATCCCGATGTACGAGGAGTTGGCGATCCGGATCGAGTTCTTCGGCGACGAGATCGAGCGGCTCTACACCCTGCACCCGCTGACCGGGGAGGTGGTGCGGGAGGAACAGGAGATGTATGTCTTCCCCGCGTCCCACTATGTCGCCGGCGACCAGCGGATGCGGCGGGCGGTCGCCGGGATTCGCGGCGAGCTGGAGGAGCGGCTCGCTGAACTGCTCAAGCAGGGCAAGCAATTGGAGGCGCAGCGGCTGCAACTGCGGACCAACTACGACCTGGAGATGATGGAGGCCGTCGGCAGCTGCGCGGGGATCGAGAACTACAGCCGCCACATCGACGGCCGCGAGCCCGGTTCGGCGCCGAACTGCCTGCTGGACTACTTCCCCGAGGACTTCCTGCTGGTCATCGACGAGTCGCACGTCACCGTCCCGCAGGTCGGGGCGATGTACGAGGGGGACATGTCCCGCAAGCGGATGCTCGTCGAGCACGGGTTCCGGCTGCCGAGCGCCTGCGACAACCGGCCGCTGATGTGGGAGGAGTTCCTGGAGCGGATCGGCCAGACGGTGTACCTGTCGGCGACGCCGGGACCGTACGAGCTGGCCAAGTCCGGGCCGCCGGTCGAACAGATCATCCGGCCGACCGGGCTCATCGACCCCGAGATCGTCCTCAAACCGACCAAGGGCCAGATCGACGACCTGATGGCGGAGATCCGCGCGCGCACCGACAAAGACGAGCGGGTGCTGGTCACGACGCTGACCAAGAAGATGGCCGAGGACCTGACGGATTACCTGCTGGACAAGGGGATCCGGGTCCGGTACCTGCACAGCGACATCGACACGCTGCGTCGGGTGGAACTGCTGCGGGAGCTACGGCTGGGGGTATACGACGTGCTCGTGGGCATCAACCTGCTCCGCGAGGGACTGGACCTGCCCGAGGTGTCACTGGTCAGCATCCTGGACGCCGACAAGGAGGGGTTCCTCCGCTCGACCCGGTCGCTCATCCAGACCATCGGCCGGGCGGCGCGCAATGTCTCGGGGCAGGTGCATATGTATGCCGACAATGTCACCGACTCGATGCAGTCGGCGATCGACGAGACGAATCGGCGGCGGGCCAAGCAGATGGCCTACAACCGCGAGCACGGCGTGGACCCGCAGCCGCTGCGCAAGAAGATCGCCGACATCACCGACCTGCTGGCGCGTGAGGACGCCGACACCGAGGCCCTCATGGGTGGTGGGCGGTCGCAGTCCCGAGGCCAGTCGCGCGGAGCCCGCGGAGCGATGGCCGCGGACGTGGGGGTGGGCACCGGGGCAGCCGGGCGGCCCGAAGGGATGGCGATGGCCGATCTGGCGCAACTCATTCAGCAGTTGACCACCCAGATGCACGAGGCGGCTGGGGAACTGCATTTCGAGCTGGCCGCGCGGCTTCGGGACGAGATCGCCGATCTGAAGAAGGAGCTCCGTCAGATGGCGTCCGCCACCCGGTGAGTCACACCGTTCGCGGGATCTTGCCGCCGAGCCGCAGCAGCGCGCACATGAACCGGTGGCCACCGTCGGCCGTGGGGCCGTACATCAGCGGGCAGCCGCCGTCGAGGACGGTGACACCGTGTTCGCGCCCGTATGCCGCGGCGGGCGCGCTGACGCTGCCCGCCCCGAACCCTCGGTGCATCCACACCTGGGTGATCCCCAGTTCGACGGCCTCGCGCATCGTGTCCATGGCCCGATCCGGCCGGGTTCCGATGACGACGGCGTCCACCGGTGGGTCGATGGCGGCCAGGTTCGGATAGGTGGCGTCGCCGTCGATCTCGGCGGCGTTCGGGTTGACGGCGAAGACCTCGTACCCCCGTTCCTTGAGCCGGCCGTACACCGCGTTGCTCCCGTGGCCCGCCGGTGCGTGTGATACCCCGGTCACCGCGATCCGCCGCGAGGCGAGGAAGTGTTCTGCCGCTACCGCCATTTTCGTCATGATCCGACCCCGATTCTCGATGTGCCGTGCACTTTCTCGATGTGCCGTGCACTCCATCATCGTCCTCTCCGGCCGCCGCGTTCGCAGCGGGCCCGCAGGTGGTGGGTTTATCTCGTTGTCCGCTGCCGCGGGGTGGCCAACACTGACGGCATGGCATACGACACACCCGCGTGGCTCCTGCGTCCGGCGCAGCCCGG
>JBDIAR010000188.1:0-6132 GCA_039812545.1 Dermatophilaceae bacterium | reverse complement strand
GCAAGCCCTTCGAGAAGAAGCCGTTCGAGCGAACACGAGAGCGGCGCTCGTACGAGCGACCGGCATACGATCCGCAGGCCGCCGAGAACGCACGGATGGACGCCGACACCTGGACCTCCTCGAAACGGGTCAGCCGCGTCGGCGAGGTGACGGTCGCGGCCGACAACGCCTTCGCCGCCCTCGGGGTGCCGGCCGACCTCGTCCAGCGCCTGGCCCGGGACGACATCGCGGAGCCGTTCCCCATCCAGGCCGCGACCATCCCGGACGCGCTGGCCGGTCGGGATGTCCTCGGCCGCGGACGCACGGGTTCGGGCAAGACGCTGGCGTTCGGCATACCGACTATCGCCCGGCTGGCAGCCGGCGAACGCGCGAAGCCGCACCGGATTCGCGCCCTCGTCCTGGTCCCCACCCGCGAGCTGGCGATGCAGGTCAGCGACGCCCTCGAACCCCTCGTCCACGTCGCCGGGCTGCGGCATCGGCTGGTGGCCGGTGGGCTGAGCTACACCGGCCAGATCGCGGCGCTGCAGCGCGGCGTGGACCTGCTCGTGGCGACGCCGGGGCGGCTCGTCGACCTGATGGAGCGCGGCGCCGTCGACCTGTCCGAGTGCGGCATCGTCGTCATCGACGAGGCCGATCACCTGGCCGACATGGGGTTCCTGCCGGAGGTGACCCGGATCCTCGACGCGGCGCCGGTCGGCGGTCAGCGCCTGCTGTTCTCCGCCACCTTGGACAAGGGCGTCGACGACATCGTCGAGCGCTACCTGACCGACCCGGTCCTGCATGCCACCGACGACGCGACCGCCGCGGTCACGACCATGGCGCACCACGTGTTCCTCGTCGACCCGCCGCACAAGAAGCTCGTCACCGCGCAATTGGCCCGCCGTCCCGGACGCACCCTCGTCTTCGTGCGGACCAAGCTCGGCGCCGATCGGGTCGCCGAACAGTTGCGCGAACAGGGGGTTCGCGCGGTCGCCTTGCACGGCGGCCTCAACCAGGGGGCCCGCAACCGGGTCCTCGGAGCCTTCCGGGACGGCTCGCTCAGCGTGCTCGTCGCCACCGATGTTGCGGCCCGCGGCCTGCACGTCGACGACGTCGAACTCGTCCTGCAGGTCGACCCGCCGGCCGACCACAAGGACTACTTGCACCGGGCCGGGCGGACCGCGCGGGCCGGCGAGGACGGGCTGGTCGTCACGCTCGCGCTGCCGCATCAGCGTCGGCTGATCACCCGCCAACTGGAATCCGCGGGCGTGGACACCACCCCGGTCAAGGTCGTCCCGGACGACGCGCTGCTGCGCTCCCTCGGCGCCGATGCCGCGCCGGCCGAACCCATCCCGTTCGAACACGTCCGCCGCCTCTTGGAGGGTCGGCCGCAGCGCCGCCACCCGGCCGGCCCCGGCCGTGCCCCGGGCGCGCCGGCGCGCCACTCCGGCGGCGGCCCGGCGGGGCGGCACCGGGGCTCGGGTGTGGTTCGCTTGGACCGTGACCGAGCACGACGTCCCGACCGGGGGTGAGGGGTCGCCGCAGGAGCGCCGACTGACCGGCCGGCTGCTCGTGGCGACACCGCAGGTGACCGGCGACGTATTCGCCCGCAGCGTCATCCTGCTGCTGCACCACGGCGACGACGGCGCCCAGGGAGTCATCGTCAACCAACCCACCCCCGTGTCCGTGGACACCGTCCTCGACGGCTGGGAGGCGCTCACGTCTCACCCCGGCGTCGTCTTTCGCGGCGGGCCGGTCCAGACCGACTCGGCGATCGGGGTCGTCACCGTACCCGGTGAGTTCAGCGGGGACCTGCTCGGGGTCCGGCTGCTGTTCGGCCAGACCGGAGTCGTCGACCTGGACGCGCCGCCCGCCGTGGTCGCCGCTCATCTGGGCGGTATGCGGGTCTTCGCCGGGTACTCCGGGTGGGCGCCGGGGCAACTGGAGGGCGAGATCGCGCGCGGCGACTGGTTCGTCGTCGACTCCGAGCCGCGGGATGCGTTCGTCGCCGAACCCGCCGATCTGTGGCGCACCGTGCTGCGCCGGCAACGCGACTCCCTGCAGTTCGTCGCGTTCTACCCGGCCGACCCGGAACTCAACTGAGAGCCGGGCGCCCGTGCGTGCTGCCTTCGTCGACTCCGGCATCGGACTGCTCGGGTATGCCGCTGCCCTGCGAGCGCTGCGACCCGACGTCGACCTCGTGCTGGCGTTGGACACCGACCACATGCCCTACGGCCCCCGGCCGCCGGCCGAAGTGGCGCGTCTGGTCGTGGCGCTGGCCGAGAGCACACTGGCATACCGGCCCGACGTCCTGGTCGTGGCGTGCAACACCGCCTCGGTCCACGGACTGGAGGCGCTGCGGGCCCGGTTCGAACCGGCAATCCCCGTCGTCGGCACCGTTCCGGCCATCCGGCCCGCGGCGCGCACCGGCGGTCCGGTCGCGATCTGGGCGACCGCGGCGACCACCGGCAGCGACTACCAGCGCCGGTTGATCGAGGACTTCGCCGACGGGGTGTCGGTCACCCCGGTCGCCTGCCACGGGCTGGCCGAGGCGATCGAGTCCGGCCGGGCCGATCGGGTGGCGCAGGCGCTGGCGCTGGCCGTGCGGGCGACCCCACCCGACACGGTCGCCGTCGTACTGGGGTGCACCCACTACGGGTTGATCGCGGACCGGATCGCGGCGGCCCTGCCGGGCGTCCACCTCTTCGACTCACCGGTCCCGGTGGCGCGCCAGGCGCTGCGCCGAGTCGGTCAGGCCCTCCCGGCCAGGGCCCAACCCGCCCCCCAATCCGCGCGCCAACCCGCCCGCCAACTCACGCCCGAGGTCGTCCCACGGCATACCGGCTCCCTCGACGTCCTCTGCTCGGGCCGCCCGGGCACGCTGCCGCCGGCCGCCCTGGCATACCCGGCCGGTCGAGGTCTGGTCGACGCGCAGACTCGCCTACCATCGTCGTCATGACCGAACCCTTCCCCGGTATGCCGCCCGACCCCTTCGGGCCGGCCACCTCCCCGTCGTCGCCGTCGACCGGGACATCGGTTCTGGAGCAGGAACGCACCGAGGAACAACTCGCCGAACCGGGTGATCACGAGCGCTTCAGCCACTACGTGCGCAAGGAGAAGATCGTCGAGTCGGCGGTCACCGGCACCCCCGTCGTCGCGCTCTGCGGCAAGGTCTGGGTGCCCAACCGCAACCCCGATCGCTTCCCCGTCTGTCCGATGTGCAAGGAAATCTATGAGGGTCTGCGCGATCCCCAGGATGGAGACGACTGACTCATGAGTCAACCGGCCGGGTGGTATGACGACCCCCAGAACCCCGACAACCTGCGGTATTGGGACGGGGTGACCTGGACGTCCCACACGACGACCAAGGTGTCCCCGACCGCGAGCCGGTCCACCATCGGTCGGGCGGACCCGGTCGGTCCGCCGCCGGCCGCGCAAACCCAATGGGGCGGCCAGAACCAGTGGGGCGGGCAGAACCAGGGCCAGGGGGGTCCGGTCAACCCGTACCAGAACTACCAGAACGCCCCGCCCGAGCAGGCCTGGATGGCGCCCGGTGGACGGACCGTCGACGGCGTCCCGCTGGCAAGCTGGGGCCGCCGGTTCGCGGCCTGGATCATCGACGGCGTCATCCTCGCGCTGCTCAACATGGTCGTCATGTGGCGGTGGTTCCAGGACGTCTGGCACCGCGTCATGGACCTGGTCAACAGCTACCCGCCGGGCCAGACGCCGAGCACCGAGCAGATCCAACGCGTCATCACGGACACGCTGCCGTCCTCGTTCGTCCTGGGCGGGTTGAGCGCCCTCGTCGGCCTCATCTACTGCGTCGGCTTTTGGACCTGGAGCGGGCAGACGCCGGGCAAGATGGTCCTCGGCATCAGCGTGCGCCTGGCCGAGCGTCCGGGTCCGCTTCCAATCGGCGCGGCGCTGGCCCGCCGGTTCCTGGCGATCGCGCTGAGCCTGGTGTCCTTCGGGTCGGGCATCCTCACCCTGCTCGACGGGCTGTGGCCGCTGTGGGACGCCAAGAAGCAGACCTGGCACGACAAGATCGCCCGGACCCAGGTGGTCATCGGCAAGCAGCCCCGCCAGAAGTAGCGTCGGCTTTCGGCCCAGCTCGACCCGGTCGGATCAATCCGCGCGAACCACCGGCTTGCCGACGAGTTCGACTCCGGCGCCCGCCAGTTCGTCGAGCGCGCTCGCTGTGGTGGCCGCCGCGACTCCCGCGGTCAACGGCAGGATGACCTTGGTCGGCAACCCGGCGGCCACCGCGTCCAGTGCGGTGGCGCGCACGCAGTGGTCGGTGGCGATCCCGACGACGTCGACCGCCTCGATCCGGCGGTCGGTCAGCCAGTGGGCCAGGCCGACCGGTTCACCGTCCTCTTCCGTCGCGCCCTCGAATCCGCTGTATGCCGCCCGGTCCCGTCCCTTGCGGAAGATCGCCTCCGCGTGCTCGATGGCACGGGCCGCGGCCGGATGGAATCTTGCTCCCGGCGTACCCGCCGCACAGTGCACCGGCCAGCTGTCGACATAGTCCGGCTCGGTGGAGAAGTGCGGCCCCGGGTCCTCGTGCCAGTCCGCCGTCGCCGCCACCGCGGCATACTCGTCGCGCTTCTCCTCGACCCAGTCACTGATCCGTCGGGCCACTTCCGCGCCGCCGGCCACCGCGAGGGAGCCGCCCTCGCAGAAGTCGTTCTGGACGTCGACGATGATGAGTGCGCGCCTGGTCATGATCCACCGTAACGCGCGGGCGAGTCTCGCGTCAGCCGCCTACTGCTCGTCCACGTAGAGCGTGGGGATGACCGGTTCGCCGCGGGAGAGCTGCATCGCGCGGCGGGGGAGTTCCTCGATCGAGGCGGTATGCCGCGCCCGGGCCTCGTGGATGTCCTGATGGTCCACGACCCGCCCGCCACGAACCAGGTCGATGAGCAGCGCCCGGTCGTTGGCGTCGGTGTCGGGGATCTCGCCGACGCCGATGACCTCGGCCTCGGCGCGGCCACGCTCGTCCAGCCGGCGCACGGCATACTTGCGGCCGCCGACGGACTTCTTGTCCTTGGACTTCTTGGCCACGTCCACCATGACGCCGTCGTCCCCTGCGCGGGAGACGAGCTTGTAGACCATCGAAGCGGTCGGGGCGCCCGAACCGGTGACCAACGCCGTGCCGACCCCGTAGCCGTCGACGGGGGCGGCGGCCAGCGCCGCGATCGCGAACTCGTCCAGGTCGCTGGTGACGATGATCCGGGTATGCGGGTTGCCGAGTGCGTCGAGTTGGGCCCGGACCTCGCGGGCCTGGACGAGCAGATCGCCGGAGTCCAGCCGAACCGCGCCGAGCGCCGGGCCGGCCAATTCGACGGCGGTCTGTACCGCGGAGGGTACGTCGTAGGTGTCCACGAGCAAGGTGGTGCCCGCGCCCAGGCTCGCCAGTTGCGCGGAGAACGCGGCCCGTTCGCCGTCGAAGAGCAGCGTGAAGGAGTGCGCCGACGTGCCGGTGGTGGGTACGCCGTACCGCCGCCCGGCCGCCAGATTGCTGGTCGCCGCGAACCCGGCGATGTATGCCGCCCGGGCGCAGGCGACCGCCGCCTCTTCGTGGGTGCGCCGCGACCCCATCTCGATGCACGGCCGGTCGCCCGCGGTCGCGGCCATCCGCGAGGCCGCCGACAGGACCGCGGTGTCGTGGTTGAGGATCGACAGGATCAGCGTCTCCAGCAGCACGCCCTCGGCGAAACTCGCCTCGACGACGAGCACCGGCGAGCCGGGGAAATAGCACTCGCCCTCGGCATACCCGACGATGTCCCCGGTGAAGCGGTACCCGCTCAACCAGTCCAGCGTCGCGGCGTCGACGACCTTCGCCCGCTCAAGGAACTCCAGTTCGGCCGCCCCGAACCGGAAGGCCTCGATCGCCTCCAGCAGCCGGCCGGTCCCCCCGACCACGCCGTACCGCCGCCCGTCCGGCAACCGCCGCGCGAAGGCCTCGAAAACACAGCGCCGATGGGCCTCCCCGGAGGCCAGCGCGGCCTGCAGCATCGTCAGTTCGTAGTGGTCGGTGAGCAGCGCCGTGCTCGGCAAGTTCGTCACGATCGACCAGGCTAGGGCCTGTTACGAAAGTCGGCGGAGCCAGTGGTTGATGCTGGCGATGTGGACGGTGGCTTCGTAGCGGAC
>JBDIAR010000187.1:0-6208 GCA_039812545.1 Dermatophilaceae bacterium | reverse complement strand
CGTTCTTCGACACGCCAGAACGAGAGTTGCTGTGGATCGTGGCCGCGGTGATGGATCTGTCGGGGCCGGTCCTGGTCGGACCACCGGTTGGAGCGTGACACCTGCCTACTTCGTGGAGCGGCACGGGCTGATCATCATCATCGCGCTGGGTGAGGCGATCGTCGGGGTAGGCGCTGGCGCCGAAGCCGCTCTTCCGCGCCCGAGTGTTGTGACGGCCGTCCTCCTCGCCGTGCTGATCGCGGCCGGTCTGTGGTGGTCCTACTTCGGTCATCTGCGCGGCGGTGCCGAACGACGGCTGCGCGGCACCACTGATCGGGAGCGGTCAAGGCTCGCGCGCGACTCCTACACCTACCTGCATCTGCCGCTCGTGGCCGGGGTGGTGTTCTTCGCTCTCGGGGTGCACGAAGCAGTCGCGGCACCGGGGGAACCACTCCCCTTGTTGCCGGTGGTCGCCCTTGCTGGTGGCGTCGCGATGTTCTACGTCGGCGACGTCGCCTACCGATGGCGCGACCACCACCAGCTCGCCACCGGTCGCCTGGTGGCCGCAGTGGGGGCTGCTTCGTTGATCCCGGTCGCGGTGGTGGCGCCTGCTGTGTCGGCGCTCGCCGGGCTAACCTCGTCTGCTTGCTGCACACCAGCTGGGAACTCTGGCACCACCCGGCAATCGGCCCGGTCGACGACTCCTGATCGTCCAGTGCCATCGCCGCGCAGACTCTCGAACTACGGTTTGGGACTACCTCACCGGACGGTGTTTTGCAGGGGCTCGCCGACGGAGGCACGGCGCAGTCGCCACGCGCGTGTCGCCAGGTGCAGGTTGAGTTGTGCCTCGACGTCGTTGAGGTCGTGGCCCGAGATCTCGGTGATGCGGCTGATTCGGTAGCGCAGTGTGTTGCGGTGGATGGTGAGCGTCGATGACGCGTCGGCGTACTTGCCCCCGTGGTCAAGGTAGGCCGCTAGCGTGGGGACGAGCTCGGTGCCGTGGCGACGGTCGTAGCTCAATAGGTCGCCGAGCCAGTCCCTGATGAGGCGCTCGACTTCCTCAGCGTTGCCGTCGAGGGCGAGCAGCCGGTCTACTCCCAAGTCGGCGTAGGCGATAAAGCCATACGGATTGTGGGACTGCTGACGAGCCCTCAGTGCTCGTTGGGCTTGCTCATACGCACGTGGGATCTGTTCCGGCGAGGTGGCCGGCTCCCCCTTGGCGATCACACCGTCGGTGTCCCCGTAGGCGCGCGACAAGTCGTTGAACAAGCGGGCCATGTCGACACCTCGATGGGCGAGGGCGACGACCAGTCCCCGGTTCCGGATGACCAAGCAGGGCAGTCGCTGACGAGCCATGGCCATCCGGAGGTGATCGACGTCGCGGTCGTGCCCGCGGTGACCCCGCTCGGAGGACCACGCGCACACGATCAGGTCGTGCGGAACGCCAAGGTCGTGGCCCTGAGCGGATGCCCGGTCCACGGCAACGTCGGCCGGGAGCCCTCCAAGAAGGTCGTCGAGGAGGTCTCGACTCAGTCGGTTCTCCAGTTCATTCATCGCTGCGGCCTTCGCCCTCAGCAGTCCCAGTGCGACGCCCGCGTACCGCAGAGCGAATGATGCGTCGGCTCGGTCTTTGTCCGGTGGCACCTCCAACTCGATCGTGCCGAGTTCGGGGCGTCCGCCGATGACCTCCTCGAGCGAGGTTCGCTCGAGGAGCGGTTGGTACCGGCCGGCAACCGTGATCCGGGTCGTCTCGTGCCCGAATCTGTCCCGCAGCACGACAGCGGAGCCAGTGAGCCGGCTGAGTGAGGTGGCCACGTCGAGCTCAGTCCCGGTCGTGGATAGTCGGGCGAACTCCTCAAGCACCCCCTCACGGTGCTGAAGCGCCGCGACGGTGCGCGCCATCTCGTTATTGGCTGCATCGAGTTCGTGGGCGCGTCGGCGGTGGCGCTCGTGCACCTGCGCGTCCGCGAGCGCCGTCCCGAGGAGATCGCCCAACCGTTCGATGACGAAGAGTTGTTCGGGGTCGGGCCGGGCGAAGCTGCGAAGGACCAGTTGGCCCGGGGCGCCGTTCAAGACCGCCACAGCCGTCGTCGACGTCCAGGAGTCGCCGTTGTCCTGCACGAATACCCGTTCACCGGTTGAGGGGCTCGGTTCCGCCGGCTTCGTTGGCTCCCCGGGGGGCAGGGTGATCCACTCCCAGTCCCGCTGGAAGGTGACGTGAACCAACTGGCAGCCGGTCACCGACTCGACCTCACGCTTCAGGACGTTGATGACCTCGTCCACGTCGTGACGCTGCATCATCGCCATGGACATCACCAGCAGCCCATCGAGGCCGGTGAGGGCACGCCGCAGATCCAGCTCGCCGGTTGACACAACGGCTCCGGTTGTGGCGGGCTCGCAGACGGTCATCTCCTGATCCCTGGCCGGCCCGCCCCGGATCCCCCTGTGCCGTAGGGACCCCACAGGTCGTCGCGCTGAGCGGTGACGCCTCGGTGCATGCAGCACGGATGTATCCCGGGATCCAGTCCGGGTCCGTGAGAGCTCATCGGTCCTCATCAACTCTCGGGGGCAGCGTCGCGCTCACCGTACCCCTTGCCCAGTGCACCCACCCGCGGGGAGTTGTGCACTCGAACCAAATCATGCCCCGGGACTTTGGCCTGGTGCGCCCATGACTTCCTGGTGGTCGGCAACGAGTGTGGACTGGTCGGAGCCACCGACACAACGATTGGAGATTCGCCATGAAGGCTGTCGTCTATCAGGGACCCAAAGATGTCGCGGTCACGGACGTCCCGGACGCCGAGATCGAGCGGCCCACCGATGTGCTGGTCAAGATCACAACGACCAACATCTGCGGCTCGGACCTGCACATGTACGAGGGGCGGACCTCCTTCGAGAAGGGCCGGACGTTCGGCCACGAAAACATGGGAGAGGTGGTGGAGATCGGCAAGGGAGTAGAGAAGATCAAGGTGGGCGACCGGGTCGTGCTGCCCTTCAACATCTCGTGCGGGTTCTGCAAGAACTGCGAGCGCGGGCTCACGAACTACTGCCTGACGACGCAACCTGACCCGTCGGCCGCCGGTGCGGCCTACGGTTTCGCCGAAATGGGCCCATACGGCGGCGGGCAGGCAGAACTGCTCCGGGTGCCCTTCGGCGACCACAACGCCCTGCGCCTGGGTGAAGACGCGCAGGACAAGGAGAACGACTACGTCATGCTCTCCGACATCTTCCCCACCGGCTACCACGCCACCGAGATGGCCGGCGTGATCCCGGGCGACAGCGTCGTGATCGCCGGGGCCGGCCCCGTGGGACTGATGGCCGCCCTGTCCGCGACGATCAAGGGCGCCGCGAAGGTGATGGTGGTCGATCGCCACCCCGACCGGCTCGCGCTGGCCGAGCAGATCGGAGCGATCGCCATCGACGACTCGAAGGTCGACCCCGTGCAGGCTGTGCTGGACGAGACCATGGGGCTCGGAGCCGACCGTGGCTGCGAGTGTGTCGGCTACCAGGCCCACGACCCTGAGGGCAACGAAGACCCGGCTGCCACCTTGAACATGCTCATCAACTCGGTCCGGTTCACCGGAGGGATCGGCACCGTCGGCGTGTTCGTCCCCGAGGACCCGGGGGCCAAGGGCGAGTTGGCCAAGCAGGGCAAGGCGGCCATCGACTTCGGCACCCACTGGTTCAAGGGACAGACCATGGGCAACGGTCAGTGCCCGGTCAAGAGGTACAACCGCCGGCTGCGAGACCTCATCGCGGCTGACAAGGCGAAGCCGTCCTGGATCGTCTCCCACGAGATCTCGCTGGATCAGGCTGCCGACGCCTACAGGAACTTCGACTCCAGGTCCAAGGGTTGGACCAAGGTCGTCATCAAGCCCGGCATGTGAAACGGAAAGAAGGCAAACTGATATGGCAGCAGATCTTCAGGGCAAGAGGGTCGCGATCCTCGCTGCCGACGGCGTCGAACGCGTTGAGCTCGAGCAACCCCGAGAAGTACTGGACCGCGCGGGCGCTCAGACCGAGATCCTCTCGATTCACGACGGCGAGATCAAGGCCCGTAAGAACGACCTGGATGAAGCGGGCACGTTCACCGTCGACGGGCTGGTCGCCGACGCCTCGGTGGGCGACTACGACGCCCTGCTGCTACCCGGCGGCACGGTGAACCCCGACCAGCTCCGGGTCGACGAGGGCGCCGTTTCCTTCGTCCGCGACTTCGTCGAGAGCGGCAAGCCGGTGGCGGCGATCTGTCACGGGCCGTGGACGTTGATCGAGGCCGGCGTGGCCGCGGGTCGCACCCTGACGTCGTACCCGAGCATTCGCACCGACCTGCGCAACGCCGGCGCCGACGTCGTCGACCAGGACGTGGTGATCGACAAGAATCTCATCACCAGCCGCTCGCCGGAGGACCTGCCGGCGTTCTCCGAGGCAATAGTGTCCCAACTCGCGGGCACCACGACAATGGAAGAGGAGAAGTCATGAGTGTGACCAAGGGATTGCTGGTCAGGTTTGACGCGTTGCCCGGCAAGGAGGACGACGTGAAGCAGTTCCTTGACAGCGGCCGCGCGCTTGTCGAGGACGAGCAGGCGACCACCGCATGGTTCGCGATCCGCCTCGGGCCGACCTCGTTCGGGATCTTCGACGTGTTCCCCGATGATGCCGGACGTGACGCCCACTTGTCCGGCCCTGTTGCGGTGGCTCTCGGCGAGCAGACCGGCACGTTGTTCTCCGAACCGACGATCGAGAAGCTCGACGTACTGGGCTCCAAACTCCCCGCCTGACACCACAGACCGGGAGTACTGGCCCAGACAGGAGGGGTCGCTGCACGCGGTGACTTCGGGCTGACGCAGCCCGCTGACGTCGTGGCAGCGGCCCCTTCTCTGCGGCCTATCGCACATCCCTAACAGATCGAGGAACCGCGATGGCAGGAACTGACGACGACGTTGCCCCGACGCGTTCACCCGAGGTAGCAGTGATCGGGGGCGGGATCGTCGGTCTGTCGACGGCGTACGCGCTGCGGGAGCAGGGCGTGCCGGTGCGCTTGTACGAGGCCGGTCTGCCCGGAACGGGTCAGTCCGCAGGCGAGTCGCGGATCTTCCGGCATGCCCACGACGACCCGCGACTCGTTGCTTTCGCGCGCGAAAGCCGCGGCGTATGGGATGAGTGGGCCGAACACTTCGACGTCGAGCTGGTCTCATCAGACGGTGTCGTGGCGATCGGCGACAGCGCCCTGGCGCGGCTGCGGGTGCTCGAACAGGTCGGCGGCGTGGAAGCACGCGAGATCGACGCGGCCGAGCTCGCCCAGCGAATGCCGCTGCTCGCTGGGTACTCGGGGCCAGCGGTGCTCGACGAGTCGGGCGGCGCGATCCGCACCCGCACCGCGATCACGGCACTCGCGGGTGCCCTCGCAGATGCCGTCACCACCGCAGAGGTCATCTCCATCGATCCCCGCGCCGATGGGACGGTCGAGGTGCGCAGCGTCACCGACCGGGCTGTCTACTCCAAGGTGGTCGTGTGCGCCGGCCGCGAAACCGCCCGCCTGGCCCGCAGCGTCGGCCTGTCGCTGCCGGTTCGCCTTGCCGCACACGTCCGGCTGACCTTCGCCGTGAAAGCCGCCGCCCCGGCACGAGTCGCGTGCCTGCAGGACAGCAGCGGCGTCTTCGGCGAAGTCGGCGTGTACGCGACGCCGCTACCGGGCAACAGCAGTTATTCGGTCGGACTCAGCGAAACCGTCGGCGTCCGCGACGACGGAACGTTCATCGACCCTGCAGCGATTCGATCGCTGGACGAACGCGCGCGCGAATACGTGACACGGGCGCTGCCCGGTCTCCACCCAGAGCCGCGCGACTTCCTTCACTGCTGGGTGACCGACCTCCCATGGAGCGAGGACGGCGTGGCCGTGTGGGAGGCGGGTCCCGTTCTGTTCGTGGCCGGTCACAATCTGTTCAAGCAGGCACCATTGCTGGGGCGCGCTCTCGCCCGAGCCGCGACAGGTGGAGGTCTCGCCGCCGAGCTCGAGCAGGGGGCGCGCCTGGGTGAACCACAGCAATAGGCTCCCGATCGATTCGACGTAGCATCCACGGGTCCTTCCGTGCGCGACAGCCGACTGGCAAGGGCAAGCGTAGGTTGAGGTAAGGATCAACAAGACCTTCCCTGTCACCCAGTGCACACCCGGGACTGCTGAAGGTTCGGTTGACACCAGTTCTGTGGGGCCGGGAGGTCCCGCTGGAAGGAT
>JBDIAR010000186.1:0-6256 GCA_039812545.1 Dermatophilaceae bacterium | reverse complement strand
AGGCAGTCAGGCAGGAAGGCAGTCAGGCAGGAAGGCAGTCGGCGGTCAGGGCGTGACGACGTCCTCGTCCAGCAGATGGGGACGGTGGGTGCCGCGCCAGCCGTGGACGGACAGGTGGAACTTCTCCACGAGCCGGTCGGTGAAGGGGTCCTCGTCCATCCGGGCGAGCAGAACGGGTTCGCGGCTGCGGCCGATGTCGATCCGAGCCCCGGGCGGCAGGTCGACGTGCCGGCGACCGTCGCACCACATCACGCCGGATCCCTCGTACTCGGCGAGCACCTCGATCGCCAGCCGCGACTTCGGTCCGAGCACCAGCGGTCGGGCGAACAGGGCGTGAGCCGAGTTGGGACACAGCAGGATTGCTTCGACGTCCGGCCAGACCACGGGCCCACCCGCGGAGAACGCGTATGCCGTCGAGCCGGTGGGGGTGGCCACGATGACCCCGTCGCAGGCCCAGGTGGACAGCGGTCGGTCGTCGACCTCGACGGTGACCTCGAGCATGCGTTCGGCGGCCGACTTCTCGACGCTGACCTCGTTGAGGGCCCAGGACCGCACCAGGGTCTCGTCATCGAGGGACGCCTCGACCTCCAACGCCATCCGTTCCTCCACGCGGTAGTCGCGGCTGACGATGCGTTCGATGGTCTGGCCGAGGTCCTCCCGTTCGGCCTCGGCGAGGAAGCCGACATGGCCGAGGTTGACCCCGAGCACCGGCACGCCGAACCCGTGCGCCAGATCCGCCCCGCGCAAGATGGTGCCGTCGCCGCCGAGGACGAAGATGAGTTCGGCGCCGGCCACCGCGTCCTGCGGCGGGGGGACGGGCTGGGAGAGGTCGCGCAGATGCGGGGCGGGTGCGGCCACCACGGCCTCGATCCCGGCGGCCGCCAACCGGCGGGCCACCCTGCCGACCAAGGTCTGGACGTCGGTGCGATGGGGGTGGGCCACGAGCAGGATGCGGCGGGTCACGACCTATGCCTTCCACGAGCGCTCCGGGAGATGCCGGCGGTCCCCAGCCTAGTGCGCCGGGGGCAGCCCGGCGTCGGCCAGGAGTTCGTCCAGGGTGGGGCGAGGCGACCGTCGCCCCGCCGTACCGTCGTCGGGGATCTGGAACCAGGCGACGTACTCCCGATTGCCGTGCGTTCCGAGCACGCTCGACACGGCGAGATCGCGCAGCAGCCAACCGAGTTCCGCGGCACGCTCGACCACGGTGCGCACGGCGTCACGGTGCCGACGCGGGTCGGTCACGACGCCCCCCTTGCCGAGCCCGGCCCGGCCGACCTCGAACTGCGGCTTGACGAGCAGGACGACATCGGCGCCCGGCATACCGGCCTCGTGCAGCCGGCCCAACACCAGGGTCAGCGAGATGAAACTCAGATCGCCGACGATGAGTTCGAAGGGGTCGCCGAGTTGCCCGGGCGCCACGTCGCGCAGATTGGTACCGCTGACTTCGACGACCCGCGGATCGGCGCACACGACGGGCGCCAACTGGTCGTGGCCGACGTCGAGGGCGACGACCTGTCTGGCTCCGGCGGCCAGGACGACCTGGGTGAAGCCGCCGGTCGAGGCACCGGCGTCCAGGACGCGTCGGCCGGCGACCTGGAGTCCTTGAGGGGCGAACCGTTCCAGCGCGCCGGCCAGTTTGTATGCCGCTCGACTCACGTATGCCGGGTCACCGTCTGGGTTGGGTTCGACGTCGATCCGGGCATCGGATGGCGCGACGGATTGGGAGGCCTTCGTCACGACCTCGCCGTCCACCCGAATCCGGCCCTCGGCGATGAGGTCGCGGGCGACGGCCCGCGACCTGGCCAGCCCACGCCGGACGAGCACGACGTCGATCCGGTCTCGGCCCGGGTCCGCGGGGCTCGTCCCCGTCGGGACCGGGACGGCCTGTGATCCGGGCGGATCGGCGGGCTCGTGGGACTCGTCGGGCTCGCCGGTCACCGCCGGCTACCCCTCGTCGGTGTCGTTGAGGCGCGCGTGCAACACGGCGTGCACCCGTTCGCCGGCCTCGAGACGATCCCGAAGCGTGCCGTCGCCCACGCGCCGGAGTTCGGCCAGGGCCTCGTCGATGGCCGGGTCACCGGTGCTCTGTCCTGGCGGTGACCCGGTCGGCCCGTCCGAAACCGCAGAAGCCGCTGCTTCTGGCGTCGACTCGGGCGCTGCTTCGGGCGTCGGCTCGTCGAGCACCGGTCAGCTGTCGGTCGCCGGGGCCGGTGCCTCTGCCTTCTTGGCCGGGCGGCGGGCCGTCGACTTCGGCGGGGCCGCCTTCGCCGCCTGTGCGGCGCTCGCCGAGGGCGCCCGCTTGACCGCGGCCTTCTTCGCCGGGGCCTTCTTCGCGGCGGCCTTCTTGGCCGTTGCCTTGCGGGCCGGCGCCGTTGTCGCCGCGGGCGCGGCCGTGCCAGCCTCGGACGTGGACTTTTTCGCCGCGCCCTTGCGTACGGCCGCCTTCTTGGCAGGTGCCAGCACCGTGCGGGAGGCGGAGGCCGAGATCGCGGCCCGTGAGGGGCGGGTGGGCGGCTCTGCCGCGAGCACCGGAGCCTCGAACGGGTCGTCGTCCGTGGTGGCCGGAGCTGGTGCGCGCTCCTCGTGCCCGCCGTCGAACAGGCCCAGGCGCTCGGCCGCTCCCTTGGCCGCGGCCACCGAGTCGTCGATGAAGCCGAGTCGCTCGGCGGCGCCCTTCGCGGCCGCCAGGGAGGTCTCCAGAACCCCCAGCCGTTCGACAGCCGCGCGGCCGATTCCGGACTCACGCAGTTGGTCGCGGATGGCCTCCAGATCCCCGAGCGCCTTGGTGAGCGCGGACTGGATCGTCGCGATCTCGAACAGCGGCAGTTCCTGAGCCGCATTGACGGCCTGGTCGACCTCGCTGCGGACGAGCCGCAGCAACGAGTCGCGGTTGGACGTCGCGGCTGCCAGCAACTCGTCCGCCAGAGTCGACACCTGCGAGGTCACGTTGCCGCCGATGCCTCCGGAGGTGACAGTGAGGACCGCCTGGGCTCCTTCGGCCGCCTTGTTCATCGTCAGCTCGCCGAGTCCGGCCGCCATCTGGATGAACCCGCGGATCCCTTCCATCGCCATGTTCTCGTGCCCTTCTCGACTGGGTGTTCGGTATGCGACAACCGTAGTCCCCGTGACGGGTTTCGTCACAGCTTGGTGATGGTCGGCATGCGGTGGAGTGCTCGGGGGGACCGCCGACCGGTAGGCGCCGCGGGGGTGGCGTCAATCGCCGAGGGCGGACCGATCCAACCGGTATGCCAACTCGACGAGATCGGCCACTTCGGCACTCGCCCCGTCAGCACCGTCCCGTAGGTGGAGCAACACCGCCAGGCCCGCCCGCAAGATCGCGTTCGCGCGATCCCACGAGTCGTCCGCATCAGCGTCGTCGATCTCCCAGTCCTGTTGTGTTCCGTTGTCTCGCAAAGCGACTCGGACAGAGCCACACCGCGCGGAGGGTCCCTCGACGACGGGCGGGGCATACGGGCGACCGAGCCCGGCCAGCGTGGTCATCAAGAACGTGGGGATGGCGCGGTCTGGGTTCGCCACGAGAGCGGCCGGCCGGTCCACGCCGGTGAGCACCCATACCGAGTCCATCCCGGCGTTCGCCGCTCCGTCGATGTCGGTGTCCAGCCGATCACCGATCGCCAGGGTGCGCTCGGGTGCGCTGCCGAGACGCAGCGCACATTCGAGGTACAGCGGTGCAAAGGGTTTGCCGATGACCACGTCCGGCCGGCGTCCCGTGGCGATCGTCACCACCTCGAGGAAGGCGCCGCACCCGGGGCCGAAACCCCACTCGTGCGGCAGTGTCAGATCCGGGTTGGTGGCGACCCAGCGGCGACCGGCCGCAACCTGCCGAGCGGCCTCCGCGAGGTCGGATGCGCTGACGTCGGGGCCGTAGCCCTGCAGCACGGCCAGCGCGTCCTTGCGTTCGGCGGGTCGGACCGGCGTCAGGCCGACCTCGGCGAGGGCCGCCGCCACTCCGGGGCCGCCCACGGCCAGCACCGGTGCCCCTGGTGGCAATTCGCGACGCAGCTGCTCGGCCGCCGCCTGCGAACTGGTGAGGACGGCGTCCGACTCGACGCTCAGTCCGTAGGAGCGCAATTGCTCGGCGACGGTCACGGACTCCCGCGACGCGTTGTTCGTGGCGTACACCACGCCAAGGCCACGCCGGCGACAATCCAGCAGCGCGGGGATGGCGCCGTCGACCGCCTGGGCGCCGCGATACACGACGCCGTCGAGATCGCAGACGATTCCCTCGTACCCGGCAACCAGCGCCCCATCCCTGTTGTCCTGGCTCAGAACGTTCGCCGCTTTGTCAGTCATCGGCGCGCTCCCCGCTCTCACCCTCGTCGTCGTCCTCTGAGAGCTCGACGAACGTCGTCCCGTCAAGCTCGTCGAGCCGTTCGGCCGCGTCGGTGCGCCCGTCCACGTCGCTGGCCGCGGCGCGGGCGAACCACTCCCGCGCGGCGGTGACCCGACCGCGGGCGAGTTCTCCCTCCGCATAGGCGTATGCCAGTGCCGCCCACCAGGGCTGGCCCCGTCCCGTTCGCAAAAGTGGCGACTGGGCCAACTCGGCCAACGACGCCTCGACCTGACCCAGGTCACGCCGGATCCCCGAGACGACGACGGCCAGCTCAGCTCGTTCAGCCGGCGCCAACGTGTCGGCCTCCGCGGAGCGTGCCAACTCCAGAGCCCGCTCCGGCCGCCCGAGACCGCGTTCGCAGTCCACCATGTACGGCAGCACATGTGAGGAACCGGAGAGCCGGCGCACGGTACGGAACTCACGCAGCGCCCGAGCCCAATCGCCGACGTGATACGCCACCAACCCGAGCGACTCACGGACCCCGGCAACGCGACCGGCTCGCCGCGCGGCGGTTTCCGCGTGCGCCAGCGCGCCGACCGAATCGTCCTCGGCCAGCCGGCGGGCCACCATCACCAGATGTTGGGCGACACCTTTGGCGTTCTCCTTGCTCAGGGTTCGCAACTCCGCGTGGACCGCGCGATCCAGCTCCGCACCGGTGACGTCCTCGTCGATCGCCGGTTCGGGCAACCGGGGGCTCGTCGGCGTCAGCCGGGTGCCACCGCGCCGTTCCTCGTCTCTGCCCGCACCACCTCGGGGTCGGCCCGCAGCGCCGCGTCCGCCGGCGTCACCCTGTGGCCTGCCGCCCGATCCTCGTCCCGTTGCCCCCGCTCCGCGAGCACCACGCGCCGGGGCACCTCGTCCGGAAGAGTCCCGTCTACCCGCACCGGGCGCCGGCGACCCGGGACGTCGTGGACGCTCGTCCCGTCGCTGACGACGATCTGGAGTGTTGGCGTCCTCGCTCATCCGCTGGCCTCCCTTGTGGTGTTCAATGTCCCGAAACCGCCTCGAATGACGAAAGCCCCGCCGGGATCGGCGGGGCTTTCGCAAAGTATGTCCGGCTGCGTCCTACTCTCCCACACCGTACCCAGTGCAGTACCATCGGCGCTGAAGGGCTTAGCTTCCGGGTTCGGAATGGAGCCGGGCGTTTCCCCTTCGCTATGACAGCCGAAACTCTATGGAGATATCGTATCGCTTCGTTCCCGACCATATCTCGGGAACCACACAGTGGACGCGTAGCATCTTTGTATCAAGTTATCGGCTTATTAGTACCGGTCAGCTCCATGTGTTACCACACTTCCACATCCGGCCTATCAACCCAGTCGTCTAGCTGGGAGCCTCTCGGGGCAAGCCCCATGGAAACCTCATCTTGAGACGTGCTTCCCGCTTAGATGCTTTCAGCGGTTATCACTTCCGAACGTAGCTAATCAGCGGTGCCCTTGGCAGGACAACTGACACACCAGAGGTTCGTCCATCCCGGTCCTCTCGTACTAGGGACAGCCCTTCTCAAGTTTCCTACGCGCACAGCGGATAGGGACCGAACTGTCTCACGACGTTCTAAACCCAGCTCGCGTACCGCTTTAATGGGCGAACAGCCCAACCCTTGGGACCTACTCCAGCCCCAGGATGCGACGAGCCGACATCGAGGTGCCAAACCATGCCGTCGATATGGACTCTTGGGCAAGATCAGCCTGTTATCCCCGGGGTACCTTTTATCCGTTGAGCGACGGCGCTTCCACAAGCCACCGCCGGATCACTAGTCCCGACTTTCGTCCCTGCTCGAGATGTCTCTCTCACAGTCAAGCTCCCTTGTGCACTTACACTCGAAACCTGATTGCCAACCAGGCTGAGGGAACCTTTGGGCGCCTCCGTTACCTTTTAGGAGGCAACCGCCCCAGTTAAACT
>JBDIAR010000185.1:0-6264 GCA_039812545.1 Dermatophilaceae bacterium | reverse complement strand
TCCGAGCCTGCCGAAGCCCCCGAGACGGAGGGCCGATGAGACTCCGCCTCGGCACCCGGCGCAGCGCTCTGGCCACCACCCAGTCAAGGTGGGTCGCCGCGCAACTCACCGCACTCGGACACGAGGTCGACCTCGTCGAGATCACCACGCTCGGAGACGTCTCGGCCGCCCCGCTGACCGAGATCGGCGGCACCGGCGTCTTCGTGTCCGCGCTGCGCCACGCGCTGGTCGACGGGCGGATCGACTTGGCCGTCCACTCGTTCAAGGACCTGCCCGCGACCGACGAACCCGGCCTGCTGGTCGCCGCCGTACCGGTCCGCGAGGACACCCGGGACGTGTTGGTCGCCCGGGACGGGCTCACCCTGGGCGAGCTGCCCGCGGGGTCGGTCGTCGGGACCGGTTCGCCGCGCCGCGCCGCCCAACTCGCCGCGCTCGGGTTACCGATCGCCGTCCGGCCCGTCCGCGGCAATGTCGATACCCGGATCCGACTCGTCCGCGGCCCGTGGCGCGAACCGGCCGAACGCCTCGACGCGGTGATCCTCGCCCGGGCCGGCCTGGCCCGGCTCGGCCGGCTGGACGAGGTCACCCAGGTGCTCGACCACGGGCAGTTCCTGCCGGCCGCCGGCCAGGGCGCGCTCGCTGTGGAGATCGCCGCGCAGCGGGAAGACCTGATCGACGTCCTGCGGCCCCTGACCGACCCCGACACCGCGGCCGCCGTCGCCGCCGAACGCGCCGTTCTGGCGCATCTCGGAGCGGGCTGCTCGGCGGCCATCGGGGTCTTCGCCGACGTCGTCGACGATGCCGGGGGCTCCGTTCTGGCGATCCGAGCGGTAGTGTTCGGGCTAGACGGGACAGGTGAGATCCGCCGTTCCCTCTACGCCTCCGTCGAGGATCCGCCGGGGGCGGGACGTCGACTCGCCGACATCTTGATGTCTGACGGCGCGACCGCCCTGTTGCGTCCGATCGGGGGGATCGACGCCACCCTCCAACCCCGGAGTATGTCGTGAATCCCCTTCCGCCCTACTCGCGTCGGCTCGCGGCCCTCGGGGACGAGATCGTGCACGTCGCCTTCATCGGATCCGGTCCGGGGGACCCCGGCCTGATGACCGTGCGGGCCAGGGACTATCTCGCGGCGGCGGACGTCGTCATCCTGGACCACTTCAGCGGCGACGAACTGATCAACACCTACTGCCGCCCCGACGTCGTCGTCGTGCCGGCCGACACCCGCAGCTACGGCGACGCGGATGCTCCGGTGCGGGTCGCCCGGCTGCTGGCCGCGACGTCGGCCCTGCCAGGCGGGCGCCTGGTCGTGCGCCTCATGGACGGCGACCCCGCCTTCTTCGAGGGGCTGCCCGACGAATGCCGGGCGTTGCGTGAGGTGGGGATCGGTTTCGACATCGTCCCGGGCGTGACCGCCATCTCCGCGGTTCCCACGTATGCCGGTGTGCCGCTGACCAGCGAATCGGTCAACGTCTCAGGTGTTCATATCGTCGCCTCCACCGACATGGGACAGAATTGGCGGGCCGCTGCGGGAGATACCGAGACCGTCGTCATCCTCGGCTGCACCTACCTGCGGCAGGCCCTGGCCCACCTGCGCGAGGCCGGCCGCCACCCCAAGACCCCCGTCGCGATCGTCGAGCGCGGCAGCACGGTCGAGCAGGCCACCTGGGTCTTCGACCTGGGCAAGGCGGACGCCTTCCTCGACCGGCATACGATCCACCCGCTCGCGGTCGCGGTGATCTCCAAGACGGTCGCCGAGCGTCGCGATATGTCGTGGTTCGAGACCAAACCGCTGTTCGGTTGGCGGGTGCTCGTGCCACGGACCAAGGACCAGGCCGGGCCGATGGTCGAACGGCTCGCCTCCTACGGAGCGGCGGCCACGGTCGTCCCGACGATCGGGATCGAGCCGCCGCGCACCCCGCAGCGGATGGAGCGGGCCGTCAAGGATCTGGTCGCCGGCCGGTATGCCTGGGTCGCGTTCACCTCGGTCAACTCGGTCACCGCGGTTCGGGAGAAGTTCGAGGAGTTCGGACTGGACGTGCGCAACCTGGCCGGGCTGCGGGTCGCCTCGGTCGGTGGCGTTACCGCCGCGGCGCTGCGGTCCTGGGGGATCATCCCCGACCTCATGCCCGATCACGAGGAGTCGACAGCTGGGCTGCTGGAGGTCTGGCCGGACTTCGACCCTGACGTCGACCCGCTCAACGGGGTTTTCCTGCCGCGAGCCGACATCGCCACCGATGCCCTTCTCGCCGGCCTGGCCGAACTCGGCTGGGAGGCCGACGACGTCACGGCATACCGAACGGTTCGCGCAGCTCCGCCACCGGCGCACATCCGCGAGGCCATCAAGACGGGACAGTTCGACGCGGTCCTGTTCACCTCCAGCTCGACGGTGCGCAATCTCATCGGCATCGCCGGCAAGCCGCACGTGGCGACCGTCGTCGGATGCATCGGCAAGGCCACGGCCCAGACCGCCCGCGATCACGGCCTGGAGGTCAAGGTCGTGCCCGACGAGGCGAGCGCCAAGGCCCTCGTCGACGCCCTCGCCGATCACGGCGAGGAACTCGCCAGGACGGCGCTGGCGGCCAAGCAACCGCTGAAGCGCCCCAGCCAACGCCGGCGCCGTCGGTCGGTGCCGTCGTGACCGATCCCGTGATCGGTCCGGTCAGCGGCTTTCCGCTGCACCGGCCGCGCCGGTTGCGCACCACCCCGGCCGTGCGCCGACTGGTGGCCGCGACCAGGGTGGTGCCGGCCGATCTGGTGCTGCCCGTCTTCGTCGCGGAGGGGATCGCCGAACCCCGACCGATCACCAGTATGCCGGGGGTCGTGCAGCACACCCTGCCCACCCTCGTGCAGGTCGCCCGGGAGTGCGTGGCCGCCGGGCTCGGCGGGATCATGCTTTTCGGGGTACCGACCGACAAGGACGCCGTGGGCTCGGGCGGGTGCGATCCGGCCGGCATCCTCAACCGGGCTCTGTTTGCCGTGCGCGAGGCGGTGGGCGACGACCTGGTGATCATGGGCGACGTCTGTCTCGACGAGTTCACCGACCACGGCCACTGCGGGGTGCTGGACGAGCGGGGGCGGGTCGACAACGACGCCACCTTGGAGCACTACGCCCGGATGGCGATCGCGCAGGCGCAGGCCGGCGCCCACGTCGTCGGGCTGTCCGGGATGATGGACGGGCAGGTCGGTGCGGTGCGGGCGGCCTTGGACGCGGCGGGGTTGATCGAGACGATCGTCCTGGCATACGCCGCGAAGTACGCCTCGGCGTTCTACGGACCCTTCCGGGAGGCGGTCGCCTCCAGCCTGACCGGCGACCGGCTCGCCTACCAGCAGGATCCCGCGGGGGACGCGCGCGAGGCGTCCCGCGAGATCGCCCTGGACCTGCGGGAGGGCGCCGACATCGTCATGGTCAAGCCCGCGCTCACCTATCTGGACATCGTGGCGCTCGCGGCGCGCGAAGGCGACGTCCCGGTGGCGGCCTATGTCGTCTCGGGGGAGTACGCGATGATCGAGGCGGCCGCCGCCCAGGGCTGGATCGACCGGCGGCGTTCGGTGCTCGAGGCGTTGACCTCGGTTCGGCGGGCGGGGGCGGACATCGTGCTGACCTACCACGCCCTGGAGGCGGCCCGCTGGATCGGCGCGCAATAGCGGCGCCCGATAGGCTGGACATCGAGAAGCCAGGCGGAGCACCGGGGGCGAGACACGTGAGGAACGACGGCGGGACGCCGGTCCGGTGGCTGACCGACGACGAACAACGGGACTGGCGCGCCTATCTGCGCGGGAACCGGCTGCTCGAGGTGGCGCTCGACAAGGCGCTCCAGGAGCACGGGATGTCGCTGAGCGAGTACGAAATCATCTCGATGCTCTCCGAGGCCCCCCGGCGGCGGCTGCGGATGTCCGAGCTCGCCGATATCGTCACCCAGTCCCGCAGCCGGCTCACCCACACCGCCTCCCGGTTGGAGGCCCGTGGCTGGGTCGAACGGCTGCCCTTCGAGGGGGACAAGCGCGGCGTCCAGTTGTGCCTGACCCCGAGCGGGCTGGCCCAGGTGAAGATCGCCGCCCGGGTCCACGTCCAGTCGGTGCGCGAATGCCTGACCGACCTGATGACGCCGGCCCAGTTCCGACAACTCGGCGCGATCATGGCCACGGTCGAGGAATCCCTGCGCGCCCGCCAGCAGAAGCAGTGACCCGGGCACCCATCTTCGGTTGAGATGATGGCCGGGTGACCCCGGCGACCCCTGACCTCCCCGAGCCCGTAGCTACGCCGTACCCCGCCGACGCTCCGTACCCCGCCGACGCCCCGGCCTCGCAGGCTCTGCTGGCGCGGGCCCGACGGGCGATACCCGGCGGGGTGAACTCCCCGGTCCGGGCGTTCCGGGCCGTCGGCGGGACGCCGCGGTTCATGACGAGCGGGCTCGGGCCGTGGCTCACCGACGTCGACGGGCGGCGGTATGTCGACCTGGTGTGTTCGTGGGGTCCGATGATCCTCGGCCACGCCCACCCCGAGGTCCTGGCGGCGGTGCGCGAGGCGGCGGCTCGCGGCTTCTCGTTCGGCACGCCCAGCGAGAACGAACTGCTGCTCGCCGAGGACATCCTCGCCCGCGTCGAGCCGGTCGAACAGGTGCGCCTGGTCAACTCCGGCACCGAGGCCACGATGTCGGCGATCCGGCTGGCCCGCGGGTTCACGGGGCGCAGCACGATCGTGAAATTCGCCGGCTGCTACCACGGCCACGTCGACGCGCTGCTGGCCGCGGCCGGCTCCGGCGTGGCGACCTTCGCCCTGCCGGACTCGGCGGGGGTGCCGGCGAGCGCCGCCGCGGAGACGATCGTCCTGGCATACAACGACATCGCGGCGCTGGACCGAACGTTCGCCGAACGCGGGGACCAGATCGCGGCGGTCATCACCGAGGCCTGCCCCGGAAACATGGGGGTCGTGCCGCCGGCGCCCGGGTTCACCGCGGCGCTGCGCCGGGTGACCCGCGACCACGGCGCGCTGCTGATCAGCGACGAGGTGATGACCGGTTTCCGGTGTTCGGCCGCGGGCTGGTTCGGGCTGGAGGGGGAGCAGGGCGGCGGCGGCCCGGACCTGTTCACCTTCGGCAAGGTGATGGGCGGTGGGTTCCCGACGGCGGCCTTCGGCGGGCGCGCCGACGTCATGGCGTTGCTCGCGCCGGCCGGCCCGGTCTACCAGGCCGGCACGCTGTCCGGGAACCCGGTCGCCTCCGCCGCGGGCCTGGCGACCCTGCGGGCCTGCACCCCGAGCGTGTATGCCGCCCTGGACGCCGCCGCGCACGCCATCGCCGACACCGTGGCCGCCGAGTTGTCGGCTGCCGGGGTGCCGCACCGGATCCAGTGGGCGGGGTCGATGTTCTCGGTGTTCTTCCGGGACGGCGCGGTGGCCGACTACGAGGACGCCAAGGCCCAGGACACCGCCGCGTTCGCGGCATACTTCCACGCCATGCTCGCCCACGGGGTACACCTGCCGCCGAGCGCGTTCGAGACCTGGTTCGTCTCGGCCGCGCACGATGGCGAGGCGATCGCCCGGGTCCAGGAGGCCGCCCGGCCCGCGGCCCGGGCGGCGGCTGCCGCGGCCGCGCGCAGTTGAGATGATGGCTCCATGACCGTCCCCCGGCGTACCGTCGTCCACCTGCTGCGTCACGGCGAGGTGGACAACCCTGGCGGCATCATCTACGGCCGGCTGCCGGGATACCGCCTCAGCGAACTCGGTCGGCAGATGGCCGTCCGGGTCGCGGACTACCTCGGCGCCAACGACATCGCGCGCGTGGTGTCCTCGCCGCTGGAGCGCGCGCAGGAGACCGCCGCCCCGCTGGCCCGACGCCTCGGGTTGACCGTGGACGTCGACGAACGGGTCATCGAGGCCGGCAACTCCTTCGAGGGCGAGCGCTTCTCGACCCGGGCGCTGACCACCCCGCGCGTCTGGCGCCGGCTGACGAACCCGTTCCGGCCGAGCTGGGGCGAACCCTACGAACAGCTCGCCACCCGGATGCTCGCCGCCGTCGAGGACGCCCGCCGGGCGGCGGAGGGCCGCGAGACCGTCGTCGTCTCCCACCAGCTGCCGATCTGGATCGCCCGCCAGAAACTCGCCGGCGCCCGGCTGTGGCACGACCCGCGCCGCCGCGAGTGTGGCCTGGCCTCGCTGACCACCTTGACGTATGCCGGTGCCGACCTGGAGTCGATCGCGTACAGCGAACCGGCCGGTGAGCTGGCCCGGCGGGCCGCCACGGGGGCCGGCGCATGAGCTGG
>JBDIAR010000184.1:0-6293 GCA_039812545.1 Dermatophilaceae bacterium | reverse complement strand
TCCACCGCGCTCGTGGCCAGGTTGACCGACCCGACCCGAGCCCGGTCGCCGGCATACTCCACGCTCGCCCGATCCATGGGTCGCAGCGTAGCCGCCGGCGCGGGGGTGTCGGTGGCGCGGGGGAGACTGGTCCGGTGAATGATCGGCAGGTCCCGCCCGGTTGGCCGGAGTATGTGCCGCCGCCCGACGTCCCGGGCTGGGAGCAGGCGGCCGTGGCCTGGCTGCTGGACAACTGTCCACCCGACTATCGCCGGTACGCCGGTTGGCGACGCAATCCCATCGCCCTGGCGTGGCTGGCCCGGCGGCATATCGCGGGGCAGGTCACGGCGATGCGCGAGGCCTATCGCGATGCCCGGCGCGAGTTGGGGGAGCACGTCACCCCGGAGGCGCTGACCGACGTGTTGGGGGAGCTGGAGCGCGAGGGGCTTCGGTTGGTGGCGGCGCAGCGGGCCGCCGCGATGGTGCTCGAGGCGCTGCAGGGCACCCGCTACGTGCCACGGTTGTAGATCGTCACTGGTGTCGCGACTGTCGATGGTCACTGGGATGGCGACGGGACATTTCTGACGAAAAGTGCGGTTGGCGCTGGCTTGGCGGTGTTCGTGTGTTGTATGCCATGAATGGCTCGGGTTGCGCCGTGATGGATCGTCGGCATACTGGACGCAGTGGGTGGGGCGGTCGGCTCCACGTGAGCGGGAGGTGCGGGGTGCGCAGGTCGATGAGAAGGGGTCGGGCTCGAACGGTCCGGCCGTTGCGGTGGCGCAATGCTCGCGGCGTCACCGCCGTCGGCGCCGGGCTCGCGGTGGCGGCAGGCGTCGTTCTGACGGGGTGTTCCACCGAGCCGCCGATCACGGCTCCGGCGACGACCACGACCTCGCGGACGGTCGTGCCCATGTCGACCACGACGACGACGTCGTCACCGCCGAGCTCCACCTCGACTGCTCCGACATCCTCCGTCAGCATCCCCCCAGCCGCACAGGCCAAGACCCCGGCCGGGGCTGAGGAGTTCGTGCGCTACTACATAGCCGCATTGGATCGCGGAGCTTCACAACCGTCAAGCGCGGAGGTGAGGACTCTCTCGGATCCTGGTTGTGTTGTCTGCGGTATTTTGATTCGCAACATCGAGAAGTATGTTGCGGCGGGGAAGGGGTTCGACAAACCGGCGTGGATCGCAGAAGGCGTAGGGCTCAACACGGATTCTGGCGACACATGGACCGTCATAGCCAATATTCATCAGCCGGCTCAAGTTCTGCGGGATAGCGCGGGCAAGGTGATCGACACAATGAGTGACAGTCGGTTTCGGATGCTCTTCACTATTAGGTACACGACCTCTTGGAAGGTTCTCCAGATGCAGAAGGTGAAGCCATGAGGTTCAGGCGGATCATGGGACTTTCTTTCCTCTCCATTGTGATGACGGCGGGCGCAGCACTCGGGGACTGGAACAACGACAGCGACAATTACGGCGCCACGACGTGGCTGTCCCTTAGTAAGGGGCCGCCGAGGTGGAAGGGGGATGACGGGAAGTCGGTGAAGCCGACGGCGAAGGACCTCGTCGAGTACGACTACACGGTGGTGCCGGCCTGCGAGCGCAATGATCCGCGGTTCCAGCGGCCGGAGGACGTCGGCTGCATGCGCTCGGTCGTGGGATGCAATCCCGCTCCGGGCCCGATGTTTTGGGTGTTCCGGCAGACGGTTCTGGGAGGTGCGGCGCAGGGGGATTGGCGTCGCGTGGGGCAGATCTGTGGCTTCCCGACGTGGTCGACGACGCGACCCGCGGTGACGATGCCGATGATCGAGACGGAGTTCAAGCGGATCGCCTGGGCCAAGCTCGGCTCGACGATCCAGCCACCGAAGGGCGTCACCTTGGTGAACCTCAAGACCTACTTCCAGGCGAGGTGGGAACCAGACGGATTCCAGCCCGGCGAAGTGGCGTCGGTGGACCTGTTGGGCAACGCGGTCGACATCCGGCCGGTGCTATTGGGCTACACGTATGTCTTCGGCGACGGGGACACGACCGGGCCGACGCTTGATCCGGGCGGCGACTGGAAGACCGGAAAGATCTTCCACGTCTACCTGGACACCGGCCAATTCGCCCCGCGGATCGACGCCACGTTAGCCGCCGATTTCCGCATCAACGGCGGCGAATGGGCTCGCATTCCGGCTGAGGCGAACATCACCGGCATACCCAACCCGCTGCGAGTCGCGGCCGCCAAGCGAATTCTGATTCGCTGAACAGGAGCAGGGTCTCACTCGCCGGCGAAGGCGAGTTCCATCTCCTGCAAGAAGGGGTCACGCAGGCCCACGCAGTCGTGGTCCCAGAAGACGCGGGAATAGACCAGCGTGCCGGCCGGTCCAGCCGCAGCCGTCGCACCGTCCACGGCACGCACCTGGAACGCCGGCCCGGGAATCCGCAGGCTCGGTCGCCGGTACCCCAGTGGCTCAGCCGCCACGAACCCGCACCGCCCGTAATACCGCGGCGAACCCTCCAGGAAAACCAGCGGCCGGCCCCGACCGTCCTGGTCGGCCATCGCGAACTCGACGAGCCCACGCCCGATTCCACGTACTTGATGGTCGGGATGCACCGACAACGGCGCCAGGACCAGGACCTCCACCAGCCGCTCCCGGGCGTCGAGCAGCGCCCGGGTCAACGCCACGTGCCCGACGATCTCACCGCCGGATTCGGCGACATACGACAGCCCCAGCCAGTCTGGGGAGGCCCGCAACGCATCCAGCAGAGCCGGCAGCGAGATTTCGTCCTCGAACGCGGCCGCGACCAGTGCGCGCACCGCCGACTCGTCGGACGGCGTCTCCAGCCGCATCGTCGCCTGCATGGGGCGATCGTATGCCGGTGCCGTCAGTTCTGTGGTGGAATGCCCGATTTGCCGGAAGGCTTGCTCGGTTGCCGTGGAACGTCGACGGTCCTCGCCGCGTCCACCATGATGGAGTCGTCGGTGGGAAGGAGCGATAGGTGATCAACCCCGGAGGTGCGGCGGGTCCCTTCATCGCCCTGTTCGTCGTGGGGCTGGTGATCGTGGTGGGCATCGCCTACTGGAGCTACCAGCAGAACAAGGCCAAGACCGCGGCCATGCAACAGACCGCGGCTGCCCGCGGCTGGACCTTCCGCACCGAGGCTCCCGAATACGTCGACTCCTACGCCTGCGCGCCGTTCGGGCGCGGCCGCGGGCGACGGGTCGTCAACTGCGTGGACGGCAGGTACCGCGGCGTCCCGTTCGCCGCCTTCGAGTACCACTACTACGAAGAGCATCAGACGACCAACGCACAGGGCCACACCCAGACCCAGCGGACGAACTATGTCTTCGACGTCGCCATCCTGCGCACCGCCGCCCCCATCCCCGACTTCATCGTCGGCCCCGAGGGCTTCTTCAGCCGGATCGTCGACGGACTGACCGGTGGGGACATCGATGTCGAGTACGACGATTTCAACCGGGCCTACCGGGTGCGCTGCGCCGACCGGAAGTTCGCCTACGACACGTTCCACGCCCGCACCATGGAGTACCTCCTGGCCCACCCCGACACCGAACTGCGCATCATCGCCGGCGACGTACTGCTCGCCCAACGCAGCCAGGGCTACGACCCGACGATCTGGGGTCCGGGCCGCGACGACGTCGCCCTCGCGGCCGGCTCGGCACCGTTCGACGTCGCCCTGACCGTCCTGGCCGGCATACCGGATTTCGTGTGGCAGGACCGCGGCGGCCGACCGGCGAGCCTACGACAGGTCACGCTGTGATCCGTTTCCTCGGGTATGCCGTCCTGTTCGTCACCGTCGTCGCGCTCATCGTCGCCACCGTCTGGGTCGGGGCCCACAACCGACTCGTCCACCTGCGTCAACTCGTGCGCGAGTCCTGGCGCGACGTCGACGTCGAGCTGAAGCGCCGGCACGACCTCGTCCCGAATCTCGTCGAGGTGGTCCGTGCGTATGCCGGCCACGAACGCGACCTCATCGCCCTGCTCACCGCCGAACGCGAGGCCCTGGCCGGCCCCGTCGCCGCAGTCGCCGAGCGCTACCCGCAGCTGCAGGCCTCCCGCTCCTTCCAAGAGCTCCAGGCCCAACTCGTCGACACCGAGGACCGGCTGGCCGCCGCCCGACGCATCCACAACGCCAACCTGCGCGTTTACGACACGGCCCTGCAGTCCTTCCCGAGTTCAGCGGTCGCCCGCCGCGCGGGCTTCGGCCCGTACATCCCGGACGAGACGTAACCCACCGGCCGCCGGGGCGGTAGGGGAGCCACGGCATACAATTGGGGGATACGCACCCGGAAGGACGTCAGGCCCGTGACTTGGCTCGAAGGGATCGGCGACCCGGCCGATCTGAAGGCGCTACCGGCCGACAAGATCCCGGCCCTCGCCCAGGAAATCCGCGACTTCCTCATCGCGCAGGTGTCCCGCACCGGCGGCCACCTCGGCCCGAACCTCGGCGTCGTCGAACTCACCATCGCCCTGCACCGGGTGTTCGACTCCCCCCACGACACGCTGGTCTTCGACACCGGCCACCAGGCATACGTGCACAAACTGCTCACCGGACGTCACGACTTCGCCCACCTGCGGTCCCAGGGCGGGCTGTCCGGCTACCCCAGCCGGGCCGAGTCCGAGCACGACGTCGTCGAGAACTCGCACGCCTCCACCGCCTTGTCCTGGGCCGACGGCATCGCCACCGCCCGCAAACTCGCCGGCGACACCGACCGGCATACCGTCGCCGTCGTCGGAGACGGAGCGCTCACGGGCGGGATGGCTTGGGAGGCGATCAACAACATCGCCGCCGCCAAGGACCTGCCCCTCGTCGTCGTCGTCAACGACAACCAGCGCTCGTACGCACCGACCGCCGGTGGACTCGCCGACCGGCTGGCGTCGCTGCGGACCGCGCAGAAGTACGAGCGCTTCCTCGACTGGGGCAAGTCGACCCTGACCCGGACCCCGGTCGTCGGCGGCGCGGTGTACGAGACCCTGCACGGCGTCAAGAAGGGGATCAAGGACATCGTCTCCCCGCAGGGCCTCTTCGAGGATCTGGGCATCAAGTACCTCGGCCCCGTCGACGGCCACGACGAACCCGCCATCGAGGCCGCGCTGCGCAACGCCAGGGCGTATGCCGGTCCGGTCCTCGTCCATGTCCTAACCAAGAAGGGCAAGGGGTACGACCTGGCGCGGGCCCACGACGACGACCGCTTCCACGCGGTCGACCGGATCAACCCCGAGACCGGACTGCCGCTACAGGTCAAGGGTCGGATCTGGACCGACGTGTTCGCGGAGGAGATCGTCGCGATCGGGCAGGAGCGGCCCGACATCGTCGCGTTGACCGCGGCCATGCTCATCCCGGTCGGGCTGAAGGAGTTCGCGGCGCGCTTCCCGGACCGGGTCATCGACGTCGGGATCGCCGAACAGCACGCGGCCACGATGGCGGCGGGACTGGCATACGGGGGGATGCATCCGGTCGTCTGCCTGTATGCGACGTTCCTCAACCGGGCGTTCGACCAGGTGCTGATGGACTGTGCGCTACACCGGGCGCCGGTCACCTTCGTCCTGGACCGCGCCGGGATCACCGGCACCGACGGGGCCTCACACAACGGGATGTGGGACCTGACGATCACCGGCATCGTGCCGGGCATGCGCATCGCCGTGCCGCGCGACGAACCCCGGCTGCGGGAGTTGCTGCGCGAAGCGGTCGCGGTGGACGACGGCCCCACCCTCGTGCGCTATTCCAAGCAGAACCCGCCCGCCGAACTGCCGGCCCTGCGCCGTGAGGGCTGCGTCGAGGTCCTGCGCGATCCGGACGCCGACGGTGGCTGCGACGTCCTCATCGTCGCCGTGGGCGAACTCGCGACCACGGCACTGCACGTCGCACTGCACCTGGAGGAGCACGGGTACACCACGCAGGTGGTCGACCCGCGCTGGGTGATCCCCGTCCCCGGCGAGCTCGTCGAGTTCGCCCGCGACGCCGAACACGTCGTGGTCATCGAGGACAATCTGGTCGTCGGCGGAGTGGGCTCTCAGGTATGCCAGTCGCTCGCCGACGCGGGTGTCGAGCGGCCCTGTCACCTGTTCGGCATACCGAAGAAGTTCTTCGTCCACGCCTCGCGGGCCGAGATCCTCGACGAGATCGGGCTGACCGGACCGGCCATCTCGGCAGCGCTGCTCACCCGGCTGGGGGAGCGGCATACCGACCACCTCGGGCGGACCGAACACCTGCCACACGCCGTCCCCTGACGCTGACCTGACTCTGACGCTGACTTTGACGCCCGCCGAGACGCTCAGAAGTCGTGGAAGACGTCGATCGTGGCGCC
>JBDIAR010000183.1:0-6354 GCA_039812545.1 Dermatophilaceae bacterium | reverse complement strand
GGCGGGACGTCGTCGTAGATCTGCCAGGTGTCGCGGCCCTTCAACAGGTCGTCGAACTGTTCCTCGGTTGGACGTCCCCCCACGGCGGCGGCGGCGCCGGCGATCTGCTGGCGGACCAGATCGTCGTAGGTGGGCCGTTGTACGTCGCGGAACACGCCCACGCATACATGGTCCATCGTCTGGTAGCCGAGCCGGGACAGCGCGAACGCCGCCGACGGGGTCTTGGCGTCCTTGTGGTGGATGACGTGCCGGGCCGGGTCGGCCATGTCGCGGGCCACGACGGCGATGCTGCCGTCACCGCGCCAGATCGCCACGGATTCCTCGTTGCCGACGACCTCGCCCTCGGTGAGCTTGAGCAGCCGGCTCGAGGCGTCGCTGCCGGTCGTCACCGCCGCGAACGCCCCGTCGTTGAAGATCACGCAGTTCTGGTAAACCTCCACCAGTGCGCTCCCGCGGTGCATCGCGGCAGCGGTCAGGACCTCGTTCAGGCCCTGCCGGTCCGAGTCGATCACCCGCGCCACGAACGACGCCTCCGCCCCCAACGCCAGCGACACCGGGTTGAACGGGGTGTCCACCGACCCCGCCGGCGAGGACTTCGAGACCGTACCGGTCCGCGAGGTGGGGGAGTACTGGCCCTTCGTCAGCCCGTAGATCTCGTTGTTGAACAGCAGGATCTTGATGTTGATGTTGCGGCGCAGCGCGTGGATGAGATGGTTGCCGCCGATCGACAGCGCATCGCCGTCACCGGTGGCCACCCACACCGACAGGTCCTCGCGGGCCGTCGCCAGCCCCGTCGCGATCGCCGGCGCCCGGCCGTGGATCGAGTGCATGCCGTACGTGTTCATGTAGTACGGGAAGCGCGAGGAGCATCCGATCCCGGAGACGAAGACGATGTTCTCCCGCTTCAGCCCGAGCGTCGGCAGGAACGACTGGACGGTCGACAGCACGGCGTAATCCCCACACCCCGGGCACCAGCGCACCTCCTGGTCGGAGGTGTAGTCCTTCTTGCCCTCCCTGACCGCAGGGTCCCGCGCGGGCACCGACGACAAGCCGGTTCGCGGCATACCGAGTTCGACGCTCATCGGACGGCCTCCTTGACCCGCGACCGGACCGGTTCGGCGACCGGCTCCGGCGTCCCGGTCGCCGTCATCAGCAGCGACACGAGTTCGGTGGTGGTGAACGGCATACCGCGCACCTCGGTGTACGACTCGATGTCCACGAGGTACTTGGCGCGCAGCAACAACGCCAACTGCCCCAGGTTCATCTCCGGCAGGATCACCTGGTCGTAGCTGCGCAGCACCTCGCCCAGGTTCGGCGGGAACGGGTTGAGATGGCGCAGATGCGCCCGCGCGACCTTGGCCCCCTGCTTGCGGGCCAAGCGGGTCGCCACGACGATCGGGCCATAGGTCGAACCCCACCCGATGATCAGGACCTTCGCGTCGCCGGTCGGGTCGTCGACCTCCAGCGGCGGCACCTCGATGCCCTCGATCTTGGCCTGCCGCAACCGGGTCATCTTGTCGTGATTGTCCGGGCTGTAGTCGATATTGCCGTGACCGTCGCCCTTCTCGATGCCGCCGACCCGATGCTCCAGACCCGGGGTGCCGGGGATCGCCCACGGCCGGGCCAGCGTCTCGGCGTCGCGCAGGTAGGGCAGGAAGACCGGTTTGCCGTCGTCGTCCAGCCCGTTGGAGTCGGCCGCGAACCGGACCGTGAGGTCCGGCAGATCGGCCACCTTCGGCACCCGCCACGGCTCGGACCCGTTCGCGAGGTACCCGTCGGTGAGCAGGATGACCGGGGTGCGATAGACCGTCGCGATCCGAGCCGCATCCACCGCCGCGTCGAAACAGTCCGCCGGCGACTGCGCCGCGAGCACCGCCACCGGCGACTCGCCGTTGCGCCCGAACATCGCCTGCAACAGGTCGGACTGCTCGGTCTTGGTCGGCAACCCCGTCGACGGGCCGCCGCGCTGGACGTCGATGATGATGAGCGGCAGCTCGATGGAGACCGCCAACCCGATCGCCTCCGACTTCAGCGCCAGCCCCGGCCCCGACGTCGTCGTCACCGCCAGCGACCCGGCGAACGCCGCGCCCAGCGCCGAACAGATCCCGGCGATCTCGTCCTCGGCCTGCACCGTTGCCACCCCGAACCGCTTCAGCCCGGACAACGTGTGCAAGATGTCCGAGGCCGGCGTGATCGGGTAACTCCCGAGGAACAGCGGCAATCCCGTGCGGTACGCCGCCGCCACCAGCCCGTATGCCGTGGCCACGTTGCCGGTGATGTTCCGGTAGGTGCCCCCGGGCAGATGCGCCGGGGCGACCTCGTACTTCGTCGCGAAGTCCTCGGTGGTCTCGCCGTAGTTGTACCCGGCCCGCAGCGCCGCGATATTGGCCTTGAGCAGGTCCTGGCGCTTGGCGAACTTGGACTGCAGCGCCTTCTCGGTGCCGGTCGTCGGGCGGGTGTACAACCACGACAACAGCCCCAAGGCATACATGTTCTTGGCGCGTTCCTTCTCCTTGCGGGTCAGGTTGTGCGTCGCGAGCGCCTCCACCGTCATCGTCGTCAACGCCAGCGCGTGGACGTGATAGGAGTCGAGCGAGCCGTCCTCCAGGGGAGACACGGCATACCCGACCTTGGCCAGGTTGCGCTTGGTGAACTCGTCGGTGTTGACGATGATCACCGCCCCGCGCGGTACGTCGGCCAGGTTCGCCTTCAACGCGGCCGGGTTCATCGCGACCAGCACGTCCGGGGAGTCCCCGGGGGTCTGGATGTCGTGGTCCGCGAAGTGCAGCTGATAGCTCGACACGCCGTGCAGGGTGCCCTGCGGCGCGCGGATCTCGGCGGGGTAGTTCGGCAGGGTGGAGATGTCGTTGCCGAGGGTCGCGGTGTCGGAGGTGAACCGGTCCCCGGTCAACTGCATACCGTCTCCGGAGTCTCCGGCAAACCGGATGACGACACGATCAACTCTCTCGGTGGGCTTGCTCATGGCGGGAAATCACCAGCTTCGTCGGGTGCGTTCGCGCAATAGTGGCGTCCGTGGCCGCTGCGCACCTTGAACGCTACTCCGGCTCGACGCGGACGTTGAGCTCTACCGGCGGGTAACCCCCGTGTCACCTCCCGTTCACGGAAGGTGACCCACGACACTCGGCGCACGAAGCGACCGCCGTTACCGAAGATGCGTCCATCTACAGGGACAACGCCCCCTCGTCGTCGCCTCGGGGGATGCGTTCCCCTAGTGTGGGGGTCATGTCCGGCTACATCGTCGTCGCCTCCGTGGTCCTGGCAGGCATCGTCCTGTACGCGGTGGCCATGGTGGCTCGCTGGTTGCTCGCTCCCCGCGTGCCGTCGCCGATGAAGGCGCGCACCTACGAATCCGGTGTCGACCCGGTCGGCACGGGGTGGGCGCAGACCAACGTCCGCTATTTCGTCTACGCCTACCTGTACGTGATCTTCGCGGTCGACGCGGTGTATCTGTTCCCGTGGGCCACGGTCCTGCGGGACAGCGTGCTGGGGCGCGCCTCCCTCGTGGAGGTCTTCATCTTCGTCGGCGTCCTGGGCCTCGGCCTGGGTCACGCCGCCCGTCACGGACTGCTGAGGTGGATGTGATGGCCGTCAACGACCAAGCCTCGGGGGTAGTGCACACTCCGGTCCCGCTGCCCATGCCGGCAGTGGGACCGCTCAGTGAACACGCCGCCAAACCGATCCGGCTCGTCCTCAACTGGGGTCGGCGCTACTCGTTGTGGTGCTTCAACTTCGGTCTGGCGTGCTGCGCGATCGAGTTCATCTCGACCTCGATGGGCCGGCACGACTTCATGCGGATCGGGGTGATCCCGTTCGCCCCCGGTCCGCGCCAGGCCGACCTGATGCTCATCTCCGGCACCGTCACCGACAAGATGGCCGCCCCGCTGCGCCGGCTCTACGACCAGATGCCCGAACCCAAGTACGTCATCTCATTCGGGTCCTGCGCCAACACCGGCGGCCCGTACTGGGACTCCTACTCGGTGATGAAGGGCGTCGACCAGATCATGCCGGTCGACGTCTACGTCCCCGGCTGCCCGCCGCGACCCGAGGCACTGCTGCACGGCATCCTCAAACTGCAGGCCAAGATCGCCGCCGAGGGCACCGACCACACCGTGTATGCGCAGAAGTTCGACTCGCCGTATGCCGTGCGCGGGCCGATCAGCGCCGGCGTTGCCACCCGACCGATGGTGGGCAAACCCGAAGACACCGCCGTGGCCGCGGCCGCCGGGACGATCGGAGGGACGGCGTCATGACCGACGCGAACGACGCAAACGACACGGGCGACTTCCCCTGCGCGGACGTCGCGCTGGCCGACTGGGTCGATGAGGCCCGCAAGCTCAAGGCTCAGGGCTACCTCTACTTCGACTTCCTCACCGCGGTCGACCAGACCGATGCCGAGGAGACTCCCGGGTTCGACATCGTGCTGCACGTATACCGGCCCGCCGGTCCGGGCAACCTCGAGCAGACGATGATCCGCACCCGGGTTCCGGAGAAGGGCAGCATCGCCTCCCTCACCGGGGTCTACGCCGGCGTGCGCTGGCACGAACGCGAATGCCACGAGATGTTCGGCGTCGCCTTCGACGGCTTCGAGGACGGCACCGGTCAGGGTCTGCGCCCGCTGCTGCTGCCCAACGGCTTCGTCGGCCACCCGTGGCGCAAGGACTTCGTGCTGACCTCGCGGGTCAGCAAGGACTGGCCCGGCGCCAAAGAACCCGGCGAGGCCGCCGGCGGACACCAACGCAAGAAGATGGCGCCCCCCGGGCTGCCCGACGAGAGCTGGGGGCCCCGCTGATGCCGATCTGGTTGGACATCGTCATCCGCTGTGTCGCGGTCATCGCCTTTTACTTCGTGATGGCCCTGTACATCGGCTACGTCGAACACAAGGTGCTCGCCCACATGCAGGGCCGGCTCGGCCCCATGTATGCCGGTGGTTTCCACGGCTGGGCCCAACTCCTCGCCGACGCCGTCAAGTTCCTGCAGAAGGAAGACACCACGCCGGCCTCGGCGGACGCCAAGGTCTATCGGCTGGCCCCGGCCGTCGCGGTCGTGCCCTATATCGTCGCGCTGACCGCGATCCCGCTGACACCGACCATCGTCGGCGTCGACCTCGACGCCGGCCTGGTCTTCGTGCTCGCCATGATGGGCGTCGGTGTCTACGGCCTGCTGATGGCGGGCTGGGGTTCGGGGAGCAAGTACTCCTACCTCGGCGGCATGCGCGCGGCCGGCCAGCTCGTGGCATACGAACTGCCCATGGTCCTCAGCGCCGCCTCGGTGGCGCTCGCCGCGGGCACCCTGTCGTTGCCGCGGATCATGGAGGCCTGGAACCCGTGGTGGCTGCTCTGGCAGGCCCCGGGCGCGTTCTGCTTCTTCGTCGCCGCGCTCGCCGAACTCCAGCGCCCGCCGTTCGACCTGCCGATCGCGGACTCCGAGATCGTCATGGGTCCCTACACCGAGTACACCGGCCTGCGCTTCGCGTTCTTCATGCTCGGTGAGTATGCCGGCATGGTCGTGATGGGTCTGCTGTTCTCCGACCTGTTCCTCGGCGGCCACCGTGGACCGTTCCTCAACGACCAGCTCGGCTGGCTGTGGAACCTCATCAAGGTGACGCTGTTCGGCGCCTGCCTGTCCTGGATCCGCGCCGCCTGGCCGCGGCTGCGATCCGATGTCCTCCAACGCATCGCCTGGGTGTGGCTCGTGCCGCTCTCGCTGCTCCAGCTGGCGATCACGGCCGTCGTGGTGGTGATGATGCAATGAGCCCGAAGTTCCTGCCGGGTCTGCGCGCCGGGTTGAAGACGACCCTGAAGACGGCGATGCAGCCCACGCATACCGCCGAGTACCCCGACGTCCAGCCCAACCTGCCGCCACGCACCCGCGGCGTCATCGCGCTGGCCATCGAGAACTGCACGAGCTGCATGCTGTGCGCCCGCGAGTGCCCCGACTGGTGCATCTACATCGAGGGCCACAAGGAGACCATCCCGGCGACCACGCCCGGTGGCCGGGAGCGGCAGCGCAATGTGCTGGACGTGTTCGCCATCGACTTCTCGTTGTGCATGTACTGCGGGATCTGCGTCGAGGTGTGCCCGTTCGACGCGCTGCACTGGAGCCCCCAGTTCGAGTATGCCGAGTACGACATCCGCGACCTGCTGCACGACAAGGAGCGGCTCGGCCACTGGATGTCCACGGTCATGCCGCCACCGGCCCTGGACCCGCGGGCCGCAGAGACCACGGAGATGAAGAACGCCGCCAAACCGCCGCGCCCGGCGCCGGCCGCCCGCCCCGCCGCCGCGGCAGCGGGTGGAGCCGCCGCCGCAGGTGCTGCCGAGCGTCTGGCCCGAC
>JBDIAR010000182.1:0-6437 GCA_039812545.1 Dermatophilaceae bacterium | reverse complement strand
ACGACCCGAGTTCGCCCTGGGTGGGCGGTGGAGCCGACGACGGGACTCGAACCCGTAACCACCTGTTTACAAGACAGGTGCGCTGCCAATTGCGCCACGTCGGCGGGCACCCCGGAGCCGGAGGTCAACAACAGCCAGAGACCGTATGACGTGCGCCGGGTCAGTCGCCGATCCTACCTTCCCTGCCCCGGCCGGTTCGGCCCCGGGAAACTCGGCACGGGCTAGCCTCAACTTCGGCCGGCATACGGACGTCGGACACCGTGACCGCCCCTCGCAGCCGACAGTTCCACGGTCCGAACCAGGAGGCCCGCATGTATCCGTCCACCACGCCGCACCGATCCGCCCGCACCCGCTTGACCCGGGCAGCCGCCGGACTCACGGCCATCACCGCCGCCCTGACCGTCGCGAGCACCTCGGGCCCGCCCCAGCCCGCCGCCGCCGCCGCAGCCGCGGGCCCGGCAGCCGCGAACCCCACGACCGCGATCCCGCAAGCCCCAGGCCTCGCGGCTCCCAGCGTCGCCGCCGTGGGCACCGGGTTCCTCGACGTCGCGCCCACGCATCCGTTCGCCCCGCAGATCGCGTGGCTCGCCGCCCGCGGCATCAGCACCGGCTGGCCCGTCGCCGGCGGCCGCGTCTACCGCCCGAGCGCCAAGGTCACCCGCGAGGCGATGGCCGCGTTCCTGTACCGCGCCGCCGGCGCACCGGCATACACCCCGCCGACCCGAAGCCCGTTCGCCGACGTCGCGCCGGGCCAAGCGTTCTACCGCGAGATCTGCTGGATGTATGCCCGGGGCATCTCCACCGGGTGGACCGTCGGCTCTCGGCGCTACTTCCGACCGGGCGACCCGATCACCCGCGAGGCGATGGCGGCCTTCCTGTACCGCGCGTCGGGGGCACCGGCATACACCCCGCCGGCGACGAGTCCGTTCGTCGACGTCCGCCCGGGGCAGGCGTTCGCCACCGAGATCTCCTGGATGTTCGCCCGGGCGATCAGCACGGGATGGCTGCGCGCCGACGGCGCTCGCGAGTACCGCCCCGCCCTGCCGGTCAGTCGCGAGGCGATGGCGGCGTTCCTGTTCCGGCGCGCCGGGCTTACGACGCCGACCGCCGCGGTCGTGGCGTCCTGCGCGGGCACGTGCGTCACGCTGAACAGCTGGTACGAGGACCACGGCTCGATCGCCCTGCGCGGCGCGCTCGCCACGCCGGCGGCGACCACCGCCGTCACCCTCACCTACACCGCACCCGGCGCGACCCAGCGCACCGTCTCCCTCCCCGTGAGCGCCGGCACCTTCGCGACGAACGTGACCGTGACCGCGGCCGGCACCTTCTCGTATGCCGTGTCGCTCGGCGCCGCGACGCTCGCCTCCGGGGCGTTGCCGATCGCCGACACCACGGTCGTCCTCGACGGCTCCGCCGGACTGGCCTATGTGAGCGCGCCTTACCGACTCACCGGGCGCCTCACCCCCGCCCTGGCCGGGCGCACCATCGGCATCGAGTCCCGACGACCCGACGGGACCTGGGCTCAGGTGGCGACGGTCACGACCGGGGCCGGCGGAGCCTTCGCCGGCTACGTCGGCACCGGCGCGGGCGCCCTGACCCCCGTCAGGCTACGGGCGGCATACCGGGTCCCCAACCGGACCCGCACGGAGTACTCATCCACGTTCACGGTCAACCGCACCACCACGGCGCGCGTCGTCGTCACCGCCCCCACGGCGGCGAGCACGATCGACGCACCGGCCACGGTCTCGATCACCGGGTACGTCGAACCCCGCGCCGCCGGCGAACGCGTCTGGGTCGAAGACCTGATCGGCACCACGTGGACCTCGCGGCCGGCTGGCGCCACGACGACCGGTGGCGCGTTCCGCCTCACCCTGGACACCGGCCGGGGCCGCGTCGGCAGCTTCACCTCACGCGTCGCCTGGCAGATCACCGGCACCGCCACCGTGATCCGTTCGGCACCGGTCACGATCACCCGGGTCGCGCGACTGTCGGCCACCACCCATCCGACGCTGCGCACCGAGGTGGCGCTCAGCTATCGACCCGGCTGCCCGGTGGGGCCGGCCCAGCTGACGACGATCGACATGAACCACTGGGGTTTCGACGGGCTCGTCCACCGCGGGCGGCTCATCGTGCGGACCGACGTCGTGCCCGCCGTGATCGCCGCGTTCCAGGCCGGGTTCGACGCGAAGTACCCGATCCGGGTCATGCAGGATCCGAGCGCGTACGGCAACGACGACCGGCGCTCGATGGCCGCCGACAACACCTACGCCTTCTCCTGTCGCCCGGTCACCGGCAACCCCGGCGTCGTCTCGCCGCACTCCTACGGCCGGGCGCTCGACGTCAACCCCGTCGAAAACCCGTACCGCGAACCCAACGGCACCTGGTCCCCCGCCAACGGGGCGCCGTTCATCGACCGCAGCGTCCGCCGACCGGGGATGCTGTATGCCGATTCGCCGCTGACCCGGGCCCTTACCTCCCGCGGCTTCGCGTGGTACGTCGGCTGGGACTACCAACACTTCCAGCGCTGACACCGAAACGTCCTGTGGGGCCCACCGGATGGCGGGCCCCACAGGACGTGTTCAGAGCTGCTGGTCAACTCCGGGTCACGGCAGGTGCAGCACCTGACCGACGAAAATGAGGTTCGGGTTGACGACGGTGCCGCGGTTGGCCGCGAACAGCGCCGGCCAACCGCCCTTGACGTGCAGGCGAGCGGCGATCGCGGACAGCGAGTCGCCGGCCTTGACGGTGTAGGCGGCACCCGTGCCGGTGTTGACCGCGATGACGCGCGGCTTGACGACGGGCTTGGCCACGGTCGGCTTGGTCACGGTGGGCTTCGCGACGGGCTTGGCCACGGTGGGCTTCTTGACGACCGGAGCCTTGACGACCGGCTTGGGAGCCGTGCGGGTCGTGGACCGCGACACGGTGACCGGCGTCGAGACGCCCAGGCCGTTGGCGCGGGTCAGGCCGACGCGACGGCTGCAGACCGGCCAGGCGCGCGGGCCGACGTCGGCGAGAACCTTCTTGGCGACGGCGATCTGGGCCTCGCGGGAAGCCAGGTGGGCGCGCGGGGCGTAGGCTCGGCCGCCGTAGCCGACCCAGGTCTGCTGGGTGAACTGGACGCCGCCGTAGAAGCCGTTGCCGGTGTTGATGTGCCAGTTGCCGCCCGACTCGCAGTATGCGAGCGAGTCCCAAATGTTGGCGGCGGAGGCCGAGGGGGCCAGGGCCAGTCCGGCCCCGACGGTCGCGGCGCTCGCCACGCCGATGCCGGCGATCCGCAGGGACATCTTGCTGGTCTTGGTCTCGGCGTGCTTGGTCTGGTTGAGCAAAGTGGTTGATTCCTCTCCTGACGTGGCGCCTGCGGGGTTAGCTGTCGGGTTCGGGCTGTCAGGTGCCCGGCCGGATGTCATCCGACCTCACCCCAAGGACGACGTATGCCGTCCGCTCTGGGTCCCCCACCCTCGCCTGGCCCCCGGGATGACCCGGGCTGTGACGTCCGCCTGGCGAGGCTTGGCGCTGCGGACGTGACCGTGGTGGTTCGTGCGATGTAGTTATCGTGCGATGCGGTTATCGAGTTGTTCCCCGAGAACAGGAGCCCCAAAGCTCCGGCCACCGAAGAAGACGGTACGGAACTCTCGTTGCGATTTCAACCTCGGCCGTTACCGTGCCGTGATCGTTTCGCGACCATTCCGTGCTCTCCCTGCATGGTCGCAACCCCGGGTTGACCCGCGGAATGTGATCGAAGTCACACGCTTTAGCCGGGTCGAGGTCAGCCGACGAACCCGAACAGCTTGATCGGATTCGTGGCGAGCGGGCGCCAGTCGACGACGCCGTGTCGCGCCCAGGCCCACGCCAGAAGCCCGGCGGCCAGCACCAGGGCAGCCGTGATCACCGCCCGGTCGACACTGTCCTGGGCCGCGATGCCCCGCGCCAACGAGCGCGAGCCCCGCCGCAGCGACACCCCGCCCGGGCCCCACCACAACATCGCCACCCCGGCCGCGACGCCCGTCGCCAACGGGATCGCGCCGCCGGGATCCGGGGTACCGGAGAAGGTGACCGACAGGCCGAGGGCGGTCCCGAGGCTGGCGGCGCCGGCCACCACGGCCGGCAGGATCAAGGTCAGCGCCGTGGCCAACACGGCCCGCACGAGGTGCCAGGGTCCGACCGCCACGCTGAGCGGCACATCGGAACGCCGCCGACCGCGATCGTGCCGGCGCAACACCAGCGAGGTCATCGCCAGGTCCGTCGTCCGCGCGACGAGGCACCAGGCGACCAGCGCGGCGACGGCGATCGCCGGGACACAGGCCGCACCGGCCACGACCACCGCCGCCAGGGCCCCCAGAACCCCACGCTTGGCCGGTCGGCCGATCCGACCGTCCCCTTCCCGCGCGGTGGTCGCCGGCGCCTCGGTGGCACGGTTCACCGGCACGGCCGGTGGTGGCACCGGACGCGCCGCCGGTGGCGGCGGTAGGTCACGGCGCGGACCGGGCGGGCTGGCCCAGACCGGAGGCGCGGGCGCGGTGGGCAGCACCGAGGTCCGCGGTCCGCCGCCCCCGACGCCGGCTCCGGTTCCGGTTCCGGCTCCGGCCAACAACGCCGGCCCGCCCCTGGCATACCGGTGCAGCGCCTCGATGACCTCGTCGGTATGCGGGCGTCGTGCCGGATCCGGGGACAGCGTCGCCGCCAGCAGCGGGGCCAGCCGAGGGTCCACGTCGGCCAGGTCGGGTTCGCCGTTGCGGACCCGGGCCAGCACGACCTCCATCGAGCCCCGGCCGAACGGCGGCCGGCCCGAGGCGGCGAAGGTCAGGGTGGCCGCCCACCCCCACCAGTCGGTGGCCTCGGTGATGTCGGCGCCGGCGACGAGTTCGGGCGAGAGATACCCGGGGGTACCCATCACCAGCCCCGTCGAGGTGACCCGGGCGTCGTCGGCGATGTGCGCGATCCCGAAGTCGATGAGGACCGGGTCGTCGTCCTCCATCAGCACGTTCCCGGGCTTGACGTCGCGGTGCACGACCCCGGCGGCATGAATCGCCCGAATCCCCTCGGCCAACCCGGTGGCCACCCGCAGCAGCGCGGCCGGTCGCAGCGCGCCGCCGGCCACGACCACCTCGTCCAGCGACGGCCCGGGGACGTACCGCGTCACCAGGTAGGGCCGGGTACCCATGATGTCGGCGTCGATGACGCTGGCGACCCGGGGGGTGTTCACCCGGGTCAGGGTTTCGACTTCACGGCCGAGCCGGGCCCGGGCATCGGGATCGTGCGCGATGCTGGACCGCAGGACCTTGAGCGCGACGGCGCGCCCGGACGGGTCCAGCGCCAGGTGCACGACCCCCATTCCGCCTTCGCCGAGCGGCTCGATGAGCCGATAGGGGCCGAGATGCTCCAGCCGCGGGACGACCGGGTGTCCCAAGGTGGTGTCGTCGGTCACGTCACTACGGTAAGCGACGGAGTCGGCATACCCGGGCAGCGCCCGACAATCCGTGGCGCCGATGGGTGTTCTCCGCGAAACGTCGCGGCGCGCGGGGCGTCCGTTTACTGCTGGATTTACTGCTGGATGTATGCGTGCAGGTGGTCGCGCTCCGCCTGCAACTGGTTGATCCGAGACTTCACGACGTCGCCGATGCTGACGATCGCGATCATCTGGCCGTCCTCGTCCACAACCGGGACGTGCCGGAAGTGCTGCTCGGTCATCGTCTCGGCGAGCTTCTCGACTTCCTCACCCTTGCCGCAGGTCACGACGTCGGCCGTCATGATCGCCGACACCGGGCCGTCCAGCACGTCCGCGCCGTCGGCGTGCAGCCGGCGGACGACGTCGCGTTCACTGACGATGCCCTTGATATCGGACCCGCCCTCGCTGACCACCAGGGCGCCGACCCGGTGCTCGTTGAGCAGGGCGAGCAGGGTGGCCACGGTGGCGTCCGGCCGCACGGTGACGACTCCCTGGCCCTTGTTGCGCAACACGTCCGAAATGAGCATGGGGAAACCGTAGGCGCACTCGCGCCGATCCGCCACCGCTACGCGCCGGTATGAGACACACGCGCGCCATCTCGCGCACGAGTCGGCCCACGAGACCGCGCACGAGTCCCGCCGAGTCGACCCGCCGAGTCGCCCTTATCCCGGGCACCGGCATACCCTGAGGAGAGGTCAACGGCCCCTGACGGGTGGGCCACCGCCGCGTAGAGAGCGAGTTCCGTGACCACTCCAACGTTCGACTTCGTCGTCGCCGCCAACCGGCTGCCCGTGGATCGCACCGTCGCCGCAGACGGCAGCACGTCCTGGCGGCGCAGTCCCGGCGGCCTGGTCACCGCCATGGAGTCGGTGATGCGCGGACGCCCCGGCGCCTGGGTCGGCTGGTCCGGGGACGCCGGCGAGGCACCGCAGCCGTTCTCCGAATCCGGGATGTACCTCGTCCCGGTCGCCTTGGACGAGGCCGACGTCGA
>JBDIAR010000181.1:0-6446 GCA_039812545.1 Dermatophilaceae bacterium | reverse complement strand
ACCGCGCAGGCCCAGCCGTACAGTTGTCCAGGCCCAGCCGTACAGTTGTCACAGCCCAGCACGAGGGGGAAACCGTTGTCCGAGACCGCGCGGTGGCGGCGTAAACCGGCCCCGGCCGAACCCGCCCCCGAAAGCCCCCGACTGTTCGAGCGGCTGTTCGGCCGGTTCACCAAGACCGATGACGAACTGCAATCCCACGAATTGCGCGAGGATGCGCTGCGCAAGGGGGGCACGCACATCCGCGATCTCGTCGACCGCCAGCAGGTGATCGTCGTGGGTACCGTCCGCTCGATCACCCTGCGACCGCGGGTCAACGTGCCCGCTCTGGTGGCCGAGCTCTACGACGGCAGCGATTCGGTCAATCTGGTGTGGATCGGGCGGCGTCACCTGCACGGCGTGAACGCCGGGACGGCCCTACAGGCCACCGGGCGGGTCTGTTTCCAGAACGGGGTCGCGACGATCTTCAACCCCTCCTACGAGCTGCTGCCGTGACGACCCCCGACCCGACCCCGACCTCGTCTCCCGGGGCGCCCGGCTCCCTGCCCGGGTACGCCAGCGTGGAGGAACTCGTGCGCGCGCGCTTGGTCGCCGCCCTCGGCGGTGTCCGCGGCGCCATCGAATCGGCCCTGCCCACGGTGGGATTCGCCATCGCCTGGATGATCACCGGCAACCTCACGACGAGCCTGGTCGCCGCCGCCGGCCCCTGCGTGATCGCGCTCGTCGTCCGCCTGGTGCAACGTCAAGACCTCCGCTTCGTCGCGTATGCCATCGGTGGCGTCGCGATCTCCGCCTTCTTCGCGCTGCGGTCCGGTCGGGCCGAGGACGCCTTCATCCCCGGGATGATCTCGAACGCGGCATACGGAGCCGTCGTGCTCGCCAGCAATCTCGTCGGCTGGCCGTTGCTCGGTTTCCTGATCGGCGCGGGCGACCCCTCGGCCAGCGCCGAGGACCCGCTGGCCTGGCATCGTCATCGGGGTGTGGTCAAGCTGGCGGCCAAACTCACCTGGGTGCTCGTCGCGATGTATGCCGTGCGCATGGTCGTGATGTGGCCGTTGTACCTCGCCAGCAATATCGGTGCGCTGGCCGTCGCCAAGGTGGTCCTCGGCTGGCCGCTGTACCTGGTCACGATCATGGCGATGGGGGCCGTGCTGCTGCGCGGGCACACCCCGATCGATCCCGAACTGGCCGCCGCCGAATTCGCCCGGCAGCGCGAGCATCCCGACCGGCCGAGCACGGCATAGCCGCCTGACCGCCGAGTCGCGGCGGCGTCCGGTGTCCGGTGTCCGGCGTGTGGCGGCGCGCGCTGGGGACCGGTCTATTCGTCGAAGTCGCGGCGGGCGGGTCGCTCGCCGGGGGAGAGCATGGACTCCAGCGTCTCCTCGACCTCGGCCGTCGTGACGAACATCAGTTCGTCGTCCGCCTCGAGGGTGTCGTCGCGGGTCGGGGCGATGGGCCGCGAGTCCCGGATGATCGCCACGAGCACGGTGTCGTCGGGCAGGGGGACATCGCCGAGCCGGACACCGGCATACGGACTGTCCTCGGGCAGGGTCATCTCCACCATGACGGTGTGGCCCTGCTGGAACTCGAAGATCCGCACCAGGTCTCCGACGCTGACGGCCTCTTCGACCAGGGCGGTCATCAGTCGTGGCGTCGACACCGCGACGTCGACACCCCATGCCTCGTCGAACATCCACTCGTTCTTGGGGTTGTTGACCCGCGCGACGGTCCGCGGGACCCCGAACTCGGTCTTGGCCAGCAGCGACAGCACGAGGTTCGCCTTGTCGTCCCCGGTGGCCGCCACGACGACGTCGCAGTCGGCGAGGTCGGCTTCCTCCAGGGTCGCGATCTCACAGGCGTCGGCGAGCAGCCACGAGGCGTCCGGAACACGGTTGGCTTCCAGGTCGGTCGCGTTACGGTCCACGAGCAGGACCTGATGGCCGTTGTGCAGCAGCTCGCGGGCAATCGAGCGCCCGACGCTGCCGGCTCCGGCGATGACGACTCGCATGGTGGGGACCTCTCGAAGGACGTTGGGACGCGGGGGTGGTGGGGGCCGGTTCAGTGCGCGGTCGGCGGCGTCATGGCGAGTTCCTCGACGCGGGGCAGGTCGGTGAGTGCCGCGACGACGTGCACGATGTCGCCGTCCTGGTAGACCGTGTCCGGGCCGGGCAGCATCCCGTCGCCCAGGCGGGTGATGTAGGCGACCCGCATACCGGCCTCGCCCTCCAGTTCGCTGAGCCGGTGCCCGATCCACGCGGTGCTGACCGGGATCTCGGCGACGACGACCTTGCCGCTGGGGTCGGTGAGTTCGGGGACCGACCCTTGGGGGACGAGGCGCTGGATGATCTGGTTGGCGGTCCACCGCACCGTGGCGACCGTCGGTATGCCGAGCCGCTGGTAGACCAGGGCCCGCTGCGGGTCGTAGATCCGGGCCGCCACCCGTTCGACCCCGAAGGTCTCCCGGGCGACGCGGGCCGCCAGGATATTGGAGTTGTCGCCGCTGGAGACGGCCGCGAAGGCATACGCCTCCTTGATCCCGGCGGACAGCAGGGTGTCGCGGTCGAAACCGACCCCGGTCACGGTCCGGCCCTCGAACTCCACCCCGAGCCGACGGAACGCCGCCGGGTCGGAATCGATGATGGCCACGTCGTGGTCCATCTTGCTCAGCGTCCCGGCCAAGGTGGCGCCCACGCGGCCGCAGCCCATGATCACGAAGTGCACGGGGCAACGCTACCGCCCGAACAACCGCCTCGGCGGAGCTCGCACGCAATAGGGTGACTCCGTGGCCACATCGGGACGCGTGATCAAACGAATCCTCCTCGGGCGGGCGATGCGCTCGGACCGGTTGGGGGAAACCCTGCTCCCGAAGTATCTGGCGCTGCCGATCTTCGCCAGCGACGCACTGTCCTCGGTCGCCTACGCGCCCGACGAAATCCTGCTGACGCTGGCCGCCGGTGGCGGGGCGTTCATGACGACCCACTCCTGGCAGATCGCGCTCGGCGTCGTGTTCGTCATGGTGATCACCGTGCTGTCCTATCGGCAGAACGTCCACGCCTATCCCTCCGGCGGCGGCGATTACGAGGTCGCGACCGTCAACCTCGGACCGAAGGCGGGGCTCGGCGTGGCCAGCGCCCTACTCGTCGATTACGTGCTGACCGTGGCGGTTTCGATCTCCTCGGGGGTCCAAAACGCCAAGGGTGCGTTGCCGTTCGTCCAGGGCTACGAGGTGCCCGTGGCGGTCGGCCTGGTGGTCGTGCTGACCGCGATGAACCTGCGCGGCGTCCGCGAATCCGGCAAGACGTTCGCCGTGCCGACGTACGGGTTCATGTTCGCCGTCATCGGGATGGGCGTCTTCGGGTTCAGCAAGTACTTCAGCGGGAACCTCGGCCAGGCCGAGTCGGCGCAGTACGACCTGGCGCCGTTGCCGGGGATGGAGGACCTGACCGGGTTCGCCATGGTCTTCCTCTTGATGCGCGCGTTTTCCTCGGGCTGTGCGGCCCTGACCGGTGTGGAGGCGATCTCCAACGGCGTCCCGGCGTTCAAGAAGCCGAAGAGCCGCAACGCCGCGACCACCTTGGCCCTGATGGGCGGCATCGCGGTCACGATGCTCATGTCCATCGTCGTGTTGAGCCGGCTGACCAATATCAAGTATGCCGAGGACCCGGCGGAGCAGCTGTCGCTCGGGGGTGTGCCCGTCGGTCACGCCTACCACCAGGACACCGTCATCAACCAGCTGGCTCACGCGGTGTTCGGCGACTTCACCCTGGGCATCGTCTTCACCTCGGCGATGACCGGCATCATCCTCGTGCTGGCCGCCAATACCGCGTTCAACGGCTTCCCGGTGCTGGCCTCGATCCTGGCCAAGGACGGCTTCATGCCGCGCCAGATGCACACCCGTGGCGACCGGCTCGCCTTCTCCAACGGGATCATCTTCCTCTCGGCCGCCGCCGTCGCGTTGATCGTCATCTTCCACGCCGAGGTCACCCAGCTCATCCAGCTGTACATCGTCGGGGTATTCGTCTCGTTCACGCTCAGTCAGACCGGGATGATCCGGCACTGGAACCGCCACCTGCGCACCGAGACCGACCCGAAGGTGCGCCGCACGATGATGACCAGCCGGGTCATCAACGGCATCGGCGCGACGATGTCGTTCACCGTGTTGTGCATCGTGCTCGTCACCAAGTTCGCGCTGGGCGCCAAGTACGCCATCGCGGCCATGGCGGTGCTCTACCTGCTGATGCTGGGCATCCGCCGGCACTACGACCACGTCGCCAAGGAGACCGCCGCCCCGCCGGACGATCCCACGGCCACCGTCCTGCCCAGCCGGGTCCACGCCATCGTCCTGGTCTCCAAGGTGCACAAGCCCGCGCTGCGCGCGATCACGTATGCCAGGGCGGCGCGTCCCTCGACGCTGGAGGCGGTCACCGTGGACGTCGATCCGGAGGAAACCGCCGCGCTGCTCGACGAGTGGGACCGGCGCCAGATCCCCGTCCCGTTGAAGGTGTTGGCGTCCCCGTTCCGGGAGATCACCCGCCCGGTCGTGGACTACGTCAAGTCGTTGCGCACCGGCAACCCCCGAGATGTCGTCGTCGTCTACGTCCCGCAGTACGTCCTCGGTCACTGGTGGGAGCAGATCCTGCACAACCAGTCGGCGTTGCGCCTGCAGGCCAGGCTGCTGTTCACCCCCGGGGTGATGATCGCCTCGGTGCCCTGGCAGCTGAGTTCCGCCGAGGGCCAGGAGCAGGCGTGGTACGACAACCCGGTGCCCACCTCGCTGCGCGGTCCGAGCGAGTGAGCGACCCGCAACCGGCTCCCGGCACGACCCTGTCGATCCGCTGCGGCGACGTGGCCCACGGGGGTCACGTCGTGGGCCGCCACGAGGGACGAGTCGTCTTCGTCCGGCACGCCCTGCCCGGCGAGTTGGTGGAGGCCCTCGTCACCGAGGGCGGGGCGGGGGATCGCTTTCTGCGGGCCGACGCGGTCCGCATCCTCGAACCGTCACCGCACCGCCGGACTCCGCCCTGCCCGTATGCCGGTCCCTCCCTCGTCGTCGAGGACGCCGGGGCGCGCGAACTCGGCGGTTGTGGCGGCTGCGACTGGCAGCATACGGACGCGGCATACGGACGAGAACTCAAGGGCAGGGTAATCGCCGAGCAACTCCGCCGGCTGGCGGGGCTCGACGTGGCGGTAGTCGTCGACCCGGTGCCGGGCGACGCCGCGGGGCTGCATTGGCGGACCCGGATGCAGTACGCCGTCGACGCGGCGGGTCGGCCCGGGTTGCGAGCCCATCGCGGGCATGACGTGGTGCCCGTCGAGGAGTGCCTGCTGGCGACCGAGGACATCATGGCGGCCCCGGTGTTGCATCGGCTCTGGCCGCAGGCCGACACGGTGTTCGTCACCGACGCCGGCCAGGGCGAACCGACCGTGGTGGCGACTCGCGGCCGCCGGGACCCGACTGCCACAAGCGGCGAGGTGGTACAGGCCGTTCGGTGGCCGGGTGGGGGCGCCGATTTCGAGGTGTCCGCGACCGGGTTCTGGCAGGTCCACCGGGGCGCACCGGCGGCCTTCGTCACGCACCTCCTCAGTGCGCTGGCACCACGGCCGGGCGAACGAGCCCTCGACCTGTATGCCGGTGTCGGCCTGTTCGCGGTTGCCCTCGCCCAGGCGGTCGGAGCGGACGGGCGGGTGCTCGCCGTGGAATCCGACGCGGCGGCCGTCGCGTTCGGGAAGCGGAACACCGGTAAGGCGAATGTGTCGGGGCGCTCGCGGGTGCATTGGCTGCGTGGGGAGGTGGCCCGAACGCTGGCCTCCAATCGGGCCGCGCAGGGCGGTCAGGACCTCGTCGTCCTCGACCCGCCGCGCAAGGGCGCCGGCGTCCAGGTCGTGCGGGCGATCGCCGCCCGACAACCGCGGGCGGTCGGGTACGTCGCCTGCGATCCGGCGTCCTTCGCCCGAGACGTCCGCACCTTCGGCGAGGTCGGTTACCGGCTCGCCGACGTGCGTGGTTTCGACGCCTTCCCGATGACGCACCACGTCGAGACGATCGGCGTCCTCGTACCGGCCTGACGCCCCCCACCTGGCCCCGGCGGACGACTCAGCGGTCGGGGTTGCGCAGGCGCGCCAGGTGGCCGACGATCCCGGGAATCCAGCCGATGGTGCCGTTCAACCACCGGGACCCGACGAGATTGCCGGGGATGACGGCGCGGTCGTCGTCCGGTGCGATCAGGCCGAGGTCGGTGCCCAGCGGATCGACGACCGTGGCCCACCGTAGGTCGGTGGTTCGGGCCAGGTGCTCGCCGATGGCGACGGCGTATCGCTCGATGGGTGGTTCGTCACGCCGCCGAGCCGACGCCGAGTGCCAGGCGACACTCGCCGCATCGTGAGCGGCGCTGATGGCCGCCAGGTCGGTCAGGTCGAGACCGTCCGCGTCGAGTTCGGCCAGGGCCGTC
>JBDIAR010000180.1:0-6550 GCA_039812545.1 Dermatophilaceae bacterium | reverse complement strand
GCGATCGGTAACCGAGCCGGGCGGTTCAGGCCAGCGAGAGGAACAGCCGTTCCATCGCGTCGACGTCCAGCGCCGTCCCCTCCGGGTCGGCCATGCACTGGCGCAGCCCGATCGCGATGACCGCGAAGCCGGCGCGGTCCAGGGCCTTGGACACCGCCGCCAGTTGCGTGACGATGTCCTGGCAGGTGCGGCCCTCCTCGATCATCTTCAAGATGCCGCCGAGCTGGCCCTGGGCCCGCCGCAGGCGCGCTACGACCGCCGTCATCTCCTGCGCCGGCAGCTCCATGGCGTCCTCCTCGCGTCGTCCCCCACCATCCTGATGAAACCATACCCCTCCCGGTATGCCGGTCCGGGTCTCGCCGCGCCCCGATCCGGCCCGTGCCGCTCGGCTGCGCGGGTCCGGTTGAGTGCCGAGGCCGGGGCCACCAGGATGAGGGGGTGGTCGACACGGCGCCCGACAGCCTCGAAGCGGTACCGGAACGCTTCAACATGGCCCGGCACTGCATCGGACCGGCCGCCCATCGGGGCCCGGACCGCCCGGCCCTGATCGTCGCCCATGCCGATCCGGCGAACGATGGTGACCCCGCCGGACGGGCCGACACCGCGCGACGGTTGACCTTCGGCGAACTCGACGCCGCAGTCCGGGCGGTCGCCGCCGGCCTGCGCTCGGCCGGGGTTCGGCGCGGCGACCGGGTGGTGATCCGCCTGGGTAACACCAGCGCCTACCCGCTCGCCTTCTTCGGAGCCATCGCTGCGGGGGCGGTCGCCGTGCCGACGTCCACCCAACTCACCACCGCGGAACTCGACTTCGTCGTCCGCGACAGCGCCGCCGCCGTCATCATCCAGCGGCAGGACGACACGCTCGAGCCGAGCACCGGCATACCGGTCGTGCGAGAAGAGCACCTCGCCGACTGGCTCGGCGCGGACGTAGCCTCCGAGACGCCTGAGTCGGCATACGCGGACACCGGCGCGAACGATCCGGCCTTCCTGGTCTACACCTCCGGGACGACCGACCGGCCCAAGGGGGTGCTGCACGCGCAGCGCAGCATCTGGGGGCGGCGGCCGATGTACGCGCACTGGCTCGGGCTCGGCGCCGACGACGTGATGCTGCACGCCGGGGCGTTCAACTGGACGTACACCCTCGGCGTGGGCCTGAGCGACCCGTGGGCGTGCGGCGCCTGCGCGGTGGTCTACGACGGGCCGCGCGACCCGACGGTGTGGCCGCGGCTGATCGATCGGTACGGGGCGACGATCTTCGCCGCGGTGCCCGGGGTCTATCGCCAGTGGCTGCACGACTGGCGGCCCGGCCCGGGCGCGCTGGCCTCGTTGCGCCACGGCGTGGTCGCCGGTGAGGCGCTCGCCCCGGCCCTGTGGCAGGCCTGGCGGGAGGCCACCGGAGTCCCGCTCTACGAGGCGCTCGGAATGAGCGAGATCTCGACATTCGTCTCCAGCGGCCCGACCACCCCGACCCGGCCGGGCAGTCCCGGGCGGGTTCAGCCGGGCCGCCGGGTCACCGTGCTGCCGGTCGACGGGGGAACCGAGAGCGTGCCGACGGGGGAGGTCGGGGTGCTGGCCGTCGACCGCGACGAACCCGGCTTGATGCTCGGCTACTGGCGCCGGCCGGAGGAGGAGGCCGCGAGCCGGCGCGGCCCGTGGTTCGTCACGAGCGACCTGGTCCACCTCGACGACGACGGGTACGTCCACTACCACGGCCGCAATGACGACGTGATGACCGCGCAGGGCTACCGGATCTCGCCGGTCGAGGTGGAGAAGGTGCTGGCCGGCCATCCGGGCATCGCCGACGTGGCGGTCACCGAGGTCGAGGTGCGCGACGGGGTACGCGTCGTGGCCGCCTTCGTCGTGCCCCGCGGCGGTCCGCTCGACCCGCAGGACGTGCGCCGGTATGCCGGGGCGCACCTGGCGGCATACAAGTGCCCGCGGGTCGTCACGGTGGTCGACTCGCTGCCGCGCACCCCGAACGGCAAGATCCGTCGTCGTGACCTCGCCCCCGGGCGCTAGAAACCCCAGGAAGAGAGGCGGGTTGGTATGCCGCGACGGGCTCCCGTGGTGGCGCTGACCATCGCCGGCAGCGACCCGAGCGGCGGCGCGGGCGTCCAAGCCGACCTCAAGACCTTTGCTGCCCTCGGGGCGTACGGCACGAGCGTGCTGACCGCGTTGACCGCGCAGAACACCCGGGGGGTGACCGGCATCCAATCGGTGCCGCCGGAGTTCGTCGCCCGGCAACTGGACACGTTGATCGCCGACGTGCGGATCGATGTGGTCAAGGTCGGGATGGTGGGCTCGGCCGAGGTGGCGGATCTGGTCGCGGGATACCTGCGGGCGGGTGGGCCGCTGGCCGGACGGCCCGTCGTGGTCGATCCGGTGATGGCGGCGACCTGCGGCGCCCCGCTCCTGACCGGTGGCGCGCTGGACGCGATGCGCCGACTCGTGGGTGTCGCCGACGTCGTGACGCCGAACCTGGCCGAGGCGGGGGCCCTGCTCGGTGCGGTGACGGCGACCGACGTGGCCGGGATGCGGGCCCAGGGGGCGGCGATCCTGGACCTCGGCGTCGGAGCGGCATTGGTCAAGGGCGGACACCTGGCCGACGGTGACGCGGTCGATGTGTGGGTGGATCGACGGCGCATCGCGGAAATCCGCGGGCCTCGGATCCCGACCTCGAATACCCACGGAACCGGCTGCTCGCTGTCCTCTGCCCTCGCTGCGCTGCGGCCGGTTCTCGGCGACTGGGTCGACGCGGCGCGGGCGGCCAAGCAGTGGCTGACCGGGGCGCTGGAACGGGCCGACGAACTCGACATCGGCTCGGGGCCGGGGCCGGTGCACCACCTTCATCGGTGGTTTCCGACGTCGTCGTGACGAACGCGGGTGCCCCGGGTCAGCTCATCGTCGGCTGCGGGAGGACCGTGCGCGTCCGGTCGGCGGTGACCGAGACGACGTTCGGATCGGCGGCCAGCGCCTTGGCCGCCGCGACCGTTTCGAACTCGACGACCATCGAGGCCAGGGCGCTGTGGTCGCGGACCAACCGGACGCCGGCGCCGGCCCGGGCCAGGGCCGCGGACTTGGCGGCGGCATACGGTCCGGACGAGATCCCGTCCGGCAGGGTCGCGCCCAGGCTGGGCGGGACCGCGCCGTCGAGGGTCACCATGACGATGGCCCGGGCCCAGGGCGCCGCGCCGAGCCGACTGACCAGAGCCGGGTCGAGGCTCGCCCGACCCGCGGAGGGTGTGCCGGTGCCGGCCGGGGATGTCGTGGTCGCGGCCGAGGGGGTTCCGGCTGGGGTGGTGCTCATGGTCGTGGTGGCCGTGGTGGTGGCCGTGGTCGTGGTCGTTTGGGCGGAACATGCCGAAAACGCCATTGCCAGCACGCAGCAGGCCGTGAATGAGGTAATTTTCCACCGGCAGGTCTTCATAGACCCATCCTCACCCCCGACACGCCCCGCGTCGAGCGGTCCGGCGGACGGTGAGGTCGGCCATCGGGGTGGTCCGAGGGCTGCCGCCATCCCCGTCGAGTGTCACCTCGGCGGGCAGAGAGGTGGGGCATGATGCGAAAGACGACGCGTGCGTTCGGTGCGCTGATCACCGCGGTCACGGCGGCGACCACCGGGCTGGCGGCGACGCCGGCCGGAGCGCAGGCGGCGGCGCCCGGAGCCGCACGTCCCGCGACGGCACCATCCGTGGCGACACTGCCGGCCAAGGCGCTCCCGGCCGACGTCGAGGCCGCGCTGGCCAAGGGTCCGGTGGAGTTGTTCGTCAACTACGACGCGCCCGAGATGGCCCGCGCCATGGCCGGCGGGTCGGCCGGCTCGAGCGCCCGCACGGCTCAAGCGTTGAACCTGGCCACCGCGGCCGGATCGACGGTCAAGCGAGCGGCCCTGCAGCGCGCCGGTTCCGGCCTCGCGATCGCCCGGGACTACTCGGCCCTGCCCACCCAGCTGGTCACGATCGCCGATCTGGCCGCCGCCCGCCGGTTGCTCGCCCAGCCCGAGGTCGTCTCGATCGGCCTTCCCAAACTGCGCGCGCGCGTCGCCGGCACCTCCGCGTTCACCGAGCCGTCGGCCGCGACGGCCGCCGCGCCGGCGCTGGTCCCCATGGTCGGCACGGCATACCCGAGTCCGCTTGAGCAGATCCGGCAGCCGACCGCGGTGGCTCAGGGCTACACAGGGGCGGGCTACCGGGTCGCGGTCCTGGACACCGGCCTGGACTGGAACCCGACCCAGGGGACGTTCAACTCCGCGGGAGCCTTCGGCACCTGTCTGCAGATCGGCGCGACGACCTGCCGGGTCAAACTGCTGAACGACGCCACCGTCGCCACCCAGCCGTCGGCATACGTCGACCTCGACACCGCCAAGCACGGCTCCAATGTCGCGGGCATCGTCGCCGCCACCGCGCCCGGCGCCGGCATCGACGTCTACAAGGTGTTCAGCCTGGTGGACCATGACAACAACCCGGCGACTCCACCCCAGGTCCTCGCCTGGGACAGCGACGTGGTTCGAGCGCTCAACGACATCGTCCTCAACGGGGTGGCGCGGCATGTCCGCAGTGTCAACCTCAGCATCGGCGGCTCCCCGCTCTACAACACGGTGAACTGCACGAAGACCGGCGACCCGTCCCTGGCGCCCTACCAGGACGCCTTCACCAACCTTCGGGCCGTCGGTATCACCCCGGTGGTCGCCAGCGGCAACTTCGCGACCACGGCCGGGGCCTACACCTCCGGCGTCGCCACCCCGGCGTGTCTGCCCGGCGCGGTGGCCGTCGGCGCTTCCGGGACCTACAACGCGGACCCGACGAAGATCGACCCGACGCGGTACTGGTCGGACGACGTCGCGTTCTTCTCCCAGGGCGGACCGCTGGTCGGCGTGCTGGCTCCCGGCGTGATGATCACCGCAGCCGGCAAGACCTTCATCGGGACGTCCCAGGCATCCCCACACGTCGCGGCGAGCATCGCGATCCTGGCCCAGGCCAATCCCGCCGCCGCCACCCCCGACAAGGTCCAGTCGATCCTGCGGACCACCGGGCCGACGATCCTGGACACCCGCGACGGCAACCGGCCGGTCCATCGGCTCGACCTGGTCGCCGCCGTCGCCGCGATCAAGGGCGCCATCGCCCCGCCGGTGATCACGGTGGTCCCGCGGATGCCCACCCTGATCGACGGCTGCGGCACGGCATACGACAGCGTCTTCATCCCCGCTCAGGCCGGCGTGCAGTATGTCGTGCGCACGTCCTCTGGGTACGTCGGGGTCCCGACTCCGGGCCGCTACCGGATCTCCGGCTCGGCCGGCTTCACCGCCCAGGCGAAGCTGGGGTATGCCTTGTCCGGTACGTCGTCGTGGAGCCGGACGTGGAACGCGGCAGCCTGCTCGCCGGCCCTGAGATTCACCGACGTGCCCTCGAGCCGGCAGTTCTACACCGAGATCATGTGGCTGGCCAATGTCGGGGTGACGACCGGCTGGGTCGAGGCCAACGGCACCCGGACGTTCCGGCCGTTGAACTCCACCGCCTACGACGCGATGGCCGCCTTCATGTACCGCCTCGCGGGCAAGCAGCCCTACTCGGCGCCCACCGCCAGTCCGTTCACCGACATCCGCCCGGCCACCCAGTTCTACCGCGAGATGATGTGGAACTACGCCAAGGGGGTCATGCCCGGTTTCCCGAGCGGCGCCCAGCGTTCCTTCCAGCCGGCCCGGGCCGTCACGCGCGGCGACATGGCGGCCTTCATGTACCGACTGGCCGGCTCACCGGCATACACCGCGCCGGCCGTCAGCCCCTTCGTCGACGTCTCGGCCCGGACCCCGTACTACAAGGAGATCTGCTGGCTGGCCGCCAACGGCATCTCGACCGGTTGGGTGGTCGGCTCGGCGCGGTACTACCGGCCCACCCTGCTGGTGGCCCGGGATGCGATGGCGGCGTTCATGTACCGCCTCTCGGCCCGGTTCGCGCTCGGCTGACCTCGGCGGGTCGGGCGGCCCGAGTTCACCTGGACCTGGGAGGATCGGGCAACCCGGGCGACCGTCCCGGGGATGCCACGACGCCCCGGCCGCCGGGGCGCAGTCGATCGGAGCTGCCGGTGCGGGTGATCGAGCGGGAGCGCAAGTTCGACATCGCCCGGGGCCGGCGGGTGCCCGACCTGGGGCCGCGGGTCGTCCTCGGGCCGCGCCGCCGGATGCTGTTGACCGCGGTCTACTTGGACACCCCGGACCTGTTGCTCACCCGGAACAAGGTGACGCTGCGTCGCCGCACCGGCGGACCCGACGCCGGTTGGCACCTGAAACTGCCCCGACCCGATGGCGCCCGGCTGGAGATCCACGCGCCGCTGTCCGCCGGCCCGATGCCCTCCCGGGTGCCCGTTGACCTGCGCAAACAGGTCAAGTCGATCATCGGCCTCGCGCCACTGGTGCCCGTGGCGGTGCTGCGGACGGTCCGCACGGTGCGCGAACTGCGCGGGACCCGCGGGCGGGTGTTCGCGATTCTGTGCGACGACACGGTCAGTGTCAGCCCGTATGCCGGTGCTCGCGTGGGCGCTGGGCCGGGCGCTG
>JBDIAR010000179.1:0-6595 GCA_039812545.1 Dermatophilaceae bacterium | reverse complement strand
CGGCTGATCCACAGCCGCAGCACCACCAGAACCACCGAGTGGAGGTAATCGCGGATGCTCATAGCGTCCGCTTTTACCTCCACTCGCGCGTTGTCTCGCGCGCTATCTCGCGCGCTATCGGGTTGAGGTGGGGACTCCGGACCCTAGCCACCGGGGGCCGCGGTGCTCTATTCGTTGGACGTGGACACGGTCCGACGCTTCCGAGTGGCGCTACTGTCGCTGCTCGGCGTCACCGTCTTCGGCGTCGTGGGCTACATGCTGCTGGGGTTCACCTTCCTGGAGGCCACGTACCAGACGGTGACCACGGTCGCCACCGTGGGTTTCCGGGAAGTGCGGGTCCTCACCCCGGCCGGTGAGGTGTTCACGATCGTTCTCATCATCGTCGGGGTCGGCACGTGTTTGTATAACCTCACGCTGCTCCTGGAGATGGTGACCGAGGGGCATCTTCGCGGGCATTTCGAAAGGCGTCGGATGGATCACCGAATCGCCGCCATGCGCGGGCACGTCATCGTGTGCGGGTACGGCCGGGTGGGGCGGGCCGCGACCAACCATCTCCTGGCAACCGGCGCGCAGGTCGTCGTGGTCGACCAGGAGGCCAATCGCGTGAAGGACCTGACGGTGCCCTATCTCGTGGGGGACGTCACCCAGGACGCGACCCTGCGCCGGGCCGGGATCGATCGGGCTCGGGCGCTGGTCGCGACTCTGGAAACCGACGCCGACACGGTCTACCTCACCTTGTCCGCCCGGGCGCTGCGCCCCGACCTGGTGATCGTCTCGCGAGCGCGGACCACGGACTCCAAGGTGAAGATGACGCTGGCCGGCGCCACCCGCGCGGTCAACCCGCAGCGGATCGGGGGAGAGCGGATCGCGGCCTTCGCGCTGCAACCCGATGTCGCCGAGTTCCTCGACGTGGTCATGCACGACGAGGAGTTGGACTTTCGGCTCCAGTCGGTACCCATCGCCGCGGGATCGCCGCTGGTGGGCGCCACCGTCCCCGCCCTGCACCTGCACCGCCGCACCGGGGTGATGGTCGTCGCGGTCCGGCCCGCACCCGGCCTGCCGTTCTCCGCCACGCCCCTGGAGAGTGTCGTCGAGGCGGGCACGGTGCTGATCGCGTTCGGTTCGTCCTCGCAGATCGCCTCGCTCACCGAGTTGGCCAACCCGTGACGCGCGAGCTCGCGACGGGCGAGCCCGCCGCCCGATAGAGCGCCCGCGCCGGACACATCCGGATCGCCCGGTCCACGAGGTCGGCGCCGACGAAGCCGTCGAGCAGGATCGGGTAGCCCCACTCGTCGAGCTCGACCGAGTCGGGGAGCAACGCGGCGCACACGCCGTGCCCGCGGCAGGCGACCCGGTCGACCGCGAGACGCTCGTCCCGTTGGGCCGGGGGGCGTGATCGGTCAGTCGACATGGCCGGCTCCTTCTCGGACTCCTTCTCGGACGGTATGCCGGTGCTCGTGCTCGCGGTATGCCAGCGCGCACCTGCCGTGGAGGTGGGTGGTCACCTCGTCGTTGAAGGCCGACAGCAATCCGGCGACGAAGCCGGCGACCCCGTCGGGGAATCGACACGCCCCCCGTCCCGGGAGGGCGCCGACCCGGTGCCGCAGCCGGTCGAGGGCATGGGCATCGGCTCGTCGGTCGGCGATGGCTCGCAGGTCCGCGGCGACCGCGGGGAGCCCGAACATGCACGGCCCGCACTGGCCGGCGGACTCGCCGGCGGCATAGTCGACGAGATCGGCGGCATGGCATACGGGACACCGGCCGTGCTCCAGCAGCCGCAGGACGCCCGGGCCGATCGAGGCCCCGAACGGCGCCAGCGACTCCCGTGACCACCGCACACCCGCGGCCTGCGCGGCCGTCAACCAGGTACCGCCGAGCCCGCCGACGTTAACGGCGACCAGCTCGCCGACCGACCTGCCCGCTGCCGCGAGCAGGTCGGTCACCGGCGCGCCGGCATGGGTTTGGAGCACGACGGGGGCCCGGCCGTGGGCGGCGACCGTGACCAGGCGGGGCCCCGGTTCGGCCGGCGTGCCGAACCTGCGGAACCAGTCCGGCCCGTGGGCCGAGATCTGCGCCACCCGCCAAAGCGTTTCGGCGTTCAACACGACGGTCGGTTCGATCGGTCGACCGCTCGCGTGACGCGCCCCGAACGCGATCGGGGTCCGCTTGGTCAGGGGCCGGGCCAGACCGCCGGCGGCATACGACGCGATGGCGCTCTCCTCGCTGGAGACGTATCGGCGGGGGAGTTCGAGGACGTCCAGGCCGGCCTGGCTCAGGCGGGCGGCCGTGGCTCCGCCCCGGTGGGCGGCATACCGGATGCGTCCGGAGCAGACGAGGGCGGCGCCGTGGCGGAGTTCGGGCAGGTGGTGCTCGACGACCCAGGCGTCCTTGGCGGCATCGAGCTCGCCGTCACAGGCATTGACGATCAAGGTGGCGCCCCGTTCGCGAGCGGCGGCGACCTTGACGTGGGTGGCGAAGGCCGCTCCGCCCCGGCCGGTCAGGCCGGCGTCACGCAGCGCCTCGAGTGAGACGAGTGAGACGGGTGAGGTGCCCGCGACGGCGGCTTTGGACGGCGTCATGACCACTCCCCGGCGAGGACCTCGGCGCGACGACGGGCGTCGTGATTGCGGTGCCAGAGACGCCAGCCCATCGCCAACACGCCGATCACGCCACAGGCGAGCGTCGTCTCGCGCAGCAGCGGTTGGTCGGCGGTGCCGAGCAGGAAACCGTGCGCGACCGCCAGCGGCCAGGCGGCGAAGGCGAGAACGTGGACGGCGCGCCAGAGCCGTTCCGGCAGCCGATGCCGGAGCAGGGAGGTCGCCAGGACCGCCACCGCGAGGTCGACGGCGATCGAGCCCAGGCCCACCCACGCCGTCTCGTACCCGGACGTGAACGGCACCACCGCGGAGATCAGGTCGATGTTGACGTAGGTTTCCGCGATCGCCGTCCCGATGTGGGCCACCAGGAACGCGACCGAACCCAGCGCCAGGGTCCGGTGCAGGCCCATGACGACGGCCGAGGTCCCCGCGCCTCGAGCGGTACCCGGTCCGCGTCGCCCCGCCGTGACCAGCCCGAGGACCAGGACGGCGGTCAACAGCGCGATCGAGGCGATGCCGGTCGCCCGGGAGGCGAACCACAGGAGTTCGTTGGCGTTCATGCGGCGGCCCAACCGGAGGTGAAGACGGGGCGGGAATCGTCGGTGAGGTCGGGGTTCGGTGCCAGCCGAGCCGGTATGCCGTGTCCGCTCAACCAGCCGGGGGCGTGTTCGCCGAGGACGATCGCCGCGGTGCTCGCGGCGTTCGCCTCCACCGCGGTGGCGGCGGCGCAGGTCACCTGGGCCCAGTGGACGCTCGCGTTCTGGCCGGTGCGCGGGTCGACGATGTGGTGGCGTTCGACGCCGTCTTGGAACCAGCGGCGTTTACGGGTGGAACTCGTCGTCACGGCCTGACCGTGACTGACGACGACCTGGCAAAGCGCTCCGGTGGGGTCCTCCACGCCGATCGCCCAACCGTCGTCCGGCAGGGTGCCGCCGACGGCGATGTCGCCGCCGAGGTCCACCAGGAACCCGCCGGGCAGCCGGGCGGCGAGGTCGTTCGCCAAGGCGTCGGCCGCATACGCCTTGCCGACCGACCCCACGTCGAGCACCGTGCCTCGCTCGATGGTCAGAACCGGGCGACCGGTGCTGCGATCGAGTCGGACGGTGCGCCATCCCGGCACGCGAGCCGGGACGCTCGCCGGGGTGTCTCGGCGAGCGCGCACCACGTCGATGTCGTCGTCGTACCCGAGCGTCGCCACAGCGGCACCGACGGTGGGATCGACCAGACCGGCGGTCAGCCGGGCCGCCGTCAGGACGGCGCTGAGCACGTCGGCCAGCAGCGGGGAGATGGGGACGGTCAGGTCGGTCGTGCGCGCGCGTTCGGTGAGCCGGGAGATCTCGCTGTCCGTGCGGAATCGGGAGGCGACCCGATCGAGGTCGTCGAGGTAGGCGACGGCTCGGGCGTATGCCGGGACGATCGAAGTCGGGTCCGTTGTGACGATCCGGTTGGTCGTGCCGATCGCCGTGAAGGAGCGGGCGTAGGTCGGCTGGGGGCGGGCCGGTCCGACGGGTGCCAAAGCCGCCGGGCGAGAAGTCCGGGCGGCCATCAGGATGCCGCCGTGTTCGCCTGGGGGCCGGAGTTCGCGTTGGTCACCGGCGCGACCTGGGCGAACGTCCCGGAACTTGTCGACCCAGAGACGCTCGATGAGCTGACGGCAGTGTCGTCCGTCCCGGTCGTGACTCCTGTGGCGGCCGATTGGTCGCCGGTGGTGTTCGTGGTGGCCAGGTGGAGTCCGACGGCGCCGCCGGCGAGGACGGCTGCGCCGAGCGCGCCGGCGGTCCACTGCCGGATCCTGGTGAGAGCGGAGGTGTTGTGGTGCATGACGATTCCTGATCTGTTGGGGTGGCGGCCTACGAGGGGGTTCTTGTCGGCGCGGTGGGGCCGCGACGGTTACGAGGCCTTCGTGGTGGTGCGTCCCGTACCGGCGCCGGCCGCCACGCCGCGAACCGGGGTGAAGCCCTGTTGCGTCGTGCCGGACGTCGTGGACTGACGCGTGGTCGTGGTGGTGGTCTTGGCGGTGGTGGCGGTGGCGGTGGCGGTGGGCGTGGTCGAGGGGGTTGCCACGCGGGTGTTCGCTCGGGCGGTGCCGGTCCTCGAACTGGTCGCCGTCGCGCCGGCTTCTGTCGCGCTCGCCGAACTCGCCGTGCTTTCACCGGCCGCCGCCGTCGGTGCGACGGGCGAGGCCGCCGCCGTCTCGCCCTGTTCGCGAGCCTGTTGGTCGGTGGCCAGCTGTATGCCGATACCGCCGGCGGCCAGTGTGGTGACGACGAACCCGAGGGCCGAGAGCCGGCGAGTACGTCCCACGGCTTTCGGCATACCGGACAACGAGGCGGGGTCGGGCAATGCGGTCGGATCGTTGGGCACGGGAACTCCTTGGTCGACAGTGCGCCTGAGGCCGTCCGAGTGGTACGGCGTCGTGGCGCGGGGCTTTGACTTCCTCGACCCTGCCGGGGCCGCCCATGCCCGGCCTCTGTCCCGGCTGTGCCTCACCTGCTGATCCGGGCCCTATCCTGCGGGGATGGCCGAACGCATACACCGTGCCTGGGTGGTCGCCGCCGTCACATTGGGTGCGCTCGTCGCGGCGGCCGCCTTCCGGTCATCGACGGGGGTTCTCTTCCTGCCGATCGAGGAGGAGTTCGACTGGGATCGGGCGACGACGTCGGGGGCGGTCAGCCTCAACCTCGTCGTGTACGGCGTGACGGCGCCGTTCGCGGCGGCGATCATGGAGCGCTACGGCGTGCGCCGCACGGTGGCGGCCGCGCTCGCCCTCGTCGGGTTGTCGAGCCTGGCGGCCACGCTGATGACCAGTCCGTGGCAGTTGTGGTTCCTGTGGGGCATCTGCATCGGGGTGGGCACCGGTGCGATGGCGCTCGTGCTCGGGGCGATCGTCGCGAACCGTTGGTTCGTCCGACATCGCGGCCTGGTGATGGGGATCTTCTCGGCGGCCAATGCCACGGGTCAGCTGGTGTTCCTACCGGCGATCGCCGCGACCGCCGAGCATTCGGGCTGGCGGTATGCCGCCACCATCGTCGGTGCTCTTTCGCTGATCCTCGTGCCCCTCGTGTTCTTCTTCCTCGTCGATCACCCGACGAAGGTCGGGTTGCGGCCGTACGGCGACCTTCAGGTCGGCCTCGATGTGCCGGCGCCGGACGCGGTGGCGTTGTCCGAGAGCCGCAGCCCGGTGCAACTGGCGCTCGACGCGTTGCGGCAGGCGTCGCGGACCTGGGTCTTCTGGGCGCTGGTGCTGACCTTCTGGGTATGCGGGTGGACGACGAACGGCCTGATCCAGACACATTTCGTCCCCGCGGCGCACGATCACGGGATGCCGTCGACGACCGCGGCCGGGCTCTTGGCGGTCATCGGGATCTTCGACATCGTCGGGACGGTCTGCTCGGGGTGGCTCACCGACAAGGTCGATGCCCGAATCCTGCTCATGGTCTACTACGCGCTGCGCGGGTTGTCCTTGCTGCTTCTGCCCGGGCTGCTGGCGCCGGATGTCGAGCCCAGCCTGTGGGTTTTCATCGTGTTCTACGGCCTGGACTGGGTGGCGACCGTGCCGCCCACGGTGGCGTTGTGCCGTCAGCATTTCGGGATCGAACGGTCCGGAGTCGTCTTCGGCTGGGTCTTCGCCTCCCACATGGTCGGGGCGGGGGTCGGGGCCAGTGTGGCCGGCCTGATTCGCACCGCGAACGGCGATTACCGGGTGGCGTGGCTTTTCGCCGGCGGCCTGTGTCTGGTCGCCTCCGTGATCGCGATGAGCATTCCGAAGATTCCGCAACCGGACGACGCGCGTGTCCTCCAGCCCGTGAGTTGACCCCGGGTCCTGTCCGCAGCCACCGCCCCGTTCAGGCCGCGTCGGTATGCCGGTGGGCCGGGTACCAGCGCACGCCGCCGGTCCTGACGCCGGAACCGCCGTCGTCGGGGTTGCGGTGGTCGGGGTCGGGGTGGATGGTGGCGGTGAGGTGGTCGCGGTGCACGATGGTGTGGTGCCGTTCGCA
>JBDIAR010000178.1:0-6645 GCA_039812545.1 Dermatophilaceae bacterium | reverse complement strand
GCATGAGGCGGCACGGCGTCGATCGGCGGCGAGTGACGGGGCGGCGGACGGCGCCGGCCGTCACCACGACTCTCGCCGGGACCCTTACTAGAACCCTCGTCACGGCGCTGGCCGCAGGGTCCCTCGCGGCCCTGTCGGCCTGCAGCCCGGATCCGAACTCGATCGCCGAACAGGCCAAGGCCGGGGACGACAAGGGCTTCGTCTCCGGCGACGGCAGCCTGCAGAAGATCGCCCCGGACAAGCGGGGCGACCCAGTCGTGCTGGCCGGCCCGCTGCTCGGCGGCGGCGCGTGGGACATCGCCTCGGCCGCCGACAAGGTCGTCATCCTCAACACCTGGGCGTCCTGGTGCCCGCCCTGCCGCGAGGAAACCCCAGACCTGATCGCCGCCTGGGCCAAGCTGTCGGCTGCCAAGAAACCGGTCGTCTTGCTCGGCATCAGCGTCCGCGACTCCGACGAGACGGCCCTGGCCTATCTGAAGGCCAACGCGGTCACCTACCCCTCGCTCGCCGCCGCCGACGGAACTCCGCTGCTGGCGCTGCAGGGCAAGGCGCCCAGCCTGCCGACGACCCTGGTACTGGACCGGTCCCACCGGATCGCCGCGCGGATCAACGGCCCGGTCAGCGTGGCCACCTTGACCGGCCTGACCGACGACATCCTCGCCGAGAAGAGCTGAGCCGTCGTATGCCGGACCCGCACGTCGTCATCAACGGCTCGCTTCCCGTGGCCCTGGCGGTCGCCGTCCTGGCCGGGTTCGTCTCGTTCGCCTCGCCGTGCGTGCTGCCGCTCGTCCCGGGCTTCCTCGGGTACGTGACGGGTTTCGCCTCGTCGGGTCGGCGCCCGGGCCGCTCCCGGGCGGTTCTCGGCACGGCGCTGTTCGTCCTCGGCTTCTCCGCGGTCTTCGTCGCCGGGTTCGCCTCCGCCACCGCGTTCGGCCTGGCGTTGGTCGAGCATCAACGACTGCTCACCCGGATCGGGGGGGCGGTCGTGATCGTCCTCGCTCTGGTCTTCCTCGGCTTCGGTGAACGAGTCGGCGGGCAGGCCGAGTTCAAACCCCGGTGGCGGCCCGCCGCGGGTCTGGTGGGCGCGCCGCTGCTCGGCGCGATCTTCGCCCTCGGCTGGACGCCGTGCACGGGGCCGACGCTCACCGCGATCTATGCACTGACCCCGTTCGGGGATTCCGCGGGCTCGATGGGGCGAGCGGTGGTGCTGGCGATGGCCTATAGCGCCGGACTCGGACTGCCGTTCGTGCTGTTGGCCGCCGGCTGGTCCCGGGCCGAACGACTCTCGGCGTGGTTGCGCCGCCACAAGTTGGGTGTCAAACGCGCGGGCGGCGCTCTGCTGTTGCTCATCGGCGTCCTGCTCGTCAGCGGGCAATGGGAGGCCGTCACGTCGTGGCTGCAGACCCGGTTCATCACGACCTTCATCCCGGTGCTGTGATGCCGCCCGAGACCCCGCACACCCAGAACCCGCCGCCCGAAACCTCGCCGACTCCCAACCCGCAGACCCAGAACCCGCCGACCCCCGAACGATCCGCCCGCCGCCCGCGCGACGACGCGGCCACCATGACCCAGCCGCGGCTGGGTCCGCTCGGCTGGGCGCGGTGGGCCTGGCGTCAGCTGACGAGTATGCGGACCGCGCTCTTCCTGCTGCTGCTGCTCGCCGTGGCCGCCGTCCCGGGCTCCCTCTTCCCGCAGCGCTCGCTGGATGCCACCCGAGTCGCGCAATACCTCGCCGACCATCCGGGCGTCGGGGTCTGGTTGGACCGCCTCTCGCTCTTCGACGTCTTCACCTCGCCGTGGTTCTCCGCCATCTACCTCCTGCTGGTGATCTCGCTGATCGGGTGCATCGTGCCGCGCAGCCGCCAGCTGTGGCGCGAGGTGCGGGCCGTGCCGCCGCGCGCCCCCGCCCATCCGGCTCGGTTGCGTCATGGTCGGATCCTGCCAGCGACCACCGACACCGCTCGGGCCGAGCTGCTGGCCCGAGCCGACCGAGAACTTCGCGCCCGACGTTTCCGGGTCCACGCCCATGACGACACCTCGGTGAGCGCCGAAAAGGGGTACCTGCGCGAGGCCGGCAATATCGTTTTCCACGTCGGCCTGTGCGCCGTCATCGTCGGCGTCGCGGTGGGCTATCTGAACGGCTGGCGCGGTGACGTCATCGTCCCCGAGGGCGAAACCTTCACCTCCACGGTCGCGGCATACGACACCATCAGCACCGGCCCACTCGTCGACGTGGAACAACTGCCTCCCTTCCAGCTGCGCGTCGACCGGTTCGTGGCGGTTTTCGAGGACAAACTCGCCAGCCAACTCGGTATGCCGCGTGAGTTCACGGCATACACGACGATCACCGACCGGCTCGGGGCGGCGCCGCGGAAGGAGACGGTCAGCGTCAACCATCCCGCGGCCGTCGACGGGGCCACCGTCTTCCTGCTCGGCAACGGGTATGCCCCGCTCGTCACCGTCCGCGACGCCGCCGGGCAGGTGCTCTACCGGCAGGTGACCCCCTTCCTGCCCAGAGACGACGACTACCTGTCGGTGGGCGCCATCAAGGTGACCGCCCTGCCGGCCGCCAGGCAACTCGGTTTCGCCGGGGTTTTCGTGCCGACCGCCGACCCGAACTCGGTGCAGCCCCGCTCGGTCTTCCCCGATCTGCGCGACCCGCAACTGACCCTGACCGTGTGGGAGGGCGAACTGAGCCCCGGCGGCAGGCCGCAGAACGTGTACGCCCTGGACACCGGCGCCATGAAGGAGCTCACCGGCGAGGACGGCAAGGCCGTGGTGCTGCGGCTGCGGCCCGGCGACACCGTGCAACTGCCCGGCGGGCGCGGCAGCATCACGATGGAGAAGGTCGTCCGGTTCGCCGGGCTGTCGGTGCGCGAAGATCCGGCGACGATGTTCGTGCTCGTCTCCTCACTGGTCACGGTGGCCGGGCTGATGGCCACCTTGTTGATCCGCCGCCGCCGCGTCTTCGTGCGGGTCGGTCCCGCGCAGGGGGCCGGCTCGGCCGGTGGGGCCGACCCGGCGGGGGTCGTGGTCGAGGTCGGCGGGCTGGCCAAGACGGAGGACGCCGGCCTGGTCCAACTCATCGACGGTCTGGCCGACGCGCTCACCCACCCGACGCGACCCGCCCGCGACTCGTGAGCCGGGTAGCCCGAGTGACCCGGGAAGCCTGGTCGGCCGGATGGCCCGAGGGGCCCGGTGGTATGCCGCCCGCCCGCCGCCGGGCGCCCGGCGGCCGGCCGACAGTCGCGCGGGTTCGAACCCCCGCCCACAATGGTGGCAGAGTGGGGGGAGCAGCCCACCGCGCAGGGAACCACCGAAGGGAACCAAGGACGTGGATCGCGCAACCCTGGCCGATTACTCGAACATCTCGCTGATCTCGGCGATGGTCGTCATGGCGCTGGCCATGCTCGCCTTCGGGGCCTCCCTCGCCACGATCAGTTCGCGCCGAGCAGAGGACGCGCTGGCGCCCGCGCAGCGCGACCGCGCCCTCGACCGCGCCGCCAGCCGAGAGATGGTGCTGCCGGACGGTCGACCGGCCAGTTCGGGTTCGACGGCGGCCCCCGGCCCGGACGACGAGGACGCCGACCACGTCTCCGGCCGCGGTTCGGGAGAACCCGGTCCGCGCGCCCGCCAGGTCGCCGGCATCGCGGTCAACCTCGCCTGGCTCGCAGCCATCCTCCTGCTCGCCTCCGTCGTGCTGCGCGGCCTCTCCGCCGGCCGTGCCCCCTGGGGCAATATGTTCGAGTTCTGCGTCGCGGCCTGTTGCGTGGCCACCCTCGTCTACTGCGCACTGGCCCGCCGTCACCACTGGGAGTGGCTCGGGATCTTCGTCACCCTGCCCGTTCTGCTCGCCCTGGGTCTGGCGCTGCGCGCCTTCTACACCGAACCCGGCGAACTCATGCCGGCCCTGAAGAGCTTCTGGCTGCCGATCCACGTGACGATGGCGGTTCTGGCCGTCGGGCTGTTCACCGTCGCCGCGCCGATCGCGGTCGCCTACCTGATCAAGACCCGCCCGGCCGGCGCGCGCCGCCTCCCCGGCCAGCGTCTGGTTGACGCCCTCCCCGGCCCGGCGACCCTGGAGCGACTGGCATACGGACTGAACATGCTCGGCTTCATCCTGTGGACCTTCACCCTGGTCGCCGGTGCCATCTGGGCGCAGAAGGCCTGGAGCTCGTACTGGAACTGGGACCCCAAGGAGGTGGCCACCTTCGTCGTCTGGGCCGTGTATGCCGCCTACCTGCACGCGCGCGCCACCGCCGGCTGGGAGCAGCGCAAGGCGATGTGGATCTGCGTCGCCGGTTTCGTGTGCATCCTGCTGAACTTCTTCGTCGTCAACGTCTGGATGGTCGGGCAGCACAGCTACTCGGGCATCTCCTGACCGATCGAGATACCGATCGGGACACCGATCGAGATTGGACCCACCATGTTGCGCTACTCCCTCAAGCGCCTCGTGCTCTTCGCCGTATGCCTGGGGCTGGCCTGGCTCGCCTTCGGTCGCCCGAGCACGGTGCAGGCGTTCGTGTGGCCGCTGGCAGTTGCCGCCGTCGCGTCCGCGATCTTGTCCATCCCGCTGCTGCGGGCCGAGCGGGCCCGGTTCGGCGAGCAGATCGACCGCCGCGTCGATGCCCACCTGTCGCACAAGCAGGAGATCGAGGCCGAGAAGGCGAGCGGCAAGCGAAAGCTGCGCGGAGCCGAACTCGACAACGCCGTCGAGGACGCTCACCCCTGACGATCGGGCCTCACAGGCTCAGGCCCACCGCCAGCAACACGGCATACCCGATCTCGAAAAGCCCCGTCGCGGCCAACACATCGATCAGGTCCCGGCCGCTCGCCGTGCCCCACACCCGGGCCGCGGGCCGCACGATCAGCCCGAACGACGCCACCGCGAGCAGCGACCACGGCCGCCAGGTGGCGGCGACGAGGACGGCGCAGGCCGCGCCGGTCAGCAGCAGGATGTACAGGGCCCGGGTCAGGCGGTCACCCAACCGGACGGCGAGCGTGCGCTTGCCGGTCCGCGCGTCGGTCGGGATGTCGCGCAGATTGTTCACCACGAGGATGGCCGAGGCGATCGCCCCCATCCCGGCACCGGCCACCCAGGCCGCCGGAGTCGGCGGGCTCATCGTGGCCATCGTGCCCACGGTCGCCACGAGGCCGAAGAAGACGAACACGAACAGTTCGCCCAGTCCCAGGTAACCGTACGGTCGCGGTCCGCCGGTGTAGGTCCACGCCGCGATCACCGCCGCGATCCCGATCGGCAGCAGGATCCAGGTCTGGCTCAGACCGACCAGGGCCAAGCCGACCATGGCCGCGAACGCGAAACAGCCGAACGCGGCCACCTTCACCTCGACCGGCCGGGCCAGCCGTTGACCGACCAACCGCACCGGGCCGACGCGCTCCTCGTCGGTCCCGCGGACCCCGTCGGAGTAGTCGTTGGCGTAGTTGACCCCCACCTGCAGGGCGAGCGCCACGACGAGGGCGAGCACGGCATACCCGGTGACGAGATTGCCCTCGCCCGCGGCAGCCCCGGACCCCACGACGACCGGTGCCACGGCGGCCGGCAGGGTGCGTGGACGCGCCCCTTCGATCCATTGCGCAATGGTGGCCATGCTCTACTTCCGGTACTCGTCCCGAGGTGTCGCCCGGGCCGGATGACCGGGTCTGACTCCGAGGGTCTATCTCAGAGGGTCTGCCTCAGAGATTACGCAGGAAATCGGGATCGTCGTCGGGGCCACGCGGACGGTCCGGTTTTCCCGTCGGGTTCGTGCCCGGCGGGTACGAACCCGGTCCGCGCAGGCCGTTCGGGAGGAACTTCGGCGTCCCGTGCCCGGCGATGAACCAGCCGAGGGCGCCGATCGGCGGGGTGATCAAGATGACGAAGACCCACACGAGTTTGGGCAACCCCTTGACCTCGTCGTCCGGGGTCTGCACGCAGTCGACCAACGCGTAGATCGTCAACGCCAGGACGGCGATCGTGCCGACGACTCGCAGCATCGGATCTCCTTCCGGGAACGCGAGCGCAGGTCAGCGCGGGTGCGTATGCACCATTGTCGCGCGCCGTGGCGCCCGTGCCTAATGCGCGCGGACCTATTCCGGGGTTTGCGTCGGGGTTCGCGTTGTCCAGAGGCTGCGCAGGGTGCCACGATCGACCTTGCCGATGCTGACCCGCGGCAGCGCGTCGACGATCGCCAGCCGCCGGGGCAGCGCGGCCGGCGGCAGGTGGGGGCGCAAGGTGTCCCGTACCTGCGCGAGGGTGGGGCGGGGCAGGTCCGGCTGGAGCACGAGGACCAGGCTGACCGCCTCGCCGTACTCCTCGTCCGGGGTCCCGACCACCGCGCATTCCCCGACCTGGGGCAGGTACGCCAGTGCGGCCGCCTCCACGACCGCCGGGGCGATCTTGTGGCCGCCGGAGTTGACGATGTCGTCGGTCCGGCCGACGACCTGCAGCCGAGGTCCGTCGGCGCCCGTCGACCACCGGCCCAGATCGTCGGTGCGGAACCACCGGGTACCGTCGCCGTCGAGATCGACGAAGCTCTCCCGCGTGCGCTCCCGGTCGCCGAGGTACCCGGCGGCGATCACCGGGCCGCCGAGGAGGATTCGACCGGTGGGTCCGTCGTCATCCGGTATGCCGGTGGCCGGCTCGGT
>JBDIAR010000177.1:0-6659 GCA_039812545.1 Dermatophilaceae bacterium | reverse complement strand
CTGAGTCCGCGCCTGATTCCGCGCCGGCCGGGACTTCGTGCGCGTCGCCCTCTGGGAACTGCAATTTTCGCCCGATCGGGCGATTTTCGAGGTCGGGACCCACCGGGAGCCGGACAATTTCGCCCGATCGGGCGATTTTGGAGTCGCGGCACCGGACGACGCGCGCCCTCGGCGGGCGCGACGTGCCGGGCCACGCGGGGGGCTGAAACCCGGCTGGATACCGACGCAGCTACGGGGCGAACGGCATACCCCGGCACCCTTGGTATGCCACCTGTCAGGTGTATGCCGCACGCCCTGTCCTGAACAGGCCAGCGATCCGTGCAGATTCGCCGCGAAACCCTGTCATGAGCGCCGTGGTCACCCGTCATACAGGTACGAGATCGGGCTGGCGCAGGGGGCGGGCCCGATATCAGAACCGAGGGGCTCTTGCCGATGGCAAGAGCCCCTCGGTTCTTCCCTGGGTCGTCCGTCGGCCTCCGTCGCGGGTCAGCAGCCGGGCAGGGCCCGGAACACGTACCCCTGACGTTGCAGGGACGGAAGGATCTGGCCGAGGGCGGCCACCGTCTGGGCGCGCGGCCCCCCACCATCGTGCATCAACACCACGCTGCCGGGCCGAACCCGGTTGATGACCCGCGACGCGATGACCCCCGAGCCCGGGCGTGCCCAGTCCACCGGGTCCACCGTCCAGATGACCACCTTCGCGCCGGTCGAGCGGATCACCGCGTCGACGCGTGCGTTGTGGTCGCCGTACGGCGGGCGGACACAGGCCCGCCGGCCGAGGACGGCGGTGGTGCGAGTGAGTTGCTGGGCGATGGCGCCGTTGCTCAGCCTGGTCAGGGCCGGGTGATTCCACGTGTGGTTACCGATCGCGTGCCCCTGAGCGCGAACGGCATTGACCAGCTTCGGGTTCGCGGCGGCATTCTGGCCGAGCATGAAGAACGTCGCCCGGGCGTTGTACCGCTTGAGCAGCGCGAGTACCTGCGGCGTGTACGTGGCGTTCGGGCCGTCGTCGAACGTGAGGTAGACGACCTTCGCCGACGCGGGGCGCGGTGCCGCGGGAGCCGGCAGGGGTCGCATCGCGACCGAGGCCGCCGGTGCCGCCGCCACCGAGGCGGCCGGTGCGGACGCCGCCGCCGCAGACGGTGCAGCGACGGACGGTGCGGCCACCAGAGCGGTGGCCGAGGTGATCAGAACGGCGGACGCCGCGCAGGCGCGCGAAACCCAATTGATGGACACGGTGCATCTCCCCAAGATGGAAACGGCCCCGCCATGGGCCCGCACTTCCCATGACGCCCGGCCGGCGAGTTCGGTTGCCCGGCAGCGGCATACGGGAGTGGGGAACGAGTCGGTCGGTACGCCGGGTTCTGTCCCGGCCGACTCGCGTCGACCGGTGGCGACCATCCATCTCGGACGGCCATTGCTGGCCGCCTCCAGCGTCCTACCCGCGCACTCGGCCGGGCCGGCCTCGGACGTGCGCTGTCTGGACTTGCTCCAGGTGGGGTTTACCGAGCCGCACCGGTCACCCGATGCGCTGGTGGTCTCTTACACCGCCGTTTCACCCTTACCGGTGGGCCGGGTCGCCCCGACCCACCGGCGGTCTGCTTTCTGTGGCACTGTCCCGCGGGTCACCCCGGGTGGCCGTTAGCCACCACCTTGCCCTGTGGAGCCCGGACGTTCCTCGGCAGGGTTGCCCCTGACGCGGCCGCCTGACCGACTCGTTCCACCGTCAGTGTATGCCGGGGGTCACCTACCAGCGGATCAGCGCGGGTCGAACCGGGCCTGGAAGAACCGCAGGTACTTCGGTTCGTATGCCATCGTCAGCCCCCGAGCCCGGGAGCGCTTGTCGTAACACGCCTTGACGGCCTCGGCGACGACGTCCATGTGGGACTGGGTGTAGACCCGGCGCGGGATGGTCAGCCGGGTGAGTTCGAGCTTGGGTTTGTGGTTCTCCCCGCTCGTGTGGTCTCGGCCGGCCGAGACGATGCCGCGTTCCATGGCCCGTATGCCGGAGTCCAGGTAGAGTTCGGCGGCCAGGGTCTGCGCCGGGAACATCTCCTGCTCCAGGTGCGGGTAAAACCGCCGGGCGTCCAGGAAGATGGCGTGGCCGCCGACCGGCTTGACGAACGGGATCTCCCACTGTTCCAAGAGCTCGCCGAGATAACGGACCTGGCCGATCCGGGAGCGCATGTAGTCGAAACTCATCGACTCCTCGATACCGATGGCCATCGCCTCCATATCGCGACCGGCCATCCCGCCATAGGTGTGCAGCCCCTCGTAGACGACCACGAGATTGCGGGCCTCTTCGAACAATTCGGGGTCATTCGTGGCGAGCCAACCGCCGATATTGACGATGTGGTCCTTCTTGCCCGACATCGTCGCGCCGTCGGCATACGAGCAGAATTCGCGGACGATCTCGGCGAGGGACGTGTCGGCATACCCCTCTTCGCGCTCCTTGACGAAGTAGGAGTTCTCGACGACCCGGGTGGCGTCGAGGTACACCTTGATGCCGTACCGATCGGTCAGTTCTCGCACCGCTCGCGCGTTGGCCATCGAAATCGGTTGGCCTCCAGCCATATTCACGGTGGCCGCCAGACAGACATAGGGGATCTTGTCGGCCCCGACCTCGTCGATGAGCCGCTGCAGCTTGTCGAGGTCGATATTGCCCTTGAAGGGGAAAAGGGATTCGCTGTCGTGTGCCTCGTCGATGATGACGTCATGGAACGTGGCGCCGGCCTTTTCCTGGTGGAATCGCGTCGTCGTGAAGTACATATTGCCCGGGACGTGGTCACCGGGTTTGATGGCCGCCTGCGACAACAGGTTCTCCGCACCGCGCCCCTGATGGGTGGGCACGATAAAGCGGAATCCGTAATACTGCTGAATCGTCGACTCGAGCCGGTAGAAGTTCACCGACCCGGCATACGCCTCGTCCCCCAACATGAGACCCGCCCACTGCCGGTCGCTCATCGCATTGGTCCCGGAGTCGGTCAACAGGTCGATGTAGACATCTTGCGAGCGCAACAGGAAGGTGTTGTAACCCGCCTCGGCGATAGCCCGCTCCCGTTCCTCGCGCGTCGTCATCTTCAACGGTTCGACCATTTTGATCTTGTACGGTTCGGCCCAGCTGCGGCGCTGGCGCTGCTGACCCATCGTCAACCACAGGGGTTCGGACATCGTGGCTCCTCGTCGTCATTGAACGCTCCACCCGTAAGGGACTGGCTAGAGCGTAGATCTTCCGCGAAGCGCGATCAAAGGCCGGAAGTCCTCCGGCTTCCAGGGGCCTACTCGATCACGAACTCCACCGAGCCGGTCCCGACGTCGGCGCGGCTCAACCGCACCCGGACCCGATCGCCCTCGCGCGCCGAACCCGTCGCGCGCGCCACGATCGCCGGGTCGAGGATCTGCACGACCGGTTGGCCGCGCTGGGCCACCTCGACGACGACCCCGTCAAAGCGCTCCCCCACCCGGTCCGCCAGCACCGCCGCCTCGACCGCGTCGGTGCACGCCCGCTCCACGGCCCCGGCCCGGTGGTCCCCCGCGCGCATCAGGTCGCTCAGTTGGGGCAACGCGGCGCGCACCCAGTCGGGGACGGGTTCGCCGGCCGCGACGGCCACGCACAGCGCCAACCCGAACCGGTCGACCAGCCGCCGCAGCGGCGCGGTGACGTGGGCATAGGGCGCGGCGACGGCGGCATGCGTGCGCTGCTCGGGGGGCTCCCCGTCGAACGCCGTGTATCCCGCGCCCCGGAACAGCGAGGTCGCCTCGTGGATGATCGCCAGCTGCCGAGGATCGTCACGATCCAAGGTGCGCAGGAAGTCCCCGTATGCCATGTCCGGCGGCCAGGTCACGCCGAGCGCGCCGACCTGGCGCCGGAACCGGTCCATCGTCGTCTGGTCCGGCGCCGGCATCGTGCGCAGCACCCCGACCTTGGCGTCCAGCATGAGCTGAGCGGCGGCCATCCCGGTCAGCAGCGAAATCTGGGCGTTCCAGTCCTCGCTGGCAACCGGGGGCCGGAACCGCAATTCGTAATGACCGGGCGAGGATTCGACGACCTCCTGCTCCGGCATCGGCAGGCTCGCGCCACCACGCTTGTGTTCGAGGCCGATTCGCAACTCGCCGATTTCTTTGAGCAGCAACAGCTTCTCGTCTGCCGTCCCGTCGTCGACGGCGCGCTGCACCCCGTCGTAGTCGAGTCGTGCGACGCTGCGCACCAGCGCCGGGTACAGCGTGGTCTGCACGAGTTCGCCGATCCCGTCCAGTTCCAGATCCCAGACGTATGCCGGTCGCGCCTGGTCCGGCAGCAGGCTGGCCGCAGCCTCGCTGAGGACCTGCGGGTGCAGCGGGGTGCGCTGGTCCGGACAGTAGATCGTCACGCCGCGACGCCGCGTCTCGACATCCAGCGGGCTGTCCGGGGTGACGAACAGCGGCACGGCGGCAATGGCATACCGCACGCGGTAGCCGATCCGTGACCCGTCCGGCGCGAGACGTCGTTCGAGGCACATGGCCTGGTCGAGGTCCATCGATCCCGGCGGGTCGAGGGTGACGAAGGGGACGGCCGTCTCGTCGCGCAGGGTCGGTAGCGGCGTCTGTGCCGCAGCTTCCGCCTGGGCCTGCGCGTCAGCCGGAAAGGCGTCCGGCACCTCGAGCTCCCGCCGGATCGCCGCGAACCGGTCGATCAGCGCCGACGACCCCGTCGAATCCGCGGCGGGCTGCAGCACGATCTTGCGTTTGGCCATGCCGCAAATCTAGCTGCCCACCCCGGCCCGGGCCGGCACCACCGGAACAACCGAGCAGCCACGCGAAGACCGCCAGGTAGATCGCGGCGATGGTTCGGTAGGTCGGGTCGCGCCAGTCCACCGGCCACAGCCACCCCAGGGCGGTGATGAGCGCCACCGCAGTCGACAACCCGAACACCGCGATCGGCAAAGCGCGGCGCAACCGGGCCGGCCCGGCGACTCCCACCCAGAGGATCGAGGCGACGAGCCACGGCATGACGTAGCGCTCGTGGTTGCGGGTTTCCAGCAGGAAGAAGCCGCCCAGGGCGATCATGACGGTCCACGCGCCGGCCGTTGCGCGACGGGTGCGCCCGGCCCGGATCGCGCGCAGAGCGAGCAGCACGGCAGCAGCCACCACGAGCCCGAGCAGGACGTGACCCAGCAGACGGGCCGGTATGCCGAGGAGTCGTTCGTCGTCCAGGTGCCAGCCGGGCATGACGACGCTCCACAGGTTCGGGGCACCGAGCGACACGCCCGTGTAGCGATCGGCGACGACCGCGAGTCGGTCGGCGAGGGACCAGCGCGCACCGAGAATGCCCACCTGGAACGGACCGCAGACCAGGACGGTGGTGGCCAGCGCCGGAATCACGCCGCGGGCCAGCGTTGTCGCCAGCCGCCGGCCGGGGACGCCGACGACGAGCAGGACCGCCACTCCGATGACGAGTTGGGGTTTCATCAAGACGGCCCAGGCCGCCGGGGCGGCGGGGAGCGGCAGACGTCGGGGCGAACGCACGGCGATGGTCACCGCCCCGAGCAGAGCTGCAATCGAGACGTGATCCCACTGGCCCCAGACCGCTCCGACGACGATGGGTGCCGGGCACCACAGGTATGCCAGCGCCGTGGCACGACCCGCTCGTGAACCGACGAGCCACCCGACGAGAGACATCATCGCGGCGGCGATGACGAGGTCGGCCAGGATCGGAACGCCCTTGAGCAGCAAGGGGTATGCCGCCGAGTCCGGATTGGCGGCGCGCGCTAGCAGGGCGTGCAACCAGAGGTCGCCGGGCAGGTGGTCCGCGTCCGGTACCACGGCGTAGAAGTCGGCGACCGGGTGCGTGCGCAGCGCCCGCCCCCAGCCGCGGTAGGTCTCCCGATCCGGCCCGTGCCCGTCGACGAGCACGGCGAGGGCCACGCGCAGGACCACAGCCAGAACGGCCAGTCGCGCGGCGCGGTCCACCGACCACCCCACGAGGCGGCAGAGCGCGTGTCTCACCGCCACGAGGAGTTCCTCAACCCGATACACCGACGGTCTCCCGAGTCAGGGCAGGACTGCCGGTTCGCCCGGCCGAAGCCATCCCCCATAGAGCCAGGACCGCAGCCCCCGGCATCAGGGCGGTGAGCAGGATCATCCCCGGACGCCAGGGGCAGACCTGCGCCAGCCAGAGCGGTTCGATGACCATGGCTGCCCCGATCAGTGGCGCCAAGATCATGCGCGCCCGCCCCCACCGCGGGCGCCCGCCCCTGAACCCCGGTCCGGTCCCGAACCCGCTCCACCCGAACCCGCTCCACTCGGCTCGGCGTGCCCACGCGACCATGAGCATCGGGACGACCCACACCCAGTGATGCGACCAGGAGACCGGCGAGGCGAGCAGGATCCCGAACGCCATCGCCAGAACGGCAGAAAGTTCGTCGCCACGGGCCAGTTCCCGTCGACAGGCCGGCGTCCCGAGTCCCAGGCCGACCACGAGCAAACCCGCCACCGCCCACCGCGGCGGGGAGTCGGTGTCCAGGACCCGGGCCAACACCCCGGTCAGCGACTGGTTGTCCGGGTAAGACGCTCCCCCGACCCGCCCGGTGTCCCACAACTCGCGCGTGTAGTACCGGATCGTGTCGGCCGGAGCCGCCAGCAGGCCGACCCCGGTCGCGATCCTCCACGCGAGCGCGACG
>JBDIAR010000176.1:0-6684 GCA_039812545.1 Dermatophilaceae bacterium | reverse complement strand
AGGGCAAGGGCAAGGGCAGAGACGGTCATCCGACACCCACGAGATGCTCGACCTGCGCCGCGCCGCGCGGTGGTTGCGTCACGGCCAGGACGTCGATCCGGATCGCGGGTGGATGGACCTGTGGGTGGGCCGCCAGCCACGCCGCGCCGAGCCGGCGTAGCCGCTGCAGCTTTCGCCAGGTCACCGCCTGCCCCGCCCCGCCGAATTCGCTGCTCCGCCGGGTCTTCACCTCGACGAAGACGACCGTCTCGGCGTCCTGCGCCACGATGTCGAGCTCGCCGATCGCGCACCGCCAGTTGCGGTCCAGTATCGCCATCCCCCGCATCCCCAGGAAGGTGGCGCCGACCTGCTCACCGTGAGCGCCCAAGGCCTTGCGCCATCCCGAGTCGTGTCCTCGGGGCCCGCCACCGGTTGTCCCGCTCCCGGTCGCCGGCGAGCGCTCGGCGGCTTCGCGGCCTGCACGTGGTGTGTCCATGCCCGGCAGTCAACCGGTGCGACGCCCTATCCGGTATGCCGGTCGCCGCACCCTGTGCAGGGGCCTTCGACCGGCACTTACGGTTGTGGACCGGCAGCCCCGACCGACTCCCTACACCGGATAGCGCCGGAACAGCACCGCCAGCGGGACGCCCGCGGCCTGACCGCCCCCGGTGAGGATGCCGGTCACCAGCTCGCGCGGTTTCGGAAACTCGGGCGGCAGGTTCGAGTTGTACAGCACGTGGGCCTCCAGCGAGGCGACCGCGGGTTCGAGGTGGTCGGTCACGTCGACGAAATGCGTGGGTGACGCGGACGCCGCCATCAGGACCGCGCCGCATCCGCCCCAGGGTTCCAGCCCCTCCGCCTCGGCAAGCTCGCGGAAAACCCACCGATTCCCGGCGTCTCGGACTGCATCGAGGACCGCGAGACCAACCGCGCGATGGTCGGCCTGATTCGTCATCCCACTTGCGAAGACCTCGTCATGGGTCAACGTGACCACGACATCCGGTCGCCGGATCCGCATCACCCGGGCGAGGTCCCGCCGTAACGGCAGACCGTATTCGACGACCCCGTCGTCGCCGTCGAGGAACTCGACTACGTCCACCCCGACCTCCGCGGCCCCGTCGCGCTCCTCCTGGGCGCGCAGCGGCCCGGACTCCTCCGGGGGGATCGAGTCGATCCCGGCCTCACCGCGGGTGACCAACAGATACGTCACCGTCTTGCCCGCCTTGACCCACCGATCCACAGCGGCAGCGGTGCCGTACTCGATGTCGTCCGGGTGCGCGGCGACGCACAACACCCGCTCGAACGCGCTCTCGTCGACCGGCACCAGCGCAGACCCGGCCTGCTGCGATTCACGGACCACCTCAGACTCACTCATGACCGAAGTGTCCCCCACAACGCCGCACTACAGGGCGATCCGTTCCCACCGGCCCGACGTCACGTCCCACCGCACCGCGAATCGCGGGCACAGGGTGACCGGACCCGCCGCGTCCGTCGCCTCCTGCTGGCCGACACAGGCGTATGCGTGGGTGGCGTCCTCCCAGGTCGGACTACCCAACCCGACCTCCGGCAACCCCGTCGGCGGGTGGTATGGCAGTTGTTCCCCCGTCGCCACGTCGACCAGTTGAGTGCCCTGGACGCCGTCGGCTCGCGTCTCGAAGGACCACATCGACCCATAGGGGTTGGGACGCAGAACGCCCGCCGGACCGCATGTGACCTGGTCGCCGCGCCCGAGCCCGCGGACCAACTCAAGGCAGTGTCGGTCCCCGACGACGCGGACCAGTGCGGTGTCGTACCCGCTCCCGGCCGGCAACGCGGCAACCGACACAACCGGCCCCCACCCCGCGATCGGTGTGGGGGTTCCGGATCCCACGTCGATGAGGTCGGCCACCTGCGGTCGTTGCGGCGAGCCGTCGAGGACGGTCACCACCACGAGACCACCCGGGAGCCACCTGGTCGGAATCCAGCCGACCCCGCCCGGTTCCGGCCAGGTGGCCAACACCACTCCCGTGGAGACATCGGCGACCACCAGCACTCCGTCGGTGGATTCGGGTTGCCCCGGTACCGAGCGCTGCCGGACATAGGCCACCCGGGTGCCACCGGGGTCGGTCGACATCGCACCGAGGTGCCCGGAATCGAGCAGCCGCAGCGAGAGGTTCCGGCTGACGGCATACACCCTGCCCTGGCCGTCGTCCGCCGAGGGTAGGACCTCGACAACCCAGCCGACCGCCGTTGTATGCCAGTCAGCCACCCCGGGCGTCGTGGCCGGAAGCCGCACCCGTCCGCTCGGCACAACCAACGTCGAGGTCCCCTGGTCGTTCTCGATCCTGGGCAGCAGCCTCGGACCGGCACCCGGGGCCGCTGCGGCCACCAGTGCCACCGCGGTGGCCGATCCGGCAGATCCGGCCTGGCCGGCCCCGTCTGCCGCCGCAGGTCCGGCGCCGAGGCTCGCGGGCTGGGTGCGGGCGACAGAGGGACGTACCGAGCCCCGGTCCGGCCCGACGGAGACGGCCGCCGTCGGGGAGGTGGACGGGACCCCCACCGGCCCGTCCACCGCCCGGCGCACCCCCCAGCCCTGCCAGACGACCGCGACGAGGCACACGACGACCACGAGTGTCGACGCGCCGGCCGCGAGCGTGCGCCGACGTCGCACGACGACCGCGCGTCGGCGCACGCTGTCGGCGAGTGCGTCAGGCGGCCGCCACCCCCGTGCTTCGGCCGCCTGACGCAGGGCCGCCGTGAGTGTCTCGACGAATCGATCCGTCATCGAACGGCCTCCTCTCCCCCGAGCCCCCCGAAGCCCCCGAGCCCGCCACGTCCGTCACGTCCGTCACGTCCGTCAGACGCCACGGGGACCCCGGTCGACTCGCTTCCCGACCCGGCGGCCGACTCCCCAAGCGCTGTTCGCAGATGCCCGAGAGCTCGGGAGAGCTGACTCTTCACCGTGCCGATCGAACACCCCAGCACCTCGGCGATCCGCGCTTCCGGCAGGTCCTCGTAGTACCGCAGCACCACCACCGCCCGCTGCCGAGGGCCAAGCCCACTGAGCAGCCGCCACACCGCATCCCGCTGGTCGACTTCGGCGTTCCCGCGCCCGTCCGAGGCGCTCCACAACGGCGAGCCGTCGCCCACCTCCGTCGGCTCGGCGAGCGGGACCTCACGGCGACGCCAGCGTCGCCAGAGCGACACATGGGTTCGGGTCATGACCGTGCGGGCGTACCCTTCCACGGCGCCGGAGTCCTCGATCCGGTGCCAGTTGAGGTAGACGCTGACCAACGACGCTTGGAGCAGGTCGTCGGCCTGCGCCGCGCCACCGGTGAGGAGAAAGGCATACCGCCACAGCGAGGGCGACCGAGCGGCGACGAAGGCGCTGAACGCCTCATCCGCGCCGTCCGTTCGCCCCGCCACGGATCAGGACGCTCGCTGGGCGGGGAAAGGTTGCACGGCCGCGCGGATTCGCCGTCGATCAGGCGGGGAAGCCGTTTTCCTTCGTCAACTGAAGTTCCGCCTTGGGGAGTTCCTCGACGTTGACGTCCTTGAACGTCATGACGCGCACATTCTTGACGAACCGCGCCGGCCGGTAGATGTCCCACACCCACGCGTCCGCCATGGTCACGTCGAAGAACACCTCGCCGCCGTCGTTGCGCACCCGCACGTCCACCGAGTTGCACAGATAGAACCGGCGCTCGGTCTCCACCACGTGCGAGAACAGGCCGACGACATCGCGGTACTCGCGATAGAGCTGCAACTCCATCTCGGTTTCGTACTTCTCGAGGTCTTCCGAGCTCACTTACATCTCCGTCATCTGCAGGGCTGTGGCAGCCGGTATGCCATTGTCCCCCATCCCGGGTTCTCCCGGCACACCGGCGACACGCGCGTCATACCCCGAGCCCGCGCAGCCGGGTAGCTGCCAACTCCGGCGATGCAGTTCGCACGGTCCGAGCCGGGAGAGGGCGTCCAGGTGCTCCGGCGCGGCATACCCCTTGTTCTCCGTCCAGCCGTATGCCGGGTGTTGCCCGCCGAAGGCGACCATCATCCCGTCGCGCTCGACCTTGGCCAGCACACTTGCCGCGGCCACCGAGGAGCAGCGCAGGTCGGCCTTGATCATCGTCACCACGGGCGGGGCCGGGGCAGCGTCCTCCAGGAACGCGAACAGACCCTCGGTCCGCGGATCGGTCAGCCAGTCGTGATTGCCGTCCAGCAGGATCACGTCCGGGCGGATCGGCAGCTGCCCAAGGGCTCGACGGCCGGCCAGGCGCAGCGCGGCCATGATGCCGTACTCGTCGATCTCCGCGGCGCTGGCGTGACCGACCGCGTGGCCGGCGACCCAGCGGCGCAGTCGGGGGACGAGGGCACGGCGTTGGTTCGGGCTGAGCAGTTTCGAGTCGCGCAGGCCCACCGGTGCGCTGCGGGTCTCGGCCGTGACGAGGGCGACGCCGACGGTGACCGGGCCGGCCAGCGCGCCGCGCCCCACCTCGTCCATCCCCGCGACGACGCCGGCCCCGATCCGCAGCCGACTGCGCTCGACCCGCAACGTCGGGACCACCGAGGCGGTGGTGGTGCGGCTCATGGTCAGGAGGCGCGCTTGGTGGCCGTGCCGAACGGCGGTGCCGGCGAGTTCCCCGAGTTGCCAGACGTCCCCGAGGTGGCGGCCGGCGCGGGGGTGGAGTTCGGCGCGGGCACCTTGGCAAAGGTGGTGTCCGGTTTGCCGAGCCAGGTGACATGGTCCAGCGGCCAGACGATGACCAGGGCGCGGCCGACGATCTTGTCCATGGGGACGCAGCCGGTACGTCCGGTGCCGTCGTCGTGGAAGCGCGAGTCGGAGGACTCCGCTCGATGGTCTCCCATCACCCAGACGCAGTCCTTGGGCACCACGATGTCGAACGCCTTGCCCTGGCTCGGGTAGTTGCCCGGCTTGATGTAGGGCGTCTCGTCGATGGCCACGCCGTTGACCTTCACGGGTCCCTCGGTGCCGTCGGCCTGCACGTGGTCCCCGGGCAGCCCGATGACCCGCTTGATCAGGTGATTCTCGGACTCCTCGGGCAGCAGCCCGACGAAGACGAGGAGCCCGTGCAGCGGCCCGCCCACGGTACTGGTCGTCGACGGGACGCCGCTGAGCCACTTGTGGTCGGCCGGCCCGGGGTCCTCGAAGACGACGATGTCCCCGCGCTGCAGATCGAAGGGACCGGGGATGAGCTTGGTGACGATCACCCGGTCGTCCTTGACCAGGGTGTTCTCCATCGAACCGGAGGGGATCCAAAACGCCTGGAACAAGAACGTCTTGATGAGCAGCGACAGGACGAGCGCGAGCCCGACGACGATGGCGATCTCCTTGATCGCCGCGACGACCTGGCGACCGAACCCGACCTTGCCCTCCTGCGGGGCGGGGTCGACTCCGTCCGGCCCGAGCCGGTCGGCTCCGGCGGCGTCCAGGTCCGGGTCGAGTGGTCGATTGGGCGCCACCGAACCGGTGGTGGTAGGCCCCTCCGCGGGTTCGTGCGGGGTCTGCGTCATCGAGTGCCCACCGTTCCGTGGTTCAGGGGTGCACCGACCGCTCACCACGGCCAGTATCGAAGCGACACTCTACCGACGAGATCTGCGAATGGGACGAAGCCACCGCCGGGCCGGCCGAGGTAGGACCGGGAGTCACCGGAGTGATCCCGATTGTCGCCGAGCACCCAGAGCCGGTCGTCCGGGACGGTGACGTCGTATGCCAACCGTCCGGCGGGCGTGCCGGCGCTGGCATACGGCTCAGGCAGGTCGACCCCGTTGCGGATCACGTCGCCGGTGTCCGAACAGCACACGATGTGGTCCCCCGGCAGCCCGATGACGCGCTTGACGTAGTCCTGACCGGGCTCGCCCCACCGCGTACTCCCGTGGAAGACCACGACATCGCCGCGCTCGACGCCGCCGACGCGCACCACCAGCCAGCGTTGCCCGGCCAGCAGCGACGGTGACATCGAATCGGACGTCACGGCATACGTGTCCAGGACGAACGTCCGCAACAGCAGCACGACGGCGACGGCGGCCGCCACCGCGATCCACGGCGCACGACGACGTCGCCCGGCCCGGCGACCGCGCGACGCGGGGCCGCGGGCCATCCGACCGAGCCTCAGGCGTCGGCCTTTTTGGCCTTCTTGGCGCTCGACTTGACCGCCGTGGTGTCGCGCTTCTCCTTGATCTTGGCGGCCTTGCCGCGCAGGTCGCGCAGGTAGTAGAGCTTCGCGCGCCGGACGTCACCGCGGGTGACGACCTCGATCTTGTCCAGGATCGGAGTGTGCACGGGGAAGGTCCGCTCCACGCCGACTCCGAAGGAGACCTTGCGGACCGTGAACGTCTCGCCCAGCCCACCGCCGTGCTTGCGGATGACGACACCCTGGAAGACCTGGATGCGGGAGCGGTTGCCTTCGATGACCTTGACGTGCACCTTGACGGTGTCGCCGGCGCGGAACTCGGGAATGTCCGTGCGCAGCGAGGCCTGGTCGACGAGGTCGAGCTTCTTCATGATGGGTGTCGCTTTCTCGAGGCGCCACAGGTCGCCGCAGTGTTTACGTCGGTGATTACTTCGGGGGTTACTTCCGTAGGCGCGTCCGCCGGCCGCGTGCGCGAGCTGTTCGCTGCACTCCCCCTGTGGCAGGGGCGTCGTATGCCGGACGCAAGTGCCGATTCTGCCAGAGTCCGCGGATCGGTCGGTAATCGAGCTCTAGG
>JBDIAR010000175.1:0-6689 GCA_039812545.1 Dermatophilaceae bacterium | reverse complement strand
GTGTCGGGCAGCACCGCGATGGTGAACTTTCCGTCGCTTCCGGGCGGCGGGGCCGGCGGGGCCGGCGGCGGTGGCGGCGGAGGTGGCGGGGGTGGCGGGACGGCATCCGACCCGATCGGCGCATCCGCGGTCCCGGGGATCACGTGGAATGCCACCTTCTGCCGGGTCCAGCCGCCGGCGCTCAGCGCGCTGTCGTCACCGGCCGTCCAGGCATACCGGTGATGCGTGCCGTTGAGGTACTCGTAGACCGGGACCGTGCAGGACAGCGCCACCGACGAGGCGTAGAAGTCCAGTTTCGACAGCGAGTACCCACTGGCGGGGGTCGCGTCGGCCGACCAGTAGAAGTCGCGGTACGTCGCGGAGTAGTAACGGTTGTATGCCGTCAAGCCGGTCGTCGAGGACACCGCGCCCAGCATCTGCGGGTGCGACTCCGTGTAGCCATATGTGGTCGCGGCGCCGATGGCCTCCTTGGCCCACGGGGTCAGCAACGTCGCCATCGCGGCGGGGTTGACGACCTCGTAGACCGGCCAGCTGAGGCTCGAACAGAGATCTGCCGCTGCTGCCGGAGTTCCCAGCGCGGGAGCGAGGGGCGCGAGGAGAACGGTCGCGACGCCCGCGACCGCCCTCCTTTTCAAGACCTCGGTTCGTGATCTGGGGGAGGTGCTCATTCAGTTTCCCATTCATGTCGATCAGCCCTCCCCGCTGGGCGCGAGCCCACTGGGGTCGCCAGGGGCGAGGGTAATACAGCCGAACCCCGTCGCGGGCGATAACGAGTCGATAACATCGACCAGTCGGCCTCACCACAAGCCGAGCGGGTTCACGTGGGTTTCGATGGCGTCGGCGACCCGGTCCAGCATCGCCTCGCGCCGCTCTCCGTATGCCGGTGCGCTCGGGTCCGGCCGCCAGTGCGACCCCGCCGCGCGCGCGATCTCGGACAGCCAGGCCCGCCGGAAGGCGTCACATTCGAGGGTGCCGTGCCAGATCGTGCCCCACACCTGGCCGACCCGCCGGCCGTCGAGGAACTCCTCGACGCCGCTCGTCGCACCCGGAGCGGGGTCGTCGAGCACCACGCCGTGATGGATCTCGTACCCGGTGACCACGTGCCCGCCCCAGGTCCCGCTGGGTCGCGCCAGGGTCTTCTCGGCCCGGAAGACCACCCGGACGGGAAGCAGGCCCAGCCCTGCCCCGCTGCTGTAACCCCCGCCGCTGGAACCACCGCCGGACTCGACGTCGTCCTCGATGTGTCGGGCGAGCATCTGGTATCCGCCGCAGATGCCGAGTACCGGCCGGCCCGCCGCGGCGCGGGCCCGCACCACGTCGGCCAGTCCGCGGGCGCGCAGCCAGGACAGGTCGTCCAGCGTGGACCGCGTCCCCGGCAGGACGAGCAGGTCGGCGCTCGCACACTCCCGGGGGTCGGTCGTCACCCGGACGTCGACCCCGGGTTCGGCGGCCAGCGCCTCGACGTCGGTGGCGTTGGAAATCCTCGGGAAGCGCACGACCGCGACGGTGAGGTGCCCCTCCGCGGCCCCGCCCGGGCGCGCGCCGCGCCACCGATCCACCTCCAGGGCGTCCTCCCCGTCGATCCAGGCACCCTCCAGCCACGGCAGCACCCCGAGGAACGGCACACCGGTGCGCCGGGTGATCTCGTCCAACCCGGGCCGCAGGACCTCGACGTCACCGCGGAACTTGTTCACCACGAACGCGCGCAACAACGCCCGGTCCTCGTCCCCCAGCAACGCCCACGTCCCGTAACAGGCCGCAAGCATCCCCCCGCGGTCGATGTCGGCGACGACGACCACCGGCATACCGAACCGCCGCGCCAGCCCGAGATTGACGTAGTCCCCCGCCCGCAGATTGATCTCGGCCGGCGAACCCGCGCCCTCGCAGATCACGACGTCGAAGCGCGCCGCCAGCTCCTCGTATGCCGCAAAGGCGGCCCGCGCCAGGGCCGTCCGCCCGGTGGCGTACTCACCCGCCTCCAGTGTCCCGGCCGGCCGACCCCGGACGACGACATGGGCGCGCCGGTCCGTACCGGGTTTGAGGAGAACGGGATTCATCGCCGACTCGGGGGCGACCCGGGCTGCGAGCGCCTGCAGGTACTGGGCCCGACCGATCTCCGAACCGTCGGCGCACACCATCGAGTTGTTCGACATGTTCTGCGCCTTGAACGGTGCGACGCGAATCCCCTTCCGCGCCAACACCCGACACAGACCCGCGGCGATCAGGGACTTGCCGGCGTCCGACGATGTGCCGGCGACGAGCAGTCCGCACGCCGACCCCGAGGCGGTCACCTCGTCAGTCCTGTAGGTCGCGAATGTGTAGGTCGCGAATGTGTAGGTCGCGAATGACCAAGCCGGTCAACAGTTTCGGCGTGAAGAAGGTCGACTTCGGCGGCATGAGCAGGCCCTCACGAGCGGTGCGTTCGATCTCCGCGATGCCGACCGGCCGGATGAGGACGGCCGCCTCGGCGGCGCCGCTGTCGACGGCGGCGAGCACCTCCGGCAGGCCGTGCTGGTACGACACGGTCGCGGGTACACCGGCCAGAGCGTGCTCCAGCCAGGCGCCGTCCAGCGCCCGGATCCCCTCAAAGGCCCCCGGTTTCGGATCCAGCCACTCCGCCGTGCCGGGACCGAGCAGCACCACGGCCCCACGCGTGTCCATGTGCGCCAGCAGGGCCGGGCTGGGTGCCGGGGCGGCGGAGATCTCGAAGAACGCCGAGAGTGCCTCCCGCAGCGCGTCGTACCCGATCCCGGTGTAGAGCCGGTGGATCGCCGCGATGCTGAGTTGATCGGCGACCAACTCACCGATGTATGCCAGGGTGACGTCCGCCGAAGCCGTCAGAGCCTCGACTCCACCGGTGCGCACCTCGTCGCGGTAGATCCGAGCCACGCCGTACCGATGATGACCGTCGGCGATCAGCACGTCGTCGGCTTCGATCGCCTTACGGATCAAGGCGATCCGTGCCGGGTCACTGACTCGCTCGACGACGTGTTCCACCTGGGAATCGCCCGCGCCGTCCACGACCCGGCCCATCGGTTCGCCGGGTTCGCGCAGCGCGTCGGTCAGGCCGCGGGCGAGGGCCAGACCCCAGACCGGGGACAAGTTCGAGCCGGTGGCGCGGGTCAGGTCCAGTCGGTCGGTTGAGGCCTTCGGCGTGGTCCGCTCGTGCGGCAGCACTCCGCCGGCGCCCTCGTCGACGACCTCCAACGCCCCGAGCACACCGACCAGTTCGCGATCGATCCCGGTGGAGTCCGTGAACCGCGTGCGGTAAATCGTCAGGCTGGGTTCGGGATCGGGAACCAGGACCCCCTCCGAGAGCCAGCGGCGCAAGGTCAGCGCGGCACCGGCATACGGATCGGCCGACGGGTCGACGAACTGGCTCCCCCCCGGGCCGTCCACCGTATGCTCGGGGCTGAGCACCGTTGGTACGTCGAGGTGGACGATGTTGTGCGGGCTCCGGTTCGCGAGTTCCCTGGTCTGCTCCGCCGACTGAACGTCGTACGGCGGGGCGACCACATCGGCCAGCTCGACGGCGGGGTCGGTCAGGGCGTAGCGCACGGCGCGAAAGGCTTCGAAGCGGGGCACGGCTCGATCCTGCCACGCCACCGGATCGCCGAACTCCTATAGTTCACGTTCATGGCGAGGTTGTCGGCTCCGTTGACGGTTCAGCAGGCGGTCGTTCGGGCCCAAGAGCTCCTGGCGTCCGCCGAGGGACGACGGGTCATCATCGGAATCGCCGGGGCACCGGGCTGCGGCAAGTCGACGCTGACGCAGGCGGTGGCCAAGGCCGTCGCCGACAGCGTGACGGTCGGGATGGACGGCTTCCACCTGGCCCATTCGGTGCTCTCCGCCCGCGGTGACGTGGCGAGCAAGGGGGCGATCGACACCTTCGACGGCGTCGGCTATGTCGCGCTGCTGCGACGCATCCGCGCGGACGGCCCAGAGGTGGTCTGGGCGCCGGAGTTCCGACGCGCGGTCGAAGACGCCATCGCCGGTGCGATTCCCGTGGAGCCGCTGCATCGGCTCGTCATCACCGAGGGCAATTACCTTCTGGTCGAAGAGGATCCGTGGGGCGAAGTCGCCGAGCTCTGCGACGAGATCTGGTACCTCGACGTGCCCGAACAGCGCCGGGTCCGCTGGCTGGTCCGGCGCCACGTCCGCTTCGGCCGGTCCCGACGCGAGGCGTATGCCAGGGCGACCCGCGGCAGTGACGGGATCAACGCCCGGCTCGTGGAGTCGACCCGGGAACGTGCCGACGTCATCGTCTTGCACGAGGAGCGCGCCCTGAAGGATCCGGTGGTCGAGGATCCGGCGACGCACGATCTGGCGCCCGACGACGGGTCAGGAGACGACACGGCACGGGATGACACCGCACCAGACGACCAGGCACCGGGAGAAGAGGCGCCCTGAGATGAGCGCCGTATGCGTGGGGCTGGTCGATCTCGATGTCATCCAACGGCTTCCGGCGACACCGCGCTGGGGACTGAAGGAGGTTTCGACGAGCCAGGAGCTCGTCGCGGGTGGTCCGGCGGCGAACGCCGCGGTCACCGCGGCCCGACTCCTCGGGTCGGCGACCCTGGTCACGGCTCTCGGGGACACCCCGGCCGCCGACCTGGTGCGCGCGGAGCTGAGCGCCCACGACGTCGACATCGTCGATATCGCGGCCGACGACCCGGACTGGCAGGTCCCCGTCTCCTGCGTCCTGGTCGGCGCGGACGGGGAGAGGACCTGCGTCTCGCCGGGTGCCCGCGAGTCCCGCTATGCCCTGGGTCCACAAGGCGCGGCCGTCGTCCTGGCGGCCTCGGTGGTGTTGCTCGACGGCCACCACCCGCGGGCCGCACGGGAGGCCCTCGACCTGGCCAGGGACAGCGGCGGCCGGATCCGCACCGTGCTCGATGCCGGAAGCCCCAAGGACCACGTCGAGAACTGGTTGGCCGATATCGACGTGGCCGCCGCTTCGGCAGACTACGCAACCGGCCTCGGGCTGAGCGCCCACGACGCCATCGACCATCTGCTCCAGGCCGGGGCGCAGACCGCCGTCCTCACCCAGGGCGCCGGACCGGTCCTGTGGCGGGCGCCGGCCGAGTCCGCCGGCGTCGGGACGGTGCAGCCCGGCAAGGTGGTCGCGCGCGATACCGTCGGCGCGGGGGACGCCTTCCACGGCGCGCTGGTGGCCGGCCTCGTTCACCGACCGGCCGACCTGGCCTACGCGATCCGGCTGGCGGTGCGCGTGGCGACCGCCCGGGTCGCCTCGATCGGTGCCCGGGACTGGCTGACGGCCATCGACCCGCTCAATTGATCTACTCGACCGATCCACTCGACAGATCCACTCACCCGATCCGGGCCGGATCGGAGCCCGCGATCAGTCCTGTGCCATCCCCGCGGCCAGCGTCGCCCCGCTTTGCGGTTCGATGAGCAGGAACGCCCCGCCGCGGCGCGACACGGCATACGCCTCGATCGGCAGTGGTGCCGCCAATCGCAGACGCAACCTGCCGATGTCGTTGAGCGCCAACGATTCCGACGGGACGGAACCCATCGTGTCCAGGTCCAGCCGGCCACCGATGGTGTCGACAACGGCTTGGACCGTGCGGGCACCGTGCTTGAGCAGCAGCCGGGCGCGGGGTCGCAACGGTTCGTCGCCGAGCCAGCACACGACGGCCTCGAACTCCTTGACGCATCGCGGCGCGCCGTCGGCGGCGGCCAGCAGGTCGCCCCGGGAGATGTCGATCTCGTCGTCCAGTTGGACGGTGATCGACAGCCCGGCCTCGGCCCGATCCAGTTGCTGCGCACCGTGATTGATGGTCCGCACCCGACTGCGCCGGCCACTCGGCAGGGCCACGACCTCGTCGCCCACCGCCACCGATCCCGAGTTGACCGGGCCGGCATACCCCCGGAACTCCCGCAATGCCGGGTCGCTCACCGCACCCTGCGGACGGATGACGAGCTGCACCGGCATCCGGAACGCCTCGGACAGCGAGTCCTCCGCCGGGGTGAGCGTCTCCAGGAGTTCGAGCAGGCTGGGGCCGGAGTACCACGGGGTGCGGGTGGACCGCTCCACCACGTTGTCGCCCTCCAGCGCGCTGACCGGGATGGTCCAGGCGTCGACGACCCCGAGCTCGCGCGCCAGCCGCGACACCTGGTCGCTGACCTGCTCGAACACCTCGCCGGAGAAGTCCACGAGGTCGATCTTGTTCACCGCCACCACGACGTGCGCGACCCGCAGCAGGGCGGCCACGGCCAGATGCCGGCGGGTCTGTTCGAGCACCCCCTTGCGGGCGTCGACGAGCAGAACGATGACGTCCGCCGTGCTGGACCCGGTCACGGTGTTGCGGGTGTACTGCACGTGGCCGGGGCAGTCGGCGAGGATGAACGACCGGTGCGGGGTGGCGAAATAGCGGTATGCCACGTCGATCGTGATGCCCTGTTCGCGTTCGGCCCGTAGGCCGTCGGTGAGTAGCGCGAGGTCGGCCCGGCCGAGCCCCCGTTCGCGACTGACCTTTTCGACGGCGGCCAGTTGGTCGACGAGCACCGACTTGCTGTCGTGCAGCAGCCGGCCGACCAGGGTGGACTTGCCGTCGTCGACCGATCCGGCGGTCGCCAGGCGCAACAGCGTCATGGGGTGCATCATTGCGGGGCCCCCATGAGGTATCGGAGCGACGAAGGAGCGGAGAACGTCATGGGGTGCATCA
>JBDIAR010000174.1:0-6753 GCA_039812545.1 Dermatophilaceae bacterium | reverse complement strand
TCGGCGGATTCGTCGTCGGGCATGGTCTGACTGAGACGTTCGGCCTCGACGCGGCGTTGGTATGCCTCGACCTCCCGCTCGACGGCCGCGTCGTCCCAGCCCAGGACGGGCGCGACCACGAGGGCGGCCGGCCGGGCGGCGCCGACGCCGCGGTCGAAGGTTTCGATCGACAGCCGGGTCCGGCGACACAGGATGTCATCAAGGTGGAGAGCGCCCTCGTGCGTTGCGGCATAGGCGATTTCGGCCTTGAGGTAGTCCTCGCCGCCCGGGAGGGGTTCTCCCAGCGAGGGATCCGCCGCTATGAGCTCCAGCACCTCGCGGGTCAGGGTACCGCGGCGTTGCAGCATCTTTTCGACGCGTTCGACGTGGATACCGGCCTGGTCGGCGAGCCGCTGCTTCTGGTTGACGGTGGCCGCGAATCCCATCGCCCCGAGTAGCGGGACGTCGTGCGTCATGCTCGGTGGGACGGCGCCGCCCAGGGCCCGGGCGGCCTCGTCGATCGCGTCCTTGGCCATGATGCGGTAGGTCGTGTACTTCCCGCCGGCGACGACCACCAGGCCCGACGTCGGGTGGGCGACGACGTGCTCCCGGGACAGCTTGCTCGTCTCGTCCACCTCGCCGGCCAGCAGGGGTCGGAGGCCGGCATACACGCCCTCGACGTCCTCGTGGGTCAGTTCGGTTCGCAGGAACGGGTTGACGTGCCCCAGCACATAGTCGATGTCGGCGCGGGTGGCCGCCGGGTGGGCCTTGTCGAGCGACCACGGGGTATCGGTCGTACCGATGATCCAGTGCCGCCCCCATGGGATGACGAAGAGGACGGACTTCTCGGTGCGCAGGATCAGCCCCGTCGACGAATGGAACCGATCTCGTGGCACGACCAGGTGAATCCCCTTCGAGGCCCGGACGTGGAACTGGCCGCGCTCGCCGATCATCGCCTGGGTCTCATCGGTCCAGACCCCGGTGGCGTTGACGACCTGCCGGGCGTGGATCTCGAACTCCCGCCCCGTCATCTTGTCCACGGCGCGCACGCCGGTCACCCGCTCGCCCTGTCGCAGGAAGCCGACCGCCGCCACCCGACTGGCGACCTGGGCCCCGAAATAGCTTGCCGTTCGGGCGATTTCCATCGTATGCCGGGCGTCGTCGACCTTGGCGTCGTAGTACTGGACCGCTCCGATCAGCGAATCGGGTCGCAACGCCGGGGCCGCCCGCAGTGCCTGGCGGCGAGAGAGGTGCTTGTGCCAGGGCAGGCCCGCGGAGTCGCCGAGCCCGCGCGCCATCGTGTCGTACATCGCCAGTCCCGCCTCCACATAAGGACGTTCGACGACCTTGGCGGTGAGCGGGTAGAGGAACTTCACCGGCCGCACGAGATGCGGCGCCAGCTTGCGCAGATGTAACCCTCTCTCCTGCAACGCCTCCCGTACGAGGGCGAAGTCCATCATCTCGAGATACCGAAGCCCGCCGTGCATGAGCTTGCTCGACCGGCTGGACGTGCCGGATGCGAAGTCACGTTGTTCGATCAGCCCCGTCCGTAGTCCCCGAGTCGTCGCATCAAGCGCGCACCCACATCCGACGACACCGCCGCCCACGACGATGACGTCGAATTCGGTTCCCGACCCTAGAGATTCGATGGCCGCGGCCCGGTCTTGCACACCGAGGCGTCCGGTCATCGGACCTCGACCCAGTCCAGGGTGCGCTCGACCGCCTTACGCCAACCGGCATACCCGGCGGCGCGCACCTCCTCGTTCCAGTGCGGCGACCATCGTTGACCCTCTTGCCAGTTCGCGCGCAGCTCGTCGGTGTCGGCCCAGAAGCCGGTGGCCAGACCGGCCGCATAGGCCGCACCGAGCGCCGTCGTCTCCGCCACGACCGGACGGCTGACGTCGATGCCCAGCACGTCGGCCTGGATCTGCATGCACAGCGAGTTCGCGGTGATCCCGCCGTCGACCTTGAGGACCGACAGGTCGAGTTCGATCCCGGCCGCCCGGGCGTCGGCGACCATCGCCTGCCCCACGTCCCGGCTCTGGTAGCAGATCGCCTCCAAGGCGGCCCGCGCGATGTGCGCGGCGGTGTGGAACCGGCTCATGCCGACGATCACCCCGCGCGCATCGGAGCGCCAGTACGGCGCGAACAGCCCCGAGAACGCCGGCACGAAGTACAACCCGCCGCAGTCCCCGACCTGCGCGGCCAGTCGCTCGCTGTCGGCCGCGGAGCGGATGATTCCCAACTGATCGCGCAACCACTGCACCGCCGAACCGGTCACCGCGATCGAGCCCTCCACGGCATACACGCAGGGGTCGTCGCCGAACTGGTACGCGGGCGTGGTGAGCAGGCCGTTGGTGCTGCGCACGATCTGGGTACCGGTGTTGAGCAGCATGAAATTGCCGGTGCCGTAGGTGTTCTTGGCCTCGCCGGGGGCGAAGCAGACCTGCCCGACGGTGGCGGCTTGCTGGTCGCCGAGGATGCCGGTGATCCGCATCGCCCCGCCCCAGTCGTCGCGAGCCACCGTCTGCCCGAACGCATCCGGGCCCCCGGAGGGACGGATCTGCGGCAGCATCGCCCGGGGAATGTCGAAGAGCGCGAGCAGCTCGTCGTCCCAGTCGAGGGTTTCCAGGTTCATCAGCATCGTCCGACTGGCATTGGTGACGTCGGTGACGTGCCGCCCCCCGTCGGGACCGCCGGTGAGATTCCACACCAGCCACGAGTCGGGGGTACCGAACAGCGCGTCCCCCGCCTCCGCCGCCTCGCGCAGCCCCGCCACGCTCCCCAGCAACCACTGGATCTTGCCGCCCGAGAAGTAGGTCGCCGGCGGCAGACCCGCCTTGTGCCGGATCGTCTCGCCGTGACCGTCGCGCTCCAGCGCCGCGGCGATCGAATCGGTCCGGGTGTCCTGCCACACCAGGGCGTTGTGCCACGGGCGTCCCGTATGCCGGTCCCAGACGATCGTCGTCTCGCGCTGGTTGGTGATGCCTAGGCTGTCCAGATCGGTGGCCCGCAGCCCCGCCCGGGCCAGAGCCGTGCCGACGACGGTCTGGGTCCGCTCCCAGATCTCCACGGGGTTGTGTTCGACCCAGCCCGCCCGGGGCAGAATCTGCTCGTGTTCGAGTTGGTGTGCGGCCACGACATTGCCGCCGTGGTCGAAGATCATGAATCGGGTACTGGTCGTGCCCTGGTCCACCGCGCCGACGAAATCAGCCATGGACCCAGCCTGTCATTCTTCGCCCGCCGTGGTGGGGCTAGACTCACCATCAGCACGTGCTCCGGGGTCGGTGTAAGTCCGAACCGGCGGTGACAGTCCGCGACCCGGCCGTCGCGCGATCCGAGAACCACTCGGACAGCGCGGCCGGTTGACCCGGTGGAATTCCGGGACCGACGGTGAAAGTCCGGATGGGAGGAAGCACGAGGCGTGCCGGCGTGTCCGGTCGCGTCGGGCTGCGGCATACCAGCGGGTATGCCGGTGCTCGGCGACGATCCGAGGTCGCCGCGGCGCCGGGCGCAACCGCGCCGCAATCCCCCGGGTCCCGTGCCGCGAGAAGCCTCGCGTCAGCCGTTGAGACCGGAGGGACAGGATGAGGACCCGCGCCGTGGGTCGCGAACTCGTGGCACCGCTGCTGCTCGGTGCCGTGATCCTGGCGCTGTGGTGGCAGGGCACGGCGCGCGGGGGCGTACCGGCATACCTCCTGCCCGCTCCGAGCGCGGTCATGCGGCGGCTGCGGACCATGCTCTTCGGCGGCGAGATCTGGCCGTATCTGGGGACCACACTGCTGGAGGCGTTCGGCGGCTGTCTGATCGGGGTCATCATCGCCTTGCCGCTGGCCGCCCTCATCCACCGGTCCAAGTGGATCGCGGCCGCCAGCCAGCCCTTCCTCGGCGCCACCCAGGCGATCCCCGCCATCGCGTTGGCGCCGCTGCTCGTGCTGTGGATCGGGTACGGGTTGGTCGCCATCGTGACGCTGTGTGCGCTGATGGTCTTCTTCCCGATCCTCGTGGCCACCGTCGTCGGGCTGCGGCACGTCGACCAGAACGTCCTGGACGCCGCGCGGATCGACGGCGCCTCGTCCTGGGAGATGCTGTGGCACGTCGAGGCGCCGCTGGCGCTGCCGTCGGTGTTGGGCGGGCTGCGCAACGGGTTCACCCTCTCGGTCACCGGGGCCGTCGTCGGCGAGATGGTGATGGGCGGCCACGGGCTCGGGATGGTGTTGACCGTCCAGCGCGACTCCGTCGACACCGCGGGGATGTTCGCCTCGCTGCTGATCCTGTGCGCGATCGCGTCCAGCGTCTACAGCCTGATCCACCTGTGGGAACGCCAGTCCCAGATCATCGACTCGCTACGGCGGACCAGCTCCTCATGACGGCCCGGCATACGAGTTGGCATACGACACCTCACGGCATACGACAAGACACGGCAGACGACAGCAAGCCGACGGGGAACCGCCGGCGAACGAAAGGACGCAGATGAACCGTCGGACCTTCCTCTCCGTCGCAGCGGCGGCAGCGCTGGCGCTCGGCGCCGCCGGCTGCAACGCCGACGCCGCCAAGAACAGCGACCCGACGGGAGGCACGACCGCGGTCGGGACGGCCACCATCGGGCTCACCTACATCCCGAACATCCAGTTCAGCCCGTTCTATGTGGCACTGGATAAGGGGTATTTCAGCCAGCGGGCCGTCAAGGCGACCGTGCGCCACCACGGCGCGAACGAGGGGCTGTTCACGGCGCTGGCCGCGGGGGAGGAGCAGTACGTCATCGCCGGCGGCGACGAGATGATGCAGGCGGTGGCCGAGGGCATGGACCTGGTCGCCATCGCCTCGTACTACCGGACCTATCCGGTCGAGATCATCGTGCCGGCCGACTCGCCGATCAAGACTCCCGCCGACTTGAAGGGGCATTCGGTCGGGCTGCCCGGCAAGTACGGGGAGAGCTGGTTCGGTCTGCAGGTGGCGATGAAGTCGGCCGGGCTGACCGAGAACGACGTGAAGATCACCGAGATCGGGTACACCCAGCAGGCCGCGCTGACGACGAACAAGGTCGAGGCCATCATGGGGTTCGCCAACAACGACGCCGTTCAGTTCGGGCTGGCGGGGTTCAAGGTCCGCGAGATCCCGCTGGCCGTCAACGTGCCGTTGGTCAGCATTTCGCTGGTGACGACCCGCGCCGAACTCGAGGCGCACCCCCAGGTGGCCAAGGCGGTCGCCGACTCGATGGTCGAGGGGATCGCCGCCGTCAAGGCCGACCCCGACGGCGCCATCGCGATCTCGACGGCGCAGGTGCCGGGCCTGGCCGAGGATGCTGCCAAGAAGGCCGCTCGGGCCACCTTGGACGCGACCCTGAAGATCATGGTCGACGCCGACGGTCAGGTCAGCGGGAAACTCGATCCGGGGCTGTTCGTCGACATGGCCTCGTTCATGCAGTCCCAGGGATTGCTGAAGAAGGCGGTCGACCCGACCAAGGTGGTGTCGACGGCATACGTGTCGAAGTAGTCGGGCAGCATCGGCTGGGCCCCGGCCGGGCCGCGCGGGCGGCCCGGCCCCGGTCCTTGCGGGTCAGACGCGGCGCGGCAGGCGCGGCATCAGCACCGTGTAGTCGAAGTCGAGGACGACATTCGGCAGGTACTTGCCGTCCTCACCCTTGTACGGGAAGTCCGCGCAGGGCAGGTCCTTGGTCGCGACGGTGCGCAGCCGAAGGGCGCCGACGTCCAGCCGACCCGGCAGCACGAACCGGTCGACGACCTCGGACCAGGCGTGCACCGTGTCCCCGGCGAAGGTCGGGTTGCAGTGCGTGCCGGCGTTGATCGCCGCGATCGTCAGGGCGTTCTCCAGGCCGTTGAACGACAACGCCCGCGCCAGCGAGATGATGTGGCCGCCGTAGATCAGCCGACGGCCGAAGCGCGAACCCGCCTGGGCGAACTGGTTGAAGTGCACCTTCGCGGTGTTCTGGTAGAGCCGGGTCGCCAACATGTGGTCCGACTCCTCGATGGTCATACCGTCGACGTGGTCGATGCGCTCGCCGACCGCGTAGTCGTCCCAGAGGAAGGCGCTGCCGGCCAGGGCGGTGTCGTAGCCGTCCGGCACGGTGAATGGGATGGTCAGCGCGTCCGCGGCCACGGCGCCCGGCAGGTCGGGCAGGACCGGGTCGCCCTCGGTGACGTGCTCGGTGCGCTTGTTGACCATGACCCAACGGATGTAGTCCAGGACCACCTCGTCGTTCTGGTTGCGCCCGACGGAGCGGACGTACACATTGCCGGACTTGTTGTCCCGGTTGGCCTTCAGGCCGATGACGGTCGACCGCGCAGTGATCGTGTCGCCCGGGTAGACGGGGGTCCCGAAGGTCCCACCGGCATACCCGAGATTGGCGACCGCGTTGAGGCTGATGTCGGGAACCGTCTTGCCGAAGACGATGTGGAACGCGAGCAGGGACTCCACCGGCATACGGTCCATCCCCAGACCCCTGGCGAAGGTGGCGCCACTGGTCAGGGCGAACCGGCTGCCGTAGAGGGCGCAGTAGAGCGCGACGTCGCCGTCGGTGACGGTGCGGGGCGTGGCGTGGACGAGCTCCTGGCCGATCGCGAAGTCCTCGAAGTAGTTGCCGGAGAAGGTCTTGCTGTCGGTCATGGCGTCTCGCCCTTTCGCGTCGGCCGGGCCCTACGTCCGCGGCGCATCGTTGCGTCCTCCAGGGTCATCCTCCCATCAGCGGGCGAGCCGTCGGTATGCCATGGGACGGCTATGCCGGGAGGCTGCGCGTTGCGTTCGTCACGCCGG
>JBDIAR010000173.1:0-6783 GCA_039812545.1 Dermatophilaceae bacterium | reverse complement strand
CAGGCCGACGGTCAGCCGACCAGCAGGACGTGCAGGGTCCGCGGCCCGTGAACGCCCTCGACCCGGCTCAACTCGATGTCGCTCGTCGCACTCCCGCCACTGATCCACGTCATCGGTCGCCCGGCCACCGCCGACTCGTGCAAGGCCGCGACCGCCTCGGGGACGTCGGCCACCACCTGGTCCTCGCGGATCACGCAGATGTGGACGTCCGGCACCAGCGACAACGCGCGTCGGCCCTGGGTGTCGTCGTGGTCCAGGACGATCGTGCCCGTCTCGGCGATACCGACCCGGGCGGCCGTCAGGACGGCACCCGTTGTGTTGAGCTCGGCGTGGCTGAGGACGGGGTCGTCTCGGCGGACCTGTATGCCGGCCGCGGCCGCCGCCGACACCCAGTCGTCCCCGAGACCGGCGGGTGCCACAACCGAGGACACCTCGTGGGTCTGCAGTGCTTCGGCGATCTTGTCGCCGAGTTCGGCGGCGTCGATCCGCCAGACCGTCGCCTTGTAATCCGAGACGCGCTCGTCGAAGAGGTCGATCAGCTCGCCCGGCTCGGTGGGCCGGTGGGGGAGACGGTCGACCGGTTCGGGGACGGCGTCGGAGGCGCTGCGCTGCCAGGCGGCGCGGATCCGGGTGAGGATCTCGGCTCGGGCGCTTGAGGTGTCGATCATGACCGTCCCTCCGTATCCGGGCCGTTAATGCCGGTGCCGGTGCCGGTGCCGGCACCGGTGTTGAAGCCCTCCGTGCGCCCGCCGTCGGTGCGAGCCCACCAGTCGCGGAACGATTCTTGCGGTGGCATCGGCACGTCCTTGGTGCCGGTCCAGATCGCCGCCGGCCAGGGGAGTTGGCGAATGACCTTCTTGCCGAAGAGCTTCTGCTGGAGCTTGGACCCGGTCGTGGCCGCCTTCTGGGCCCATTCGAGGTGGCGGTGGTCGCTCATCAGCCACGACCCCGCCGTCATCGCCGCCATCTCCGCGGTCGGAACCTTGTGGTTGCGCTTCTTCTCGTCGACCACCTTCATCCGCATGTGGACCAGAACCTCGGGGATGTTGATCCGCACCGGGCAGACCTCGTAGCACGCGCCGCACAGCGAACTGGCATACGGCAGGCTCTGGTCGAGTTCGGAACTGACACCACGCAGCTGGGGCGTGAGGATCGCCCCGATCGGCCCGGGATAGACCGACCCGTAGGCGTGCCCGCCGGCGCGCTCGTAGACCGGGCAGATGTTCAGGCAGGCCGAACACCGGATGCACCGCAACGCCTGCCGTCCGACGTCGTCGGCGAGGACATGGGTGCGGCCGTTGTCGACGAGGACGACGTGGACGTCCTGCGGCCCGTCGCCCGCCGTCGGACCGGTCCACATCGAGGTGTACGGGTTCATCCGCTCGCCCGTGGAGGATCGCGGCAGGAGTTGGAGGAACACCTCCAGGTCCTGCCAGGTCGGCAGCACCTTCTCGATCCCGACCACCGACACGAGGGTCTGCGGCAGGGTCAGGCACATCCGGCCGTTGCCCTCTGACTCCACGACGACGAGCGTGCCGGTCTCGGCGATCATGAAATTCGCGCCGGAGGTGGCGACGACGGCGCGCAGGAATTTCTCGCGCAGGTGGACTCGGGCGGCTCCCGCCAGGTCCGGCGGATTGTCGGAGATCCCCTCCGGTGCCGGGGTGCCGACCTTTCCCATCTCGCGCTTGAAGATCTCCCGGATCTCGCTGCGGTTGCGGTGGATCGCCGGCACGAGGATGTGGCTCGGGGTGTCGTGTCCCAGCTGGACGATGAGTTCGGCGAGGTCGGTCTCCCAAGCGCTGATGCCCTCGGCCTCAAGTGCCTCGTTCATCTCGATCTCCTGGGTCGCCATCGACTTGACCTTGACGACCTCGTCGACACCGGCCGCCTTGACGATCTCGACGATGATCTTGTTGGCCTCCTGGCCGTTGCGGGCCCAGTGGACCTTCGTACCCGCGGCGGTCAGCTTTTCCTCGAGGTGGAGCAGCATCGCGTCCTGGTGTTCGAGCATCCCGTCCTTGATCCGCGCGCCGAGGACGCGCAGATCTTCCCAGTGCGGTACTTCGCCGACCACCGCCGCCCGCTTGGCACGGATGGTGGAGGTGGCGTGCGCGAGGTTGCGCCGCTGCACCGTGTTGTCCAAGGCGGTGCGAGCGGCCTTGGGGAACTTCGGCCAGCCCAGGTAGGTGTGCTGCGGTGAGGCGAGATTCGAACTCATGCCGGTGCCTCCTCGGTCGATGCCAGCACCTCGGCGAGGTGCATGATCCGTATGCCGGAGCGTTGCCGGTTCAAGATGCCGCCGACGTTGAGCAGGCACGAATTGTCGCCGGCGACCAGGACCTCCGCGCCGGTGTCCCGGACGTGGCGGGCCTTGTCGGCCGCCATCGAGACGGATAGGTCGGCGTTCTTCATCGAGAACGTCCCACCGAACCCGCAACACTCCGTGGCGTTCGCCAACGGGAGATAGGTGAGCGACTTGACCGCCTTCAGCAGGCGCTCGGGACGATCGCCCACCTTGGCCACCCGCAGCGAGTGGCAGGTCGAGTGGTACGTCACCCGATGCGGGAAGTAGGCCCCCACGTCCTCGACCCCGAGGACGTCGACGATGAACTCGGACAGGTCGTACACCCTGGGAGCCAGGGCGGCCACCTCCCGAACCAGCCCGTCGTCGCCGGCGAGGTCGGCGAGCATCGGGTGCTGATCGCGTACCGACCCGACGCACGAGCCGCTCGGCCCGACGACATAGTCGTACGAGCCGAACGCCTCGACGAAGGTGCGCACCGAGCCCATCGCCTCATCGGCATACCCGGTGTTGGTGAACATCTGGCCGCAGCAGGTCTGCTTCACCGGGAACTCCACGGTGCACCCGAGCCGGCTGAGCACCTTGGTGGTGGCCACCGCCGTCCCGGGGAACATCGTGTCGTTGATACAGGTGGCGAAGAGTGCGACCCTCGGGGCTGAGGTCGTCATCGGATCGAGATCCTCTCGGGGATGATGGACGGGACCCTCCCTGGGGAGGTCACTTGAACGTGGGGAGCATGTTGGCCAGGATCCCGGACTGCAGTCCGACCAAGAGGCACATTGCGGCGAGCATGCCGAGGCTCCACCAGATGACCTTGCGGAAGATGTCGGACTCCTTGCCGAGCAGGCCGACTGCGGTGGCGGCGATCGTCAGGTTCTGCGGGGAGATCATCTTGCCGACGACCCCACCAGAACTGTTGGCGGCCACCAGCAAGGTCGGGTCGAGGCCCGCCTTGGACGCGGTGGTCTGCTGCAGGGTGGCGAACAAGGCGTTGGCGGAGGTATCCGAACCGGTGACGGCCACGCCGAGCCAGCCGAGGATGGGTGAGAAGTACGCGAACGCGGTGCCCGCACCGGCGATCCAGGTGCCAATCGCCGTGGTCTGACCGGACTGGTTCATCACGTATGCCAGTGCCAGGACGCAGGCGACCGTGAGGATCGCGAACTTCATCCGGTTGAGCACGACGATGAAGGTCGAACCCCACTTGGCGATGACGCCGAAGATGATGGCGGTCAGGATGCTGCAGATGAGGATCAGCGTGCCGGGGTTCTCCAGCCAGTTGAAGTTGTACACCGCGCTGCCGCTCGGCTTGCCCGCCTTGTCGACGGACGGGAGGCCGTTCTTGCCGACGAGGTTCTCGTACAGGCCCGGCCAGCTCACCTTGATCGACGTGCTGGCCAACCAGTCCTTGATCGGACCGACGAGCTTGGCCGCCGAGAGCACGACGATGACGAGCAGGTAGGGGACGAGGGCCATCAAGATCTTGGCCGGGGTGAGCCCGGCGACGGCGCGCTGGATACGGTCGAAGGTGTCGGAGTGCTGAGAGTGTGAGTGGCCCTCGGACTCGAGCTGGCGCTGTTCGGTCTCCCGGACGCCGTGGAGTCGCTGCACCGCTTCGGGGGTCCCCTTCGGCTTCCAGACGCGCAACATGAGGACCGCGGCGACCAGGGCCGCCAGGGAGGAGACGATGTCGGTCAGCTCGACCGACCAGTGGTTGCTGGACCACCACTGCGCGACGGCGAACACGGCACCGACGAGCAACGCGATCGGCCAGACCTCCTTGACGCCCTTCTTCCCGTCAGCCATGAGCAGGAGCAGGATCGGGACGAACGCCGCGAACAGCGGCGTCTGGTGACCGACGAGGGCGCCGATGTGGTCCTTCGAAATCCCGGTCAGGGTGCCCGCGGTGATGATGGGGGTCGCGATCGCACCGAAGGCCACGGGAGCGGTGTTGGCCAGCAAGACGATGCAGGCCGCGCGAAACGCGGGGAACCCGATGCCGGCGAGCATCACGCCGGTGATGGCGACCGGGGCACCGAACCCGGCGATCGCCTCGAGCAGGCCGCCGAAGCAGAACGCGATGAGGATGCCCTGAATCCGTGGGTCGTCCGAGATCTTGTTGAACATCGCACCCAGGTCGTCGGCCCGACCGCTGACCACCGTGATCTCGTACAACACGATGCCGCAGAACACGATCCAGATGATCGGCATGATCCCGAACGCGGCACCCTCGCTCGCCGAGAGGAGTGCCAGCGGGGCCGGCATACGGTAGGCCAGGATCGCCACGAGGATCGCGACGACCAGCGAGGCGAGGGCCGCCTTCCAGGCCGCCCAGCGCAACCCGCCGAGGGTGACGAAGATGGTGAGCAGGGGAAGCATTCCGACCAGCGCCGAGACGGCGAGACTGCCGCCCACGGGGTTGGTCGTCGGGGTGAACGGGTCTGCGTTCACCAGCAGGGCACTGGTCATTCCGGACTCCATCGTCGGGCTTGCAGTCTTCGGGGTGGGCGGACGCCTAACTTGACGTACCGAAAGGTCTGACCTTTCATGTGGTATGACACGCTAGAGGTCACCCGGGAGAAAGGTCAAGGATGACGTCGAACTTCCCGCGCTTCGATGCGAACTCGTCACTGCCGTCGCAGTCGGTGGCCGGCGGTCAGCCCGTGCTCCAGCAGGGCGCCAAGGCATTCGAGGTTGTCGTGGACTGGGTGGAGGAGGCGATCCTCGACGGCCGGGTATGCGTGGGAGACCGGTTGCCCGCCGAACGTGACCTGGCCGCTCAATTCGGGGTGGGTCGTTCGGCGGTGCGTGAGGGAATCCGGTCGCTGGAGTCCCGGGGGGTGTTGCGATCGCGACCGGGCGCCGGCGCCCAGGGCGGGACCATCGTGACGGCGGTACCCGGTCGGGCGCTGACCCGGCTGTTGCGCCTGCACGTGGCGCTCAACCGGTTTCCGCTGGGCGACGTGTTGGAGGCCCGGGTGACCCTGGAGCGGTCCAGTGCCCGGCTCGCGGCACTGAACGCGACCCGGGATGACCTGGCCGCCATCGACGGGCCGTTGCGGGAGATGGAGGACCCGCACGTCGGGCTGGAGGACTTCAACCGGGCCGACACGGCCTTCCACGTCGCGGTCGCCCGGGCCAGCCGCAACGAACTCGTGACCGACATGACCACGGCGATCCGCGAATCGATGCGTCTTCCGATTCTGGCGGCCTTCCATCGGGTGGACGATTTCGACGGTTTCGCCGACGTCCTGCGCGAGGAACATCGGGGGATCTACGCGGCGATCGCCGCCGGCGAGCCCGAACTCGCCGCCGAGGTCATCGAGCGTCATATCCGCCGGGCGTATGCCGCGCTGCCGATGTCGCCCGGGCTCACCTCACCCTGAGGCCCGGTATGCCGGGGGCTCGGGGGTCGCCCTGAGACCCGGTATGCCTGGCGCCCGGTCAGGCGGCCAGGCCCGCCGCCCGCAGCACGGCGGCGGTTACGGCCGCGAGGATCACGACCAGCAGGAACGGCGCGCGCAGGACGAGGGCGACCACCGCGACGGCGAGCCCGCCGGCCCGGGCGTCGACGACCGGACCACCGTCGGACCCGGTGAACGACTGGACGGCGAGCAGCGCGGACAGCAGGGCCACCGGCAGCAGGGCGGTCACCGCTGCCGTCCGTCGGCCCTGCAGGTGCCGGGCGGGCACGAGGTAGCCCGCGTACTTCAGCGCGAAGGCGAGCAGGGCGGACACCAAGACGGTGGTCCACGAAGCGGCCGGGTAGATCACGGGGCCTTCCTCCGCAATCCGACGATGACGGCCACGACGGCGGCCGCAAGCACCGGCATACCGGCCGGCACGTGTGGGGCCAGGGCCAATGCGACGGCGAACGCGGCGATGCCCGTGGCCCGGGCATCTCGCGAGCGAAGGCGCGGCCAGAGCAGGGCGAGGAAGGCGGCCGATGCCGCGGCGTCCAGGCCGTAGCGCCGGGGGTCGCCCAGGGCATTGCCGATCAGGGCGCCGACGAGGGTGAACAGGTTCCAGAACAGGTAGACGGCGCCACCGGTGGCCCAGAACCCGAGTCGGGCCGCCGGAGGTTCGGGCTGGGCCTGGCTGACCGCCGTGGACTCGTCGATGGTCCACTGCGCGGCCAGCGGACGGCGCCAACCGTCGACCTCGAGGACCTGGGACACCTGCAGGCCGTAGAGGCCGTTGCGGACCCCGAGCATCGTCGAGGTCGCCACCGCCGCGGCGGCCGAACCCCCGGAACCGGCGATCCCGGCGACGGCGAACTGCGAACCCCCCGTGAACAGCAGCAGCGAGGAGGCCACCGTCTGCCACACCGAGAATCCCGCGGCGACCGAGAGCGCCCCGAAGCTCACGCCATAGGCCCCGGTGGCCAGCCCGACCGAGAGTGCCTGCCGAAGCACCGCCGACCGGCGGGCCGGGGTCAGTTCGGGCGGGGACGACGGCATAGCTGCATGGTGCCACGG
>JBDIAR010000172.1:0-6877 GCA_039812545.1 Dermatophilaceae bacterium | reverse complement strand
GCGGCGAACACCGGTTCCAGCGTCATCACGATCGCGGCCCGGGTCGCCGACAGATGCGCCTGCGCCCAGGTCTGCCCGAGCAGCGCCCCGATGCCGGCGACGATCGCCATGTACAACAGCGCGCTCCACTGCCCGAACCCCGACGGCAGGGTCAGGCCGTCGCTCAGCGCGGCCACGTCACAACAGGCCGCGATGACGAACACCTGCAGGCACGACAACCCGATGACCTTCTCCGGCACCGACCAGCGGCCGAGCATCATGATCTGCACGGCATACATGGCGGCGCAGCCGAGCGTGAGCAACTCGCCACGGCCGACGGACAGCCCGTTGAGCGACAGCAGGGCCAGGCCCCCGGTGGCGAGCGCGACCGCGCCCCAGGCCGGTCCGGAGATGCGTTCGCGCAGCAAGAGCGCGGAGAAGACCGGGGTCAACACGACGTACATGCCGGTGATGAACCCCGACACCGAGGCGCTCGTATGCTCCAGGCCCACCGTCTGCAGCAGTTGCGCGCCGCCGTAGAGGCCCCCGACGACCAGGCCGCGGCGCACGTCGGTGCGATCCAGCGCGGCGACCTGGCGCCGGAACACCGCGGCCATGATCAGCGCCGCAATGGTGAAGCGCACGCCGAGGAAGTCCGCCGAGGGCACCGTGCGGACCAGGTCACGGATCAGGAAGAAGGTCGAACCCCACACCGCGGTGAGCGCCACGAGGACGACGGTGGCCCATCCCGTGCGATCGGGAGCTGGATCCGGGGTGCTGCGGGCTGATGCGGCGGGCATGAGTCAGACGACGATGATGACGACCGTGGTGCCGCGGCGCACCACCGCGCCGGGCGACTTCGACTGGGTCTGGACGAGGCCGAGGAAGGTGCCGAGCGGCGCGCGCCGTTCGGGGGTGAGACCGGCGGCGATCAGCATGGCCTCGGCTCGCGATGCCGACCGTCCGACCACATTGGGCACCGTCACGACATCTGGGCCCTTGCTGACGAGCAGGGAGATCTTGTCGTTCTTGTACCCGGTGCCCGACGAGGGGTTCTGTGAGATGACCTTCCCCTTGGCGACGGTGTCACTGAAGTCGCTCGTCGTGGTCACCGCGAACCCGAGTTTGGTCAGCGCCGCCTGGGCCGGGCCGGCGTCGGTGTTCGTGTAGTCCGAGATCGTGATGGGTTCGCGTCCCTTGGAGACGACGACGGCCACGGCTGTACCCCGCTTGACCGAGGTTCCCGCCGGGACGCTCTGGCTGACGACCTTGCCCTCGGGGATCTGGTCGTCGTATGCCGGGGTGACCTTGCCGAGGGCGAGGTTGAGTTTGGTCAGGGCGGCCTGGGCCTGGTCCTGGGGGAGTCCGGCGAGCTTGGGTACGGCATACCGCTCCTGACCCTTGGACACGGTCAGGGTCACGGTGGACCCCTTGCGCAGTTGATCGCCGGCCGGTGGATCTGCCTCGATCACCGAACCCTTGCCGATCGTCTCGGAGAAGGCATCGTGCGGATCGGTGAGCAGGTCCACGCCGGCCAGTGCGGCCTGCGCCTGCGCCAACGGCAGACCCGCGACGACGGGTACGGTGCGCATCGAGGCGGGTCCGTGCTCGCGGTTCCACCAGGTGCCGCCGAACCCTGCGCCCGCGGCCAGCAGCGCCAGGACGACGAGCCAGAGCACGATCCGCGGCCCCCGAGAGCGCGGCCTTGGGGTGGCGTCCGGTGGTGCCGTGCCGGCGGGTATGCCGGTGGTGGCCGGTGTTCTTGATCCCGCCGGTATGCCGGCGCCGGCCGGTATGCCGGTGGTTGGCGCGCCCGTCGCCGGTGGTGTCGGGCTCGGCTGCCCGGCGCTCGCGGCGCTGATCGCCGCGATGTAGTCGGTCCGATCCATGGTTTCGGGGCGTGGGACCAGGGGAAGCGCGGTGGTGCGGCTCAGCGCCAACTCGGTCGTCGATTCCGTCGTCGCCGCGCTGCCGGGTCGCAGATCCAGGTCGCCGCTACTCAGCAGCCGGCGGACCCGAGCCACCTCGTGCAGGTACTCACCGGCGTCGGCCGGCCGGTCGTCGGGATCCTTCGCCGTCGCGAGCGCCACCAGGTCGTCCAGTTCCTGCGCCAACGCCGGAACCAGAGTCGACGGCGCCGGGACCGAACCGTGGACGTGCTGATAGGCCACGTTGATCGGGACGTCGCCGTCGAACGCCTTGCGCCCGGTGAGCATCTCGAAGAGCAGCAGGCCACTGGCATACACATCGGATCGTTCGTCCGCGGTGCCGTACTCGACCTGCTCGGGCGAGAGGTACGCGACGGTGCCGAGCAGCGTGCCGGCGGCGGCGGTTGCGGTCTGCGACGTCACCGCGCGGGCCAACCCGAAGTCGGCGACCTTGACCACGCCGTCGGTGCGCAGCAGGACGTTCTCGGGTTTGACGTCGCGGTGGACCAGTCCCTTGCCGTGGGCCTCGCCGAGGGCCTCGAGGATGCCGGTGAGGATGTCCAGCGCGGCGCGCGGGGTCAGCGGAGCCTGACCGTCGATGATCTCGCGCAGGGTCTCGCCGTCGACGAGTTCCATGACGAGGTAGAGGTCGCCCTGATCGGCGCCGGTGTCGTGGACGGCGACCACCCCGGGGTGGTTCAACGCGGCGGCGGCCCGGGCCTCGCGGCGGAATCGGGCGGCGAAACCGGCGTCCGCGCTCAGGTGCGGCCGCAGGATCTTGACGGCCACCGACCGACCCAGGCGGTCGTCGAAGCCGACCCACACGGTGGCCATCCCGCCGTCCGCGAGCGGGGCGCGGATCTGGTATCGGCCGTCGAGGACGCGACCGACGTACGACGCCTCGCTTCCGGTAGCCACTTGCCGGAGTCTACGGTTTCCGCTTCGACCCATCGCGCAGGCCGGCCGTGGCACGCCGCGTACGCGACGACCGTGGCGATCGGTCTGTGGCAATCTGTATGGCGTGCGCCACACCCAGCTCCCCGACAGTTCCACCGACGTGCACGTCGCCGATGACGACCTCCAGGCCCTCGTGGGCTCGTGGCTGACCCTGCCCGAGGTGGCCGAACGCCTCGGCGTGCCGGTCACCCGGGTCCGCCAGTACGTCGCGGACGGTGAACTCATCGCCGCCCGGATCGGCCCGAACAAGGCACTGGCCGTCCCCGCTCGATTCATCGCCGGCGGCGCGGTGCGCCCGGACCTGCGCGGCACGGTGACCCTGCTCGCCGATGGCGGGATGACCTCGTCGGAGTCGTTGCGCTGGTTGTTCACCGACAGCGGGGAGTACACCGTCCCCGGCGCCCCCATCGACGCGTTGGAGGCGGGCCTGAAGACGCAGGTCCGCCGTCAGGCCCAGTTGCTGGCGTTCTGACCCGGCATACGTCTGGTCAGTCGGCGCGTTCGGTCGCGGACTCCACGAGGTCCCCGAGGACGGCTCGCGCTTCCTCGTCGATGTCCGGTATGCGGCTGAGGAGTTCGTGGGCCTGCTCGGTGAGCGCGGTGATCCGGGCTTCGACGCGGTCGACCGCTCCGCAGTCGGTGAGTGCGGCCCGCAGGAGTTCCAGTTCGTCCGCGGAGAGGTCTGGGCGGCCCAGGTGCCGATCGAGCAGGGCCGCGGTCGCCGGACCGCCGGCATCGAGCGCCTCGGCCACCAGGACGGTGAGCTTGCCCTCGCGCAGGTCGTCGCCGGCCGGTTTGCCGGTCTTGGCCGGATCGCCGAATACGCCCAGCAGGTCGTCGCGCAACTGGAACGCCTCGCCGACGGCCAAGCCGAACGCGGACGCCCCGGCATACGAACTCGGCGGCAGGCCACCGGCCCGCAGCCCGATGAGCAAGGGCTGTTCGACGGAGTACTTCGCGCTCTTGAACCGCACGACCTCACGGGCCGCGGCGATCCGCTGCGCAGTCGACGAGTCCGCCCAGCCGCGGACCGCCAAGAGCACGTCGAGGTACTGGCCGCCCATCAGTTGGGTGCGCATCGCGTCGTATTCGACCCGGGCGCTGGCCAGTCGGTCGCTCGGCAGACCGCAGGAGGCGACGAGCGCGTCGGTCCAGCCCAGGCACAGGTTGCCGGCCAGGATCGCGGCGGCCGCCCCGTAGTCGCCGGACTCCCCGGACCAGCCGTGCGACCGATGCCGGGTCGCGAAGGCCCGGTGCGCGGTCGGCCGACCCCGGCGCACGTCGCTGTGGTCCATCACGTCGTCGTGCAGCAGGGCAGCGGCCTGGAAGAACTCCATCGCGGTCGCCAGCGTCACGATCTGCGGGCCGCCGGGTGCGCCGGAGGCCCGATAGCCCCAGTAGAGGAAGCCGGCCCGCAACCGTTTGCCGCCTCGCAGGAGTTCGGCGATGGCATCCACCAGGGGCAGGACGTCGGGTCCGAGGGGTGCCAGGATCGCCGTTTCCACGCCGATCCGGTCGTCCACGCAGGCCTGGACTCGGGCGAGCAGGTCCTCGCGGTCGAGCGGGTTGGTCACGTCACTCCTCGGCTGGTGCAGGCGACCCAGCCTAGCGGCAACCTAGGCTGTCCCCATGTCCTCGACGCTCGGCCACGACCCGTCCCCGTCGATCCCGGAATTGCTGGCGGCGAGCGAACCGTCGATCAGTTTCGAGTTCTTCCCGCCGCGCGACGACGCCGCCGAGGCGCAACTGTGGCACGCCCTGCGCCGGTTGGAGAAGGTGACGCCGTCCTTCGTGTCGGTGACCTACGGTGCCGGCGGCACGACGCGGGATCGGACGGTTCGGGTGACCGCGCGGATCGCGGCGGAGACCTCGCTGAACGCGATGGCGCACCTGACCTGCGTCGGCTCGTCCGTCGCCGAACTGCGCGGCATCGTCGGCCAGTATGCCGGTGCCGGGATCCGTAACATCATGGCCTTGCGGGGCGACCCGCCGGGTGGGCCGAACCAGCCGTGGGTCGCGCACCCGGACGGCCTGGACCACGCCGACTCGCTGGTCACCCTGCTCGCGAGCCTGGGCGACTTCACCATCGGGGTCGCCGCCTTCCCCGACAAACACCCCGAGTCATCCTCGCTGCGGGCCGATGCGCGGGTCTTGGCCCGCAAGGCCGAACTCGGCGCCAGCTTCGCGGTCACCCAGATGGTCTTCGACGCCGGCAGTTGGGCCCGGCTGCGCGACGAGGTCAGCGCCCTCGGCTGCGACCTGCCGATCATCCCGGGGCTGATGCCGGTGACCAATGTCAAGCAGCTGGCCCGGATGGCGCTGCTGTCGGGGACCCCGGTGCCGGCCGCCGTGGCGTCCCGTCTGGAGACGGTCGCCGACGATTCGGCCGCGGTGCGTGCCGTCGGGGTCGAGGTCGCCACCGAGTTGTCGCAGGCCCTGCTCGCCGAAGGCGCCCCGGGCCTGCACTTCTACACGATGAACCGATCGACGGCCTCGCTGCAGGTCTACCGCAACCTCGGGCTGACCCCGGCCCGACGGAAGGTGGCCGCGACGAGTCCGGGCCGGCCCGGAGCGGCGGCCACGGCGGCGCGGCGGCGCGTGAGTGTGCGCCCGGCCGGCCCGGGCGACGGTATGCCGGGCCGACTGATCCGGAGTTGGACGACGGCCTTCGGCGCACCCCGCATGGTGCTGGACGGTCGGGTCTTCGAGGTCGCGGACGTGTCGGTGCTGGTAGCCGTCGATTTCACCGGCGTCGTCGGGACGGCGGCCTACGCGCAGGCGCCGGACGGAACGGTCGAGATCGTCTCCGTCGAGGCCAAGCGCCGCCGGGAGGGGATCGGTCGATTGCTCGGGACCGCCGTCGTGGAGCGGGCCCGCGCGCTCCGGGCCCCCGCGGTACGCGTCACCGCCACGAACGACAATCTCGCGGCGTTGGGACTGTGGCAGGGACTTGGTTTCGCGTTGACCGCGCTGCGCCCGGGCGCCGTGCGCGATGCACGCCGGATCAAACCGGAGATCCCGCTGGTGGGGGAGACCGGCATACCGATCCGGGACGAACTCGAGTTGACCCTCGACCTGACCGGTTCGCCCACGTGAGCTCACCCGCGGTGGAGGTAATACCGGCCGCTACCGGCATCCGGGATTACCTCCACCGGGAGGTGGGCGGCTGCGCTACTCGCGGCCGCCGCGACGCGGCAGCCCGATGCCGGCGCGCACGCCCCACTCGTCGTACCGTCGTTTGAACTCGCGGATCCGGCGCAGGAAGAACCACGCCAGCGCCGCGCCGGCGATGAGCAGGACCGCCGAGATGCTGGCGGAAATCCACGGGTGGGCCACCGCGATCGCCATCACGCCGGTGACCGTGGCGTCCTCGGCGGTGGAGACGACAGCATTGCTCACCGGTTCGGGGGAGGTGTTGACCGCCGCGCGCAGACCGGCCTTGACCAGATGGGAGGCGAGGGCCACGACACCGCCGGTGGCGGCGGTGAACGCGGCGTTGAGGTCCTGCGAGTCGTGGCCGAGCAGATAGCCCAGGGTCGCCCCCACCGCGGGACGCACGACGGTGTGGATCGAGTCCCACGCCGAGTCCAGGTACGGGATCTTGTCGGCGACCATCTCGACGAGGAACAAGATGCCGGCGGCGATCAGGACGTCCGTGCGGCCCAGGGCGTCCGGAATCTGCGCCAGATGCCCGAAGCGCTCGACCAATCCCAACACGAGCACGACGGCATACGCGTTGACCCCACTGGCCCAACCCGACGTGAAGACCAACGGCAGGACTTCGGCGCCCACGCGACCACCCCTTCGTTCGTGTGCCGGTTCGTTCGTGTGTCCCGGCCGAGCGACGTCACCCGATCGGACCGGGCCCGCGTCGCAGTCGGTTCAACGTATGCCAGTCGGTGCCCCTTCCGGCCCGATACAACGACTCGACAACGAAAATGATCCGGCGGGGAAATGATCCGGCGGGGAAATGATCCGGCGCGCTGAAGATGGACCTCGCGGCGCATTCCTGA
>JBDIAR010000171.1:0-7025 GCA_039812545.1 Dermatophilaceae bacterium | reverse complement strand
CGTCGCGCAGCAGGGCGTCCAGGATGACGCCGTCGAGCAGGGCGACGGCGAGGGGAGCCCGGTCGGGCCGGATCCCGTTGGCGGTGGCCGTGCGGACGAGGTGGTCGCGGCTCGTGACGACCCGGGCCCGCAGGTCGGGGTCGCGCAGGGCGATGAGGAAGAGCTCGTAGCGGGCGATCGTTCGGCTGCGTTCGGTGGTGAGTGCTCGGTGCAGGTAGGCCGGTGGCGTGTCGCCTTCCTCGACCAGGTCGGCCGCGAGCAGCGCGTCGACGAGGGCGCGCAGGTACCCGGCGCGGTCGGTGAAATGGTGTCGGATGCTGCCGTGGGGCAGGCCAGCCGCGGCTTCGACGGCGCGGACGGTGCAGGCGGCGGCGCCGGCGTCGGCGAGGATCGCCAGGCCCGCGTCGATCAGCCGGTCTCGGGGTCCGGGCGCCGCCTTCTCCATGTGGCGAAGCCTAGTGCTAACCTTGTCTTCTCCACTTGGAGAAGAACGGGAGGTATGCCATGCGCGTGGCGATCGTGGGTGCCGGTATCGCCGGCTTGGGCACGGCCCTGGCCGTCGAGCGACACGGCCGAGGAGTCGAGGTCGACCTCTTCGAGCAGGCTTCCGACCTGACCCCGGTCGGGGCCGGAATCGTATTGGCGCCCAACGCGATCCGCGCCCTGGTTGCCGCCGGTGTGGCGGAGGACGACCTCGACGCCATCGCCCTGCGTGGCGTCTCCGGAGGGATCCGGCGGGCCGACGGAACCTGGCTGAGCCGGGTCGACGTCGACACGGTGACCGACCGGGTGGGTGCCTCGGCGGCTCTACACCGCGCCGACCTGGTGAGCCTGCTGGCGGATCGGCTCCGGCATACCAGAGTCCACCTGGCGACCCGGGTCACGGTGTCGCAGCTGACGGCATACGACGTGGTGGTCGGCGCGGACGGGATAAACAGCCGGATCCGGCGCGACCTCTTCCCGGGCCTCGAACCGGTCGGCTCCGGGATCGTGGCGTGGCGTTTCGTGGCCGAACCCGGACCAGGACGGGCCTCGGACGAACGTCACGGGTTCGAGGCGTGGGGCAACGGCGAGCTCGCCGGAGTCGTCCCCCTGCACGACGGACGGACCTATGTGTATGCCGCTCGTCGCGAGCCGTCGGGCGGCGCCGGCGCGGACCTGTCCTGGCTGGACGCCTGGCCCGACCCGTTGCCCGATCTGGTGGCGCGGGTCGACCCGGCGACGGTTCTTCGGCACGAGCTGTGGTCGCTGCCTGCTCTGCCATCCTTCGTGGGCCGTACCGACCGGGTGGGTGTCGCGCTGGTCGGCGACGCCGCGCACGCCATGCTGCCGTTCCTCGGACAGGGTGCATGTCAGGGGTTGGAGGACGCGGTCGAGTTGGCGCTGCACCTGGGCGACCTGGCGGGGTACGACGCGGTGCGTCGTCAGCGGGCCCAGACGGTGCAGCGCCGCTCGGCTCAGGCGGCTCGGATCGCGCTCCTTCGTGGTCGCGGCGCGCGGCTGCGCGATGGTGTCGTCCGTCGCGTCCCGCAGGCCCTGGTCCAGCGCAGCCTGGAACGGGCGGTTTCCTGGCTGCCGAGCCGCTGACCTCAGCGGCCTGCGGACAGCGGCAGGTCGTCCAGCCGCCGGGCCATCGTGACCGAGTCGCGGTCGTCGCCGGGAGCCAGCCGGATCGCGCGGGGCAGCCGACCGGTTTCGGCATACCCGCAGGTTCGGTAGAACGCGCCGAGGCCGGTACCGCCGCGGTAGTCGAGGCTGACGAGTTCGGCGCCGGCGGCGCGGGCCTGCCGGTGGACCCCGGCCATGAGCAGCCGGCCCAGGTTGCGGCCGCGCCGAGTCGGGTCGGTCATCACCCGGGAGATCTGGAGCCAGTGACCCAGCAGTGGATTCGCCGAGCGGGTGAGCCAGCCGACGCCGCGAAGCTCACCGCCGGCGGAGCGCAGCGTCACCACGAACGAGCGGCCTTGCGCCATCGTCTGCTCATGGGCGGCCAGGGCGTTGTCGACCGCCGCCCGCGGTGCCCCGGGACGGAATCCCACGGCACCGTCGGCGTCGTTGACCCGGCACCACAGGTCGAGAACCTGGGCGCGCAGGTCGTCGTCGAGCCGGTCGACGCGATCGACGCCGGGGGCGGCGAACACGGCCGACGGGGGTTCGTCGGGGAGGTCGTCGTCGAGGACCCGAGTGCCGATCCGTTCCAGTCCGGCGCGTTCGGCCGCGGCCACCGAGGCTCGATTGTGCTCCTTGACGGCTGCCTCGATCCGTAGCTGCGTCGGCAGCCATTCGAGCCCGTATGCCGTCCAGGCCCGAGCCGCCTCGGCGCCGAGGCCGCGACCGTGGACTTCGTGGGCGAATCGGTAGTAGAGGTTGAGAGCCTCACCCCGGCGGCGAAGACCGCCCACGCCGACCCGTTCGCCGCTCGTCGCGTCCTGCGCGACCATGTAATGCCAGCCCGTCTCGACCCACCCGGCCAGGACTCGCTCGAACTGCACCCCGGCCACGCCGTCGTCGGCTGGCATCGCGTGCGGGGCGTGCGTCCACAGGCGTGGGTCGCGGTGCAGCGCCACCCACCACGCAGCGTCGGACGGGGTGGGCGGCCTCAGCCGTAGACGGGCGGTCTCGATCGTGTCCGGGCGTCCGGTCACCACGGCAGGGGAGCGCGACGGTGGGGCACGAGTTCACCGCCGCGATTCGGGCACGAGGTGGAGGCGGCGCAGGCTGGACAGTCGGTGCACGCGTGGCTACAGATCAGGGCAGCGGCATCGGGTGGCACCGTCAAGCTGCTTCCGGGTCGGGCTGATGGATGCCGAAAACGTTGTTCTCGGTGTCGTGGAAGTAGCCCTGCCAGGCCATCCCGGGCAGGGCCGCCTTCGGCAAGGCGACGCTGCCGCCCGCCTGCATGATCCGGGCGGCGAGCGCGTCGAAGTCGTCGGTCCCGATGGTGAGGACGGCACCGGCGACCGGGCCGCCGACCGCCATGTTCTGACCCTGGCGCTGCATGATCGCCCCGTTGATCCCCGGCTCGTCGTCCGCGCCGGTGGTCACGCCGAAGTACGGCGTCCCGGCATACTCGCTCCAGTCAGTCATCTGCCAGCCGAAGACCTCCCGGTAGAAGGTCACCGCCCGCGGCACGTCCGCGGCATGGATCTCGAAATGGATGACACGCGACATCTGCCGAACCCTCCTCGCCGGCCGCCCGGGTGGGCGACCGGGCCCATTGTGAGGGCCGCTTCGACCCGGCGGCAAGATCGGGCGCGGCGCCGGCCCCGACGGCCGGTTCGGCGGCGCGAACTACACTGCAGCGGTGCGGCGTCCCGTCTACCTCGACCACGCGGCCACCACCCCGGTGCGTCGCGAGGTCGCCGAGCGCTACGCCGAAGACCTGGCAGCCGTGGGCAATCCGTCATCCGTCCATGCCCACGGTCGCGCCGCTCGGCGCCGTCTCGACGACGCCCGGGAGTCGGTGGCCGCCCACCTGGGTGCCCATCCCAGCGAGGTGGTGTTCACCTCCGGCGGCACCGAGGCGGACAACCTGGCGATCAGGGGCCTGTATGCCGCCCGCCGCCGGACCGATCCGACCCGCCGGACCGTGATCGCGGGCGCGATGGAACACAAGGCGGTGCTGGACGCCGTCGCCGCTCTGGGTGATCGCCACGACGCCCACCCGGTCCTCGTCGACCCCGATGGCGACGCCGTGGTCGCGGCCGAAGCAGTCGCGTCGGCCATCTCGGCCGCGCCCGCCCGCCCGGCCCTGGTCGCGGTGATGGCCGCCAACAACGAGGTCGGGACGATCCAGCCGGTGGAGCAGATCGCCGAGGTATGCCGGTCGGCCGGTGTTCCGTTGCACGTGGACGCGGTGGCGTCCGCCGGGCATCGGCGGATCGACTTCGCCGCCTCGGGCGCGGACCTGCTCGCGATCTCGGGTCACAAGCTGGGCGCGCCGACCGGGATCGGTGCCCTGTTGGTCCGCCGCGACGCGGCCCTGGAGCCGCTGCTGGTCGGTGGCGGTCAGGAGCGGGGGCTGCGGGCCGGGACGGTCCACGTCGCCGGAGCCTCAGCGTTGGCGCTCGCGCTCGCCCTGGCATACGAGAACCTCGAGCAGGAGAACGCCCGCCTCACGCAGCTACGCGACGCGCTTCTTGCGGGCGCCACCGCGCTGGACGGCGTTCACGCGACTGTGGCGCCCGCGCCCGGCGACCTCACCCGGGTCCTGCCGGGACACGCGCACCTGACCTTGGACGGCTGCGACAGCGAGGCGGTGGTCGTCCTGTTCGACCAGGTCGGGATCAGCGTCTCGGCCGGTTCGGCGTGCCAGGCCGGGGTCCACCGGCCCAGTCACGTGGTCCTGGCGATGGGCCGCGGCGAGGCGGCCGCTGCGGGTTCGCTGCGGGTGACGCTTGGGTGGACCTCGACCGAGGCGGATGTCGCCGCGTTCATGGCAGCCCTGCCGCAGGTCGTGGACCGGGCCCGACGCGCACACCGGGCCGGGAGGGCCCGATGAGGATCGTCGCCGCGATGAGCGGGGGAGTGGACTCGGCGGTCGCCGCGGCTCGGATGATCGAGGCCGGCCACGACGTCGTCGGCGTCCACCTGGCGTTGTCGCGCAGCGCGGCCACGTTGCGCGAGAGCGCCCGGGGCTGCTGTTCGATCGAGGATGCCGGCGACGCGCGCCGGGTGGCCGATCGGCTCGGGATCGACTACTACGTCTGGGATCTCGCCGAGGCCTTCGAGCGCGAGGTGGTCGACGACTTCGTCGCGGAGTACCGGGCCGGCCGGACCCCCAACCCGTGCCTGCGCTGCAACGAACGGATCAAGTTCGCCGCGCTGCTCGACCGGGCGCTCGCCCTCGGCTTCGACGCCGTCGCCACCGGCCATTACGCCCGGATCGTCGAGGGGCCCGACGGTGCGCGCGAGTTGCATCGAGCGGTCGACCCGGCCAAGGACCAGTCCTACGTCCTCGGCGTCCTGGATACCGACCAGCTGGCGCACGCCTTCTTCCCGCTCGGCGATTCGACCAAGACCCAGGTCCGGGCCGAGGCCGCCGCGCGCGGGTTCGCCGTCGCCTCGAAACCGGACAGTCACGACATCTGCTTCATCCCGGACGGCGACACCCGCGGTTTCCTGGGCCGCCACCTGACCCGTATGCCGGGGGACATCCTCGACGAGACCGGTCGGGTGGTGGGGCGTCACGACGGCGCGCCCGGGTACACCGTCGGCCAACGCCGCGGGCTGCACCTGTCCGTTCCGGCGGCCGACGGGTCGCCGCGCTATGTGCTCGACGTCCGGCCGGCCGACAATCTCGTGGTCGTCGGGCCCGCGCAGCTGCTCGGCATCACCGAGTTCGACGGCGATCACGCCCGGTGGTGCGGGCCGCCGTTGGCCACCGGGGAACGGCTGGGAGTGCAGGTTCGCGCCCACGGAGCCGAACTCCCGGCATACGTGGAACCCGACGATGACGGGGTGAGGGTACGCCTCGACGAGCCGCTGCGCGGCGTGGCGCCGGGTCAGAGCGCGGTGTTCTATCGCGGGACGATGGTCGTCGGATCGTGCACGATCTCCCGAACCCGATCCCGGTCTTAACCCCGCCGCCTCCGGCTGCCAGAATCGGCTGCATGACCGGTCTGCCCGACTACATGCCCGACCCGATCATGCTGGCCGACTATCTGCGGACTATGGCCGACGGGACCGTCAAACAGGTCAACCCGTTCACCGGCACCGACGTCTGGACGATCCCCGGTCGGGCCCGCCGTCCGCTGGGCCTGGCCACCGGCACCCCCCGGCCGTTGACGCCGGAGGACTTCACCGCCGGGTGCGCGTTCTGCAGCGACCGCTATCTGGACACCCCGCCGGAGAAGTCGCGCTCGGTGCGGGCCGGCGATGGCTTCGTCCGACAGCACCGGCTGACGGCCGAAGCGGTCATCGCCGGCGTCGCCGAGTTCCGCCGCATCCCGAACCTCTTCGAAATCATCTCCTTCGACTACTGGCACTGGAACTACGGGCACCGGCTCCCGCCATCGGCCGCCGCGCACATGGGCGAGTACCTCGGTAGTCGCCTCGGGCGCGAACACGTCCTGCGGCTCATGGAGATCCGGGTGCCGCCGGACCGCAAGGCCGATCTCAGCGTCGACGAGCTGCTGGCCGAGAGTGAGGCCTTCTTCGGCAGCGGCCACGACGTCATCGTCGCGCGCCGGCATTATGTGGACGGCGCGACCACCGACCAACAGTTGGCGTCCTCGGGCGAACTCACCCCCGCCGAGCACGCCGAGTACACCGACATCACGGTGGACGCCATGGCCGACCTCTACGCGCAGAACCGGTATGCCAGGTACGTCGCCGTCTTCCAGAACTGGCTCAAGCCCGCCGGGGCGTCGTTCGACCACCTGCACAAACAACTCGTGGCAATCGATGAACGCGGGATTCAGAACGAACTGGAGATCCGAGCCGTCCGGGCCAATCCGAACGTCTTCAACGACGCGGCGGTCAATTACGCGGGGTATCACAACCTCGTGGTGGCCGAGAACGACCATGCGATCGCTTTCGCGGGATTCGGTCACCGGTACCCCTCGCTGGAGATTTACTGCAAGAGCGAACGCAGCGAACCGTGGCTGCTCGACCCCGCCGAACGGCGCGGGATGTCCGACCTGCTGCACGCCATGCACGCCGCGGCGGGAGCCAATATCCCGTGCAACGAGGAATGGCATCACCGGGCCCCGGACGTGGACGTGTCGATGCCGTGGCACATCGTCGTCAAGTGGCGGGTGTCGACGCTGGCCGGGTTCGAGGGCGGGACCAAGGTGTACCTGAACACCATCGACCCGGTGTCCCTGCGCGACCGGGTCGTCCCCGAGCTCTTCCGGTTGCGCGACGCCGGCCGGATCGACCCGTTCATCCGGATCGCCGAGGAATGCCCGTGCGCGCCGAATTCACTGCGGTACAACCCGCGCCTACGCGAGCGGTAACCTCCCAGCTTCTCCTGCCCGCCGCCGCAGTCACATTGGCGCTGCCCTGTTCTCGATGGTGGGCGG
>JBDIAR010000170.1:0-7106 GCA_039812545.1 Dermatophilaceae bacterium | reverse complement strand
CGGCCTGGCAGCCGGCCAGGTCCGTCACAGGCCCAGGTAGTTCTCCAGCCCGACGGTCAGGCCCGGGTGCTCGCCGACCCGGCGGACACCCTCGATCACGCCGGGCATGAAGGACGCCCGGTCGAACGAGTCGTGCCGGATCGTCAGCTGTTCGCCGACATTGCCGAAGAGGACCTCTTGGTGGGCGACCAGGCCGCGCAGCCGGATGGCGTGTACCGGTATGCCGTCGACCCGGGCCCCGCGAGCGCCGTCCGGGTCCGTTGTGGTCGCGTCGGGGACCGGCGCCAGGTCAGCCTCACGTCGGGCTCGGGCGACCAGCGCGGCGGTGCGGGCGGCGGTCCCCGACGGTGCGTCGACCTTGTTCGGGTGGTGGAGTTCGACGATCTCGACCGACTCGTAAAACCGAGCGGCCTGCTGCGCGAACTGCATCATCAAGATGGCGCCGATGGCGAAGTTGGGCGCGACGAGCACCCCGACGCCGAGCCCGGACCGGGACGGCGGCGCGTCGTCGAGCTGCTGGCGCAGCCGGGTCAGTTTCGCCTCGTCCCAGCCGGTGGTGCCCACGACGACGTGGACCCCTTGAGCGACGCAGTGCGCCACATTGGCCGGCGAGGCGTCCGGCACGGAGAATTCCACCGCAACGTATGCCCCCCCGAGGTCGCCGAGATCGTCGCCGACGTCGTAGCGCCCGACGAGCACTAGACCCTCGGCGTCCTCCACGGCCCGGCATACGGTGGCGCCCATCCGGCCGGCGGCTCCGATGACGGCGACGGGGATCGGTGCAGCGTTCATGGCGCCAGCGTAATCGGCGGAGTCGGCGACCGGGGCGGTCGTCCCGTCAGAGCGCGCCCTTGGCCTGCAGGCGGTTGAGCGCGAACCAACCGAACGGAATCGGCAGCCAGTATGTCGCCAGCCGGTAGAGCAGGACCGAGGAGATCGCGACATCGCCACTGACCCCGATGGCGACCAGACCGGCGGACAGCGCCGCCTCGATGCCGCCGATCCCGCCGGGGGTCGGCACCGCCGAGCCGATGATCGCGCCGGCGAAGTAGACGACGGCAACGGCGGCGATCGGCGCCTGGGAGCCGAACGCCCGCGTGGCGCATACCAGGGCGGCGACGAAGCTGATGTCGAGCAGCAGCGAGCCGGCGATCATCCGGGCCAGCTTCTGCGGGCGTCGCATCACCCGGGCGATCTGCGGGGCCACGGTGCGGACCTGGGGCATCACCCGGTCCGCGACGAACTGGCGGACCCTGGGCACGGCGGCCAGCCCGAGCAGCAGAAGGACCACCACGGGGATCGCGGCGACGAGTTTGGGGGGCGGGGTGAACGACATCGTCTGCCCGGTGCCGGCGGCGACCCCGGAGAGCACGATGAGCAGTACGTAGCTCATCATCTGCGCCACCTGGACGAGCCCGACCGTCGTCCCGGCGACGGCGGCGGGGATCCCGGCCCGGATCAGGTACCTGGTGTTCAGGGCGATATTGCCGATCGCCGCGGGCGCCACCACCCCGGAGAAGGCGACGGCGAGCTGGGTCTGGTACGTGCGGAAGAAGTGCAGGCGGGTCTCGACCGCCCCCTGGATGGACAGGGCGGGTCCGGCGAAGGTGAGCACGGCACAGCCCAGGCAGGCCAGGGCCCATCCCCAGTTCGCCTGGCTGACCAGCGCCGGCACGTCGACCTTGGCGAGCATGGTGACCAGTAGGTACCCGGCGACTCCGGCGCCGATGATCGTCACGACGCTGCGCAGGGTGACCCGGCGCAGTTCGACGGCCGGGGGCGCCGGCTGGTCGGGGGCCAGCGCCTCGATCCGTTCGTGGAGTTCGTCGAGCAGGTCGCCGTGTTCCTTCAACGCCGCCCGGGTCCCGGCGAGGAACGCCGGCTTCTGCAGCAGTGGCATGGCCCGAAGGACGGCGTCGGCGCCCAGGGCGTCGACCGCGGCGGCCACGGTCCGTTCGGTGCCGACGACCAAGGAGGTGGCCACCAGCACGTGGGCCAGGTCGATGCGCAGCGCCAGGTCGTCGGCGGCGATGTCGCCGTTGCCGAGGTCGGTGAGCCCGGCGAACGGTTCGCGCAGGGCGATCGCCCGCCGCTCCAGGCCGCGGTGGGCCACCTTGGCGCTCTGCAAGCGGCGCACCGTCAACCAGATCGCGTGCAATTGGCTCTCGGTCAGCTCGTCGACGTCCGCCAGCGTGGGGCCGGTCAGGGGCGTCAACGCCAGGACCGCCGAGTACGCACCCACCGGGCTGGCCGCCAGCAGTCGAGGGGCGGGGATCCGCAGCTTCTCGTATGCCAGTGCCATGAGCGCCCGGTGCTCCATCTCGGCGGCGACCGTCAGGGCCGGCCGGCGCGTCGAGGCCCCCCTCAACCGCAGCCGCCGCAGGAAACCGCGCAGCGTGTCGAAACCGAACGTATCCCGGTCGATGACCAGCGCCTCGAAGGTCACCTCGCCACCCAGGGTCCCGGTGTACTCGCGGTCCGCCGAATGTGGCTCGTCGGTCAGTTGCAGGCGCCGGACCGGCAGCCCGAACCCGATCAACGCGGCCGCCACGGCCCGCCCGTCCGGCAGTGTCGGCGTCGCCCCCAGCCCGAACCGGAACGCCAGCCCGACCGCCCAGCCCAGCAGACCGGAGACCACCAACGCGGTCGCCGTCAGCGTGCCCGCCAACAGCGCCGTCAACATCTGCGACCCCACGACGACCACGGCGACCCACTGGTGCCATCGTCGACCCACGACCCGGCATACGGTCAGGAAGGCGACGAGAACGGTAATGATCGGGTCGATGGGCAGGGTCCGGTCGAACTCACCGGGTCGGGTCAGCGCCCCCATGACGTCCCCGAGATGACCCGCGAGGATCAGCCGATCCAACCCGACCACGAGGATCGCACAGGCCAATGCCGCGACGAGTGCCTCGACGAGCTGGCGTTCGTGACGGCGGAAGAGCAGATCCGCGCCGAGCGCGACCGGCAGCGCGATGACGCCCAAACCGCCGGCGAGACCGAACAGGGTGAGCAGAATGCGTGGGAAGCCACCGGCCGCGATCGTCAGGTCGCTTTCGAGCGCATCGGCCGTCCCGACCGCGATGTCGGCCAGCCCGATGACGAGCGCGGTCAGCGCCAGGGCGACGATCAGCCGGACGAGGTCTTGTGGCTTGCGGACCCGCGCGGGGATCCGCGGTTCGTCGACGACGACGTCGCCCCCGGCGGGGGAGTGGTCGACGTTCCTGGGCACCGCCCCATCTTGGCATTCAACGACGCGGTCGGCCTCGATTGAGAGGATGCGGCGCGGTCGCGATCCGATTTCGGCCTGTCTCAGACCCGTGCGGGTACCGGCGCGGCGGCGTGTACGGGGATCTCGAGTGTGACGGTTGTTCCGACGCCCTCCGTGGAGTCGATGCCGACGCTGCCGCCGTGTCCGGCCAACACGGCGCCCACGATCGCCAGCCCGAGTCCGGTGCCCGGGATGTGGTCGCGCCGGGCGTTGTCCGCCCGGAAGAAGGAGGTGCCGAGCCGAGGCAGGTCGTGCTGCGGTATGCCGATGCCCTGGTCGCGACAGCGAATCCGGGCGCGAGCGCCGGCGACCGCGTCCCCCACCTCGGGGGCGTCGTCGTCGACGGAAACCGAGACGGTGACAGCTCCCCCGGCGCGGCTGAATTTGACCGCGTTGCCGACGACGTTGAGGACGGCCCGTTCGAGTTGTTCGGCATCCGCATCCACGACGACCTCGCCGGCCGGCGACTCCAGCGACAAAGACACGTCCTGCCGAGCGGCCAGGGGGGCCAGGGTGTCCAGAACGCGGTTGGTCAATGCCGTCAGGTCGACCGGGCCGCGGCGCAGCGGCGGGCCACCGCTGTCCAACTGGCCCATGGTCAGCAGGTTGTCGATGAGCTGGCGCAGCCGCACGACGTTCCGGGAGACGACGTCGACCGCCTTGCGTTGGCCGGCGGTGAGGTCACCGAAGTCGCCGCCCTCCAGCAACTCGACGTAACCCTGCAGCGAGGTCAGCGGAGTGCGCAGCTCGTGGCTCGTGGTCGCCAGGAAGTCGGTCTTCTGTCGGTCCAGACTGAGCAGCGACTCGACGTAGTCGGCCTCTTGGATGGTCTGCCCGGCATACCAGGCGAATCGGTCGGTGGCGGCGACCTCGCGCGGCGACCACCCTCGTTCGGAGGTACTCCAGACCGAGAGCGCGCCGCGGAACTGACCACCCACCCGGATGGGGCTGAGGATCCAGGCTCGTTTGCGGCCGTCGTCGGCGATCGCGGCCAGCGGGGCGGGAAAGGCGGACCTGATCGCGGCCGGGGTGTCGGCGACCAGGGTGTGCTCCACGACCGAACCGATGCCGCCGGGCAGTCCCTCGTCCACCGGACCGAGATGGCCGGCGTCGTCGTGAGCCGGGTCGAGGGACCACGACCCGGCGCAGACCAGACGCCCCGAGTCGTCCCGGGCGTAGACCAGGGCCCGGTCGGCGGCCAGCGCCTCCCCCAACACCTCACAGGCCGGCGTCCAGGCTCCCCCGGCGGACGGCATGGTGGCCAGCAGCCCGGCGACCCGCCCGGTGGCTCGATGCAGGTCGAGGTCCCGCAGGCGCCCGGCGTTGAGCGCGTCGTTCGCGTCGGCCATGGCATTGAACGCAGCCGCCACCGCGGCGACCTCGGCCGGACCGGCGGTGGCGTCGGCGCGCACTTCGGTCCGGGAGTTCTCGTGCGCCTCGACCACGGCGCCGAGGCGTTGCAGCGGCTCCACGAGACGACTGGTCAGCCGACGGCCCACGATCAACGCCAGCGCGAGCGCCAGGGCGACGACGACCGCCGTCGCAAACATCGCCACCACCATCGCGCGGTCGTACTGCGCGCGCCGCACCTCCCGCGTGGCGGCCACGTCCTTGGTCATCGAGTCGTATGCCGCCATCAGGTGTTCGAAGGCCGGACCGGTCACCGCGATCGACGCGGCCCCACCGTCCCGCACCGAGCGCAGCACCGAGTCGGCGAGGGCGAACCACTCGCGATCCTGGTCCACCAGGCTCTCGACGACGTCCGCGGACACCAGGCCCGGTGCGGAGGTCGCCAACTGATCGTGCAATTGCCCCAACCGGACCCGCCCTTGTTCGAATCGCGTCAGCAGGGCCGGATCGCGGGACAGCAGGTAGCCGCGGAAGTCGGTCTGCGCCTGGACCAGGGTGAACCGGATGGTCTGCGAGGTGTCCACGAGCGGGGTCACCTGCGTGCGGTATTGCGTGACCTCGTTGCGGACGTTGACGACCGCGACGACGGCGGTCACGCCGACGCCCAGGACGACGGCCGCCAGAACCACGACGAGCCGGGCCACGGTACGACGAACGGGGACCGCTCCCCGGCCGGGCCGCCTCACGCGTTGCTCCGCCGAACCCCGCGCACGGACAGGGCGTATGCCGCGACCGCCGAACTCGACCCCGATCGCAGGGCATGGCGTTCGAGTTCGTCGATTCCCCGGTCGCCCAACTCGGCCAGGGCGCCGGCGGCGGCGGTGGACACCAGCCGGGAGGGGCTGGCCATCAGATCGCCCAGCTCGGTGCAGAACGCGGGATCGCCGAGACCGGCCATCGCCTCGATGGCGGCGATCCGGGCGGCCTCCGGCAGCGCCGACTGGGCGACCCGGATCAGGTGGCGGGCATCGCGGTGACCACCCAGTTGTCCGAGTGCCTTCACGAGCGCGACGACGACGGGCGTTCGGTCTTCGATGAGGAGCAGGCCGCGCACCGTCGGGACGAGTCGGGTCAATGATGCCCGCGACACCACCTCTGCGGCGATGGCCGCCAGTGCGGCGTCGGGGCCCACGAGTGCCGCGCGTACGGCCGCGAGGGCGTCGGGACCGATCGCCGCGATCGCATCGGCGACCACATCCACACTCACCCCCGGCGCCGGCCGGCGGAACATCCGGTCCCTCGGCAGGGCGCTCGCCAGGATCTGCGGGGCGTACTTGACCGCCGCCAACCGCCCGAGCGCCGTCACGGCCTCGACGCACACCTGGATCGACGGATCGCCCAGTGCTCTCGCCACCCGGGGCATCTCGGCCCAGGCCCGCATCAGACCCAGCCGCCGGACCGCGTCGGCCCGGCGGGCGGCGGAGGCGGACGTGAGCTGTCGGATCGCCGCCTCGACCTGTCCGTGACCGTCGAGGAGGGCGACCATCGTCTCGACCTGGGGGCCCTTGACCTTCGTCAACATGTCGATGATCGCGGCGTCGATCTCGGCGCGGGCCCCCGGTGGTTGAGCCCTCACGAGGTCCCGGGCAGCGCCGCTCTCGTCATCGCCGGCGGCGATGGCGATGAGTGCGGGCCGCCAGCGTGCCGGGCGGACCTGGCGGCTCGCCCTGGATCCCCAGCGGGACTCCATGAACACGTCAGCTCGCTCGGTTGAGCAGCGCGGCAACCCGGTGGGCCAGCTCTCGGGGGCTGAACGGCTTGACGAGGTAGTCGTCGGTTCCGGACTCGTAGCCGGTGTCGACGTCCACTTCGCGGGCCTTTGCGGTCAGCAGGATGACCTTCGTCTGGTCCAGTTCACGGCTGGAGCGGATGTGGCGCAGCACCTCCAGTCCGGAGCGACCGGGCATCATCACGTCCAGAACCGCCAACGTCGGACGTTCCCGATCGAGGATGGTCACCGCCTCGTCGCCGTCGTGCGCCGTGCGGACCTGCATGCCGAGTTGCTCGAGTTTGTATGCCACCAGGTCGCGAATGTCCTCGTCGTCGTCGGCGACGAGAGCGAGATCGGAATCGGTCACGATGTGAAACCCCCGAGGTAACAAAGCGCGTCGTGATGGGTGGGACGTCGTCCGCCGTGGAGACGGTGAGCCGAGCTTGGCGTAGCGTCAAGAATAGCGGATTGTCCCTTTAGTGCCGAATGTCGGACATCTCCGCCTTGGCTCCCCGCGAACGCGACTGGGGCGCGTTCCGACGTGCGGAACGCGCCCCAGGCGGCTGCCGTCAGCTGTTGTCAGCCGCTGTCAGCCCTGTCAGCTGCTTCGGTTCACTCGTCGCCGACCGGTGCGCTTCCCGCGCCACCGTCGGCCGTCGGGCCCTCGGCTCCGTCGTGCGTGCGCCGACGGGTGCGGGACCGGTCGCCCCGGTC
>JBDIAR010000169.1:0-7137 GCA_039812545.1 Dermatophilaceae bacterium | reverse complement strand
CGTCCCGCCGCCCGAGCCGGACGGGCCCGGGACGTGCGCGGTGGGGGGCAACCGGCGGATCAGGACCGAGTTGGCCGCCAGCACCAGTCCGGTGACGACCGGCATCGCGAGCACCGCCTCGCGCGTGCCGATGCCGAGGGCACCCCGCCGAGCAGCGCTCCGGCGGTGAACCCCACGTTGAGCCAACGTTCTCATGTATGCCATCACCCGGACCGTTGCGTGGGGTCCAGGACATCGATCGTGTATGCCGTTCGCCCGGCTCCGCCGACTCCCTCGACGACGGCGAGCAGCACGACGAGGGCGACGAGCACGGCATACCCGCGCACCCACGGGAACGAGAGATAGGTGAGCGCCTCCACGAGGGCGGCGCCGGCCCAGGTGCGCTGCGGGCCGAGCCGGTCCACGACGGCACCGAGCGGCACCGCGAGCAGGAAGGAGACGAGGGCCGAGAGGGTGAACGCGACCCCCACTTGTTGGGCGGACACCCCGACGATCTGGGTGAAGAACACCGCGTTGCCGCTGAGGAAGACACCGGTGCCGACGGCGAAGAGCGCGGACTGCAGACACAGGCGACGACCCGCGCCCGGCGGTGGCAGCGTGCGCGCGACAGCGGTCACCAGGGTCGAGGGCACCGGCCCAGTCTGGTCGATGCCGCGGCGGCGCGTCACGCGGGTTTCGGTCACCTGGCGTTCACCCGGCTCGGGCAGGATTGACGGCATACCGCTGACCCCCAGGAGAACCCCCGTGAGCAATCTGCGTGAGTTCATCGACCACATCCGCGAGCAGGGCTATCACGTCGGTGGCGCCCAGGGCGAGGATCCGGAGCTGATCGATCCGGGGGGCCGGGCCGTCGACACCTGGCGCGAGGAGTACCCGTACGACGAGCTGATGACCCGCGAGGAGTACGAGGAGGAGAAGTACCGGCTGCAGGTGGAGTTCTTGAAGTTCCAGTACTGGACGCAGGACTCCGGGGCCAAGCACGTCGTGGTCTTCGAGGGCCGCGACGCCGCGGGTAAGGGGGGCACGATCAAGCGGTTCATGGAGCACCTCAACCCGCGGGCCGCACGGGTCGTCGCCCTGGGTGTGCCCTCGGACCGGGAGGCCCACCAGTGGTACTTCCAGCGCTACGTCCAGCATCTGCCGACGCACGGCGAGATCGTGATGTTCGACCGGTCCTGGTACAACCGGGCCAATGTCGAACGGGTCATGGGGTTCTGCGACGAGGAGCAGTACCAGCGCTTCATGCGCCAGGTGCCGATGTTCGAGGAGATGCTGACAGACTCGGGGATCTCGCTGACCAAACTGTGGTTCTCCGTCACCCAGGCCGAACAGCGGACCCGGTTCGCGATCCGCCAGATCGACCCGGTCCGCCGGTGGAAGCTCTCTCCCATGGATCTGGAGTCCCTCGACAAGTGGGACGACTACACCGCCGCGAAGGAGGCGACCTTCCTGCGCACCGACACGGCATACGCGCCCTGGACGGTGATCCGCTCCAACGACAAGAAGCGCTGCCGGATCAACGCGATGCGGTTCTACCTGAACCAGTTCGACTACGACGGCAAGAACCCCGAGGTGGTCTATCCGGCCGACCCGACGATCGTGATCCCGGCCCGCGAGGAGATCGGCGCCTGACCGACAACGCGCGGTGGAGGTGATAACGGACGCTACGAGCGCCCGCGATTACCTCCACCCGCGGCCCGGATCGCGGCTCGCGGAGGGAACCAATGGCGGTGGCGCAGGGATTCGAACCCTGGGTGGACTTGCGCCCACACACGCTTTCGAGGCGTGCTCCTTAGGCCACTCGGACACGCCACCGCGGGCTAGGTTACCGGAGGCGGCGGGCCGCGAAGAAATCATTCAGCAGCCGCGCGCACTCGGGCTCCCGGATCCCGCCGACCACGTCGATCCGGTGCGGCGCGCGCCGGTCGCGCACGATGTCCCACACCGAGCCACACGCCCCCGCCTTCAGGTCCCACGCCCCGAACACCACCCGCGCGATCCGCGCCGCGACCAACGCCCCCGCGCACATCGCGCAGGGTTCGAGGGTGACGACGAGGGTATGCCCCTCCAGCGACCAGCGCCGTCCCCGGTTTTCGCCGCCACCGCCACCGCCGTCGCCTTCACCGCCGTCGTTGCCACCTTCGCCGCCGTCGCCGGCGCCGGCCGTCGCCGCGCGCAGCGCCACGATCTCCGCGTGCGCCGTCGGATCGCCGTCGACCTCGCGACGGTTGATCCCGGTCGCCACGACGACACCGGCCGGGTCGATGACCAGCGCCCCCACGGGCACGTCAGGTCCGCAGGTCGCGGCGCGAGCCAACGCCTGACCCAGCCACGCGGCATACACCTCGTCGTCGGCCGGGAACGGTTCGATCCGCGGACGAGGGGGCAGGCTCACACGGTAAGTTTCCCCCATGGACGTCCACGTCGCCGATCACCCGCTCATCAACCACAAGCTCACCTACCTGCGCGACAAGCGGACGGACTCGCCGACCTTCCGGCGCCTCGTCGAGGAACTCGTCACGCTGCTGGCCTACGAGGCGACCCGCGAGGTCCGGGTCGACGCCATGGACATCGAAACCCCGCTCATGCCGACCACCGGCATCCGGCTCGCCAACCCCAAGCCGGTCATCGTCCCGATTCTGCGCGCCGGCCTGGGCATGCTCGAGGGGATGACCCGGCTGCTGCCCAGCGCCCAGGTCGGGTTCCTCGGGATGGTGCGCGACGAGGAGACCCTCGAAGTGAGCACGTATGCCAATCGCCTCCCCGAGGACCTCACCGGCCGGCAGTGCTTCCTCGTGGATCCGATGTTGGCGACCGGGCACACCCTGGTCATGGCGGCGCGCTATCTGGTCGGCAAGGGCGCGCACGACATCACCGCGGTCTGCCTGCTCGCGGCGCCGGAGGGGATCGCCCATGTCGACGACGAACTCGGCAATCTCGGGGTGCCCGTCAAGCTCGTGGTGGGGGCCGTGGACGAACGCCTCAACGAGAACGGCTACATCCTGCCCGGCCTCGGGGACGCCGGCGACCGGCTCTACGGCATGGTCTGAGACTCCCCGGCGCCCTCACCCGAGCCGGGTCGTCCGGGCCACCGGTCGCCCCAGCGCAGATCCCGGGCGGCCCGGTACGCCGCCCCCTGCCGTTTGGAGATCACGAGCCCGCCCGCGGTGCCGTCGGGACGGCATACCTGCAGGTCCACCAGACCCTTGCGGATCACCGGGCGTCGCAAGACCCGCGACCCGACGGCACCCGCGTCCCGGCTCGCATCGCGCGGCTCCCGAGTCGCCGCGACCCACGCGTACTTCTCGTCCTCGTAGGACAGGTCCGCGCCCTTGCTGCGCCGGTGCAGCGCGGACCGTGCCAGCCGCGTCCCGAAGTGGCACCAATCCCCTTGCCCCAGTGGACAGTTCAGCGCATGCGGACACGGGCCGAGGAGCGTCCAACCCATCGCGATCAGCCGCTCTCGGGCCGAGAGGATCCGCCGGTATCCGTCGGGAGTCCCGGGCTCCGCGACGAGCACGGTGGTCGCCGCCCGCGCCGCCGACGCGACCGCCGCCTCCTGCAAGCTGTCGTCGAGTTCGCTGAGGACGTAACTCACGATCGCGAGGTCCGCGGGTTCAAAGGCCGGGTCCGTATGCCATCCGCCGGCTTCCAGCTCCCCGCGCCGGAACTCGACGGCCGCGGCCACGGCCGGGTCGGCGGCGGCGATCCGCCGCCCCAACGCCAGCGCCGCCGGCGCGGCGTCGAGGACGGTGACCCGACAATCGGCGCCGAACGCCTCGACCGCGGCCCACGCCCCGGATCCGGTGCCGCCGCCCAGATCGAGCACGCGCGCCGCCCCGATGTCCTCCGCGAGTTCGGTCAGGATCCGGCGCAGGACCGCCGCGGTCGCCGGCATCCGGTAGCCGGCATACGCGGCGGCCCGCAGTTCGTCTCCGACGATCGGCGCGCCGACCTCGGCCGGCCGGGGCGAACGATAACGCTCCACCAAGCCGGCCGTCGCCGCGGCGAGCGCGGCGGCCGGATAGGGCTGCAACGCCGTGGCCAGCGCCGCGTCCAGACCCGTCGTCATTGCGCGGGACGGGTCCAGATATATGGGCGGGTCGTGGTGACCGCTACCAGACCGCTGCGCTGCAGGATCGGCCGGGACATGTCGGTGCAGTCGCTGTGCAGGTACCGCGCGCCTCGGGCGAGCGCCGTCCGAGCTCGCGCGGCGAGCACCGCCCGGTAGATCCCCCGACCGCGCCACGCCGGCACGGTCGCCCCGCCCCACAAGCCCGCGAATTCGGTGTTCGCCACGATGTCGACCCGGCCGGCGCAGACCACCTGACCGTCGGCCTCCGCAAGCCACATCTCGATCAGGCCGGAACTGGAGGCGATGCGCTCGGCCATCTCCGCAGCTTCCCCGACACCATGCCCGAACACCTCCGCCTGCATCGCCCCGGCCGCTTCGACGTCGCCGAGCAGGTCACCATGCTCACCGACCCGGCGAACCACAACCCCAGCCGGGACCGCGACGTCCCGGGCGACCGCCTCGGCCGACCCGACCATCACGGTCTCGACGTCTTCCGGGACGAACCCGTGCGCCAACAGCCGGACCGGCAGGTCGGCGGGTTCGTCGTGACCGCGGGTCTTCCACTCGAAACGCGCCACGTCGGTCTCGTCCCGGTAGTACGCGACGGTGGCGGCGATGAGATCGTCCAGCTCTCGTCCGCGCAGTCCGGCCAGGTCGCGATAGCTGACGAATCCGCTATTCGGCATGATGCCGCGCAGCAGCGGCCCGAACCGATCGAAGCTGCGCGCGTGGGTCATCTCGGCGACGTCGCGCAGTTGTTCGTCGTATGCCGTGAGCCCGGCGGCTGGGTCGATGGTCACCGGCGCACCGTAGCAAGGCGAGGTTTCCGGCGCATGTCGATTGTGGGTGGGCTCGGCTCACGCGTCGGAGCCGACGATGCCCAACTCGTAGGCCCGCAGCACCGCCCGCGTCCGGTCGCGGACCCCGAGTTTGAGCAGGATGGTCGAGACGTGGTTCTTCACCGTGCCGACGGACAGGTGGACTGCGGCGGCGATCTCACGATTGGAGAACCCGCCGGCCAGCAACTGCAGGATCTGTTGCTCGCGGGCGCTCAGCGGCTGGGGCTCGGGCGCGGCCTCGAAGGACCCGCCCGCCCCAAGCGACCCCTTTGGCAGCGAGTCGGTGAGCACGGCATACCCGACCTGTGCACCCGCGTGCGCCGCACACATCGCGGCGACGAGTTCCTCCGGGTCGGCATCCTTCAGCATCAGACCGCGGGCACCCAACCCGGCCGCGGCCAGGAACGCGTCGTCGTCCCGGAAGGTCGTCAACACGATGACGCGCGGCGCGCTCGGCCGAGTGCTCAGTTCGCTTAGCACCCCCAACCCGTCCAGCACGGGCATCCGCAGGTCGAGCAGGACCACGTCCGGGTCGTGGGCGTCGATGGCGGCCAACGCCTGCCGTCCGTCGGCCGCGTCGCCGACCACCTCGACGGCATCGGACAGGGTCAGCAAAGCCCGGATCCCCTGCCGGACGAGGGCCTGGTCGTCGACGACCAGGACGCGCACCGTCATCCGGACACCGGGATGGACGCCTCGAGGCGGAACCCCGGTCCCGCGCCCGGCCCGGACGCGATGTGCAGCACGCCACCGAGCGGCGCGAGTCGTTCCCGCATACCTCGTATGCCGTTGCCCTCCGTCGCCCCGTTTCCGCCCTGGCCGTCGTCGCGCACCGTGACCGTGACGGTGTCGGAGAGTTGGTCGACGTCGATCCAGACATTGCGGGCCGAGGAATGCCGGGCGGCGTTGGTCACGGCCTCCTGCGCGAGGCGGATCATCGTCTCGACCCGGGCGGCGTCGGTGACGGCGACGTCGTCGTGGACGTGGACGTGGACCTTGGGCCGGGCCAGGCCGGTGCCGACGAGCATGAGTTCGGCTCGAAGGTCCACGGACGACTCCGATCCGCTGCGGAGGGCTCCGACGACGTCGCGGACCTCGATCAGCGTGTCGCGGGCCAGGTCCCGACACATCGCGACATAGCTGGCGGCCGGCCCGGTCGAGGAGCGGAGGGCGACTTCGAGATTGACCGTCAACGCGGTCAACTGGTGGCCGAGCCGGTCGTGGAGTTCGCGGGCGATCCGCAGCCGCTCGTCGTCGCGACTGCGCGCAGAGAGCAGGGCCTGGGCCTCTTCCAGTCGGCTGTTGATCCGCTCGACCTCTTCGCGCAGGGCCACTTCGCGGCGGAACGAGATCACCATGAGGACGGCGAAGAGCTGGAGCGCGAACATGGCGGTCAGGCCGCCGAGTGCGGAGGTCCGGTCGGTGCGCGGCAGAAGCAGGGCGCCGGCTGCCAGCGTCTGGGCGAGCGCGCCGACCAGGGCCGGGCCGATCGGCAGACACAACGCCATCCCGATGACACTGATGACCAGCAGCGTCGTGTCGTAGCTGCCCTGGCCGATGCCGACGCACACGACACCGAGCGCCACCAGCGCCGCGAGGATCGCGAGGTCGGTCCTGCCGACCGGGACCTTCGCCGGTACGCCGACCCGACGTTGGATGATCACGAAGAGCAGCCCGTACAGCACGAACAGGGCCAGCCACAGCGGCTCCCGCGGCCCCCCGAAGACGACGACGGACACCCAGGCGACCAGCCCGGAGACCAGGCCGAGTCCATTGAGCACCTTCGCGTTCATTGGCCCAGGATAGGGACGGGATCTCCGGGCCGAGGCATTATCCGCCGACTCGTGGGGGGTTCGCCGGGTGCGGGTCGGCAAAGGGCCTTCGAACCGTCAAGTCATGACTTCCGGCACCCCCGCCGGCGGCCCCCGCCGACGTACGCTGAGCCGTCGCCGGCGACGGCCGGGCGACGTGAGGCCGCAGCGTTCTTGGGGAAGACCTGCGCTGAACGGGGGCGAGGTAGCCGCCGCAGCCCGCATCGGCTCCCACCACAGCCGGGGCTGCGGGCGGCTCCTCGATGATTCGACGGGATGCTCCGACTAGCTGCTCCGACTGGATGCTCGGACTGGACCGTCACGCGGCAGCTCGGTCATGCCGCTGCCGTATGCCGTTGTGCCGGGTGCCAGCGCACGCTGACTCTGCCCTCGCCGGCTCCGTCGCCCGGGT
>JBDIAR010000168.1:0-7244 GCA_039812545.1 Dermatophilaceae bacterium | reverse complement strand
GACCCGAACCGGGGTGTCGGACCCGCGCCCCGACCGGATCAGTAGCTGGTGGCCTTGACGGCGATGACGGGACAGGGCGCCTCGAGCAGGATGCGCTGGGCGTTCGATCCCAAGAAGAGCTTGCCGACGGGGCTGCGGCGCCGCAGCCCGATGACGATGAAGTCGGCGTTGGTCTTGTTGGCGGTCTCGACGATGTCGTCGACCGGGTCCTTGCCGCGCACGAACGAGAAGACCTCGTGCTTGACGTGGGCCGCGCCCAACGACGCCTTGATCTCCTCGAGTTCCTTCTCCAGGGCGACGGAGGCGGCGCTGTCGAAGTCGCGGCCGCCTCGGGCGGAATGCACGATGACCAGCGTGGTATCCAGCATCCGGGCCTCGCGGGTGGCGCGTTCGAGCGCTGCCCGACCCTCCGGTGTCGACACATACCCCACGACCACGGCCACGACGAACCTCCTCGTTCGACGACAGAACACCCGGCGACAGCACGTGCTCGGCCGACCACGATCGGAGGCGACGTGCTCCACGCAACAGGCTACGGTACGACCCGGCGGTGGCTCCTGCTCGGGGGGCGATTACCGGCGCGTCGGCAGGTCGTCGGCGTCCAGGTGCCGGTGGTGGTCGTCGTCGGCGTTGATCATGAACTCGGCCGCGCCCACCAGGTAGTCCCGGATCGCCGTGTCGACGGCCGGCGCCAGGGCGAGCGAGTCCAACGCGGCCAGCATGTGCCGCAGCCAGCGGTCCCGCTGGTCCGGCGTCACGGCATACGGAGCATGACGCATCCGCAGCCTGGGGTGTCCGCGTTGCTCCTGATAGGTGCGCGGTCCGCCGAAGTACTGTTCGAGGAACATCCGCAGCCGGTCGGCGGCCGGGCCCAGGTCGGCCTCGGGATACAGCGCCCGCAACGGCGGGTCGGTGGCGACCCCGGCGTAGAACGCATCGACCAAGGCGACGAACGTGTCGTGCCCGCCGGCGGCGTCGTAGACGGTCACCGACCTCGGGTTGTCCTCCGCCGGCCGGCTCTCCGGCTGGTTGTCGCGGTGCTCCGTCATTGCCCACCACCTGTCCCGAATGTGCTCTTGGGGAAGGGATTCGGCCCCTTGACCCCCTCCTTGTCGAAGGCGGCCTTGACCGCCTCGCGCAGCTCGCGCTGGACGTCGAAGTTCGCGCCCGGCGCGCACTTGGCGACGATCCGAATGGTCACCACGCCCCCGGCCATCGATTCCACGCCGACGACGTTCGGCCGCTCCAGCAGCTTGCCCTCCCACCGGCCCTGAGGTTCGAACCCGTCGGCGACCGAACGCACGATGGCCAGGGCCTTCTCGATGGGTTCCTCGTAACTGACCGGGATGTCGACCAGCGCCATCGACCATCCCTGGGACTTGTTGCCCAGCCGCAGGATCTCGCCGTTGCGGACGTACCAGGCCACGCCGTCGCCGTCGCGCAGCCGGGTCACCCGCAGGCTCACGTCCTCGACCGTCCCCACGAGGCCGCCGGTGTCGATCACGTCGCCGACGCCGTACTGGTCCTCGAGGATCATGAACACCCCCGACAGGAAGTCCTTCACCAGTGACTGGGCCCCGAAACCCAGCGCCACCCCACCGACACCCGCGCTGGCCAGTAGTGGCGCCAACGGAATCCCCATGATCGCCATGATCGTCAGCAGCGCGATCCCACCGATCGTCGCGGTGACGATCGAGCGCAGGACCGAGCCGATGGTGCGGGTGCGTTGCACATAGCGCTCGTGGTCCAGACCGGCGGCCTGGGCGAGGGCACGTTCGGCGAACCCGGTCAGCCCGTGCACGCCGGCGAGCCGACGCTCATGGCGCCGCTCGGCCAGGGCGACCCATTTCGAGATCGCCTTGTGTGCGACGAACCGCAGCACGAGAGCCACGACCAGCGTGACGACGATCTGCAGCGGGGCGTCGACGAACCAGTTCCACACCTCCGTCATGGTGAGGTTCGGCGCGGGCGAGACGAGCGGCATACTCACGATTGTCCCGTATGCCAGCTGGGGAGCTCGTCGGTATGCCGCGGGTTCCGCGGGGTTCGTATGCCGGTGCGTCCTATGCGGCCCCGTCGTTGGCCTGTGCGGCCAGCGCGCGGCGCACGGTGTCGCGGTGCTCGACCATGAGCCGGTGCAATCCGGCCGGGGCGTCCTCGTTGGCCGTCAACCAGTTCTCGGTGGCCTGCAAGAGGGCTCGGTTCGCCAGCCGGATCGGATAGAAGTACAGGACGACGCGCTCGCCGAGCGCCACTGATCGGCCCTCCCAGGCGCCTCGCACCGCGGCGTGGAATTCGGCGACATAGGGTTCGAGCAACTCCTCCGGCCCCTTGCCGAATCCCTGCCCGACGGCGACCAGCATCTGGTTCGGCAGGTCGCTCTCCCGCACCCCTTGAGTCCACGCGAGCGCCTTCGCCTCGGCGGTCGGGCGGGCGGCCAGAGCGGTGGCGGCGCGTTCCCGGCCGGTGGCGGTGTCGTCGCGCCCGGCCTCCTGCGAGATATCGGCCTCGTCGGCCCGTCCGGTGGCCGCCAGGGCGATCAACACCGCCCACCGCATCTCCGAATCCATTGCCAGTCCGGGCAATTCGACAGACCCCGACAGGAGCCCCTCGAGCCAGTCCGCATCGACGTCCCGGTGGGCCCAGGAGCAGAACGCCTGAACGAGCTGCAATTGCCCGTCGCCACCGGGTGCGGCGTCAGCGGCGAGGACCCGGAGCCGATCACTGATCCGATCGGCGACGACGCCGCCCTGGTCGGGAGCGACGTAGAGCCGGCCCGAGGTTGCGAGCAGGCTGAGGAGCACCCGCAGCATCGTGGAGTCCTCGACATCGCTGAGCACCTCGAGCACGTAGTCGACGTAGTCCCGGGCCCGCATCTGCGCATCGCGCGCCATGTCCCACAACGCACCGAGGACCAGCGAGCGGGGCAGGGTGTCGGTGAAGCCGTGCGGGTATGCCAGAGCCGTCGCCAACGACCGTGCGTCCAGACGGATCTTGGCGTAGGCCAGGTCCTCGTCGTTGACCAGTAGAAGGTCGGGCTGTTCGACGCCGACGAACTCGGGAAGCTCGGTGCGTGGGCCGTCGATGTCGACCTCGTCGTAACCGACCCGGACGAGACGATCGCCCTGAACGGCATACCGGCCGATCCCGATCCGGTGCGGGCGTTGCGTCGGCCACTCGGCGGGGGTCCGCTGGAGGACCGCGAACGAGGTGTACCGCCCGTTCTCCACGGTGAACTCCGGCTCCACGGTGTTGACCCCGGCGGTTTGCAGCCACAGCGTCGACCAGGAGGCGAGGTCACGGCCGGAGTGCTTTTCGAGCAACCGCAACAGGTCCGCGAGTTCGGTGTTGCCCCACGCGTGGGTCGCGAAGTACTCCTGCACCGCCTTGCGGAATGCGTCGCGACCGACATAGGCGACGAGTTGCTTGAGGACGGACGCGCCCTTGGCATACGTGATCCCGTCGAAGTTGACCTCGACGTCTTCCAGGTGGCGCATGTCCGCGGCGATCGGGTGCGTGCTGGAGAGCTGGTCCTGGTTGTAGGCCCACGTCTTCTCGGCCGTCCCGAACGTCGTCCACGCCGAGGTCCAGTCGGTGGCCTCCGCCTGACAGGTCGTCGAGGCCCATTCGGCGAACGACTCGTTGAGCCACAGGTCGTCCCACCAGCGCATCGTCACCAGGTCGCCGAACCACATGTGCGCGAGTTCGTGCAGGATGGTCAGCGCCCGGCGCTCGACGATGGCCTCGCTGACCTTGGCGCGGAAGATGTAGATCTCGGCGATCGTCACGCAGCCGACGTTCTCCATGGCGCCCATGTTGTATTCGGGCGCGAAGATCTGGTCGTACTTCGCGAACGGATACGCGCAGTCGAACTCCTCCTCGAAGAAGGCGAACCCGCGCTTGGTGACGTCGAAGATATTGTCCGCGTCCAGGTATTCGGCGAGGCTGGCCCGGCAGTACACACCGAGCGGGATCGTCCCCGCGCGGGTCTGGACCTCGTCGGTCACCCCGACATAGCCGCCGGCGCACAACGCCGTCACATAGCTGGAGATCCGCGGAGTCGGCTCGAAACGCCAGGTCGCGATCTGCCCGTCGTATGCCGTGCGCTCCGTGCGTTCCGCCGGGGTCGGTTGCGGGGTGGGCGAATTGGAGATCACGGTCCAGTCCGCCGGTGCGGTCACGGTGAACCGGAAGCGGGCCTTGAGGTCGGGTTGTTCGAACACCGCGAACATCCGCCGGCTGTCCGGCACCTCGAACTGGCTGTAGAGGTAGACGCGTTCGTCGACCGGATCGACGAACCGGTGCAATCCCTCACCGCTGTTGGTGTAGCGGGCCGTGGCGTCGACGACGAGCACATTGTCGACGGCGAGCTCGGACAGCTGGATCCGCGAGTCCGCGAAGTGGTCGGCCGGGTCGAGTTCCACACCGTTGAGGACCACGCGGTCCACCGAGTCACCGATGAAGTCGACGAAGGTCGTCGCCCCCGGTGTACGGCAGGAGAACGAGATGGTGGACACCGACCGGAAGGTCGTCGGTCCGGTCGTGAGGTCCAACTCGACGTCGTAGCCGCTGACGTCGATCAGCGCGGCGCGCGTCGCCGCCTCGTCGCGGGTCAGATTCTTGCCGGGCATGGAACAGGACCTCCTGGGTCGTGGATGACGCCTTCGTCTGGCCCCGGTGGGGGCCGTTTGTGGGGGAAATCCTCGCACGCTTTCCCGGCCGGTCCCTCCTCGGACCCCGGGCGGGCGGCCACCGGAGCCTGGCGCGTCCGAGACCTGGGGCGGACGCCCGGGAGGGTATGTCCCATTCGCGCACTCGTGTCCGATTTGTGGTCCCCGATCCTGCGGCGGGTTTCTGAGAACTCGGCTCGGTGACCGCGCGGGGAGTGGGAGAATGCGCACGTGAAGCAAGCCGTGCGCATGTGGTTCGACCCCGTCTGTCCATGGGCCTGGATGACGTCCCGATGGCTCATGGAGGTCGAGCGGGTTCGTGACGTCGAGGTCACCTGGTCGGTCATGAGCTTGTCGGTGCTCAACGACGGCCGTGACCTACCGGAGGATTACCTGGCCTTGATGGCGGCCGCGTGGGCGCCCGTGCGGGTCCTCATCGCCGCGCGCGAACAGGTCGGCCCCCAGGCGCTCAAGCCGTTGTACGACGCGTTGGGCGAACGGTTCCACCACCAAGGGCGCAAGGATTTCGACGAGGTCATCGTCGAGTCCCTCGCCGAGTGCGGTCTGCCCGCCGAACTCGCCGGCTACGCGCACGACACGGCATACGACGAGGTCCTCCGGGCCAGTCATCAGGAGGCCATCGACCTGGTGGGCGACGACGTCGGGACCCCGGTGATCGCGGTCGGCGACGTCGCCTTCTTCGGCCCCGTCCTCAGCCCCGCGCCCAAGGGCGAAGACGCCGGTCGGCTCTGGGACGGCTGTGTCCTCGTCGCCGGCACCCCAGGGTTCTTCGAGCTGAAACGCACCCGAACGGTCGGGCCCATCTTCGATTCTCCGTAGTCCCGTGGGCGTCCGGATCGACTCCGTCGCGTTGGGGCGTCCGCGCCGTCGACGGCTGGCTCCTCGACCGCGAGCCGCGTTGTCCCCCAAGGCATTGACGGCGCTGCTCGTCCTGCTGACGATCGCGGTGACCGCGGCGATGTACCTGGCGCCGCAGTGGGTTCCGTTGGGGATCTTCACCCCGATCGTGTTGCTCGCCGGGTTTTCCCTTCCCCTGCGGGGTCTCGTCGTGGTCGCGACGACCTGCGTCGTATGCCATGGCGCCATGGCCGTGGTGCTGCGGGACGTCAAGGCATACCCGATCGGGACGATGGCGGTCCTGCTGCTGGTCGTGCTGGTGATGGTCCGGTATTCCTCGGCCCGGACCCGTCAGGGCGTCGAGGTGGCCCGCGGGGACGCGATGATCGTCGACCTGCGAGACCGGTTGGAGGCCAACGGGAATCTGCCCGACCTGCCGGATAACTGGCGCGCCGACAAGAAGGTCAACTCCGCGCACGGCGACGCGTTCTCCGGCGATTTCGTCATCACCGCGCTGTCGGCCGACGGACGCACCTTCGAGGTCGCGTTGGTCGACGTCTCGGGCAAGGGCGCGGGCGCGGCGACGCGGGCGCTGCTGCTGTCCGGGGCGCTCAGCGGCCTGCTCGGTGCCATGGACGCGGACGGGTTCTTGCCCGCGGCGAATGCCTATCTGTTGCGCCAGCGCTGGGAGGAGGGTTTCGCGACGGCGATCCACGCCTGCATCGACCTGGCCACCGGGGCGTATTCGCTTGGTAACGCTGGACATCCGCCGGGTGCCCAGTTCGAGGCCGGGTCGGGGCGGTGGCGGGTGATCGGCGAGCCGCGCGGGCCGCTGCTGGGGGTCCTCGACGGGGTCGAGTACCACCGGCATCACGGCCAGCTGACCACCGGGGATGCGCTGATCCTGGTCACCGACGGGATCATCGAGACGCCCGGGCGAGACATCACCGACGGCATCGACCGGTTGTTGGGAACCGCCGAAACGCTGGTGTCGCGCGGTTTCGAGGGCGGAGCGGCGCGGCTGTGCGACGTAGCCCGGGCCGGCGACACCGACGATCGCGCCGCAGTCCTGATCTGGCGTCGCTGACGGGGAGCGGACGAGAGGGCGGGCAAAGGGCGGCATACGCGAAGTGGCGGCCCGGAGAACCGGACCGCCACTTCCCAACGAATCTCCGATCAGCTGACCGGAGCCGTCTGAAAACTCACGAGATGTCGTCGTCCTGACCGTCGAGGGAATCCAGGCCATCCTTGACCTTCTCGACGCCGGAATCGATCTGTTCGGAATGCTGACCCCCGGTCTTTTCGTCCACGAAGTCACCAGCCTTGTCCAGACCTTCGCCAACCTTCTCGCCGCTGTTGTCGACAGCCCCGGTCAGCTTCTCTTTGATCTCGTCGAAAATACCCACAGCACCTCCCTTCGTCGCAGGGCGCGGACTACGCCGCCTGTCCGCCGGTCCGGTGCCGGCCACGAGGGCGGTCCGGTTCGGCGAGGACACTGTAAGCACGTTCTGCACGCGCGGACAACCGGGATCGGATGAACGTCCGCGTCACGATCCGTCGACGGCGTCCTTTGCCTCGTCCACGGCGTCGCCCGCCGCATCCTTGGCGTCGTCGGCGGCATCCGCGACCTGCTCGGCCGCGTCCTGGCCGTGGCCGAGCAGCTTGTCCTTGGCCTCCTCGGCCTTGCCGAGCAGTTCTCCGGCCTTGTTCTTCAGA
>JBDIAR010000167.1:0-7270 GCA_039812545.1 Dermatophilaceae bacterium | reverse complement strand
TGAGCAAGTTGGCTGATGGGTGGCCGGCTGGGAGACTGGGTCCGGATAGTGGGACACCGCTGCGGTGGACCGGGTTCGACGCCTTAGCGTGGGCGGCGCGGTCAAGAGTGTCAGCGTCAAGCCCCGGCTCGCTGACCGGCAACCCCCCAGACGCGGTGGGGTGCCCCGGGTGAGGACCAGGCCGGCACGCGACCCGCCGCCGGCAAGCGCGAGGCGAAAGGCATACCCGTCATGTCAGACAGCAGCACCTGGGGATTCGAGACCAAGCAGGTCCACGCCGGTCAGGACGCCGACCCGACGACCGGAGCGCGGGCCCTGCCGATCTACCAAACCACCTCCTACGTCTTCAACAGCACCGACCACGCTGCGAACCTGTTCGCGCTCAGCGAGTTCGGCAATATCTACACCCGGATCATGAACCCCACCCAGGACGTCGTCGAGCAGCGGGTCGCGGCACTGGAGGGCGGCGTGGGCGCGCTCTTCGTCGCCTCCGGGCAGGCTGCCGAGACCCTCACGGTGCTCAACATCGTCGAAGCGGGCGGTCACGTCGTCGCCTCCCCGTCGCTGTACGGCGGCACCCTGAACCTGTTGAAGAACACGCTGACCCGGTATGGCATACAGGTCACCTTCGTCGACGACCCGGACGATCTGGAGTCCTGGAAAGCGGCCCTGCAACCCAACACGAAGCTGCTGTTCGGCGAGACGATCTCGAACCCCAAGAGCCAGATCCTCGACATCGAGGGGATCGCGGCGCTCGCCCACGACGCGGGGGTGCCGCTGGCCGTTGACAACACGATCGCGACGCCGTATGTGCTCAGGCCGATCGAGTACGGCGCCGATATCGTCATCCACTCGGCCACGAAATTCCTCGGCGGGCACGGTACGTCGATCGCGGGGGTCATCGTCGACGCCGGGACGTTCGACTTCGCGAAGGATCCCGCGAAGTACCCGAACTACAACGAGCCGGACCAGTCGTACAACGGACTGCGCTACGGCCCGGACCTCGGCGTCGGCTCACCGCTCGGCGCCAATCTCTCGTTCATCCTCAAGGCCCGCGTCCAGCTGCTGCGCGACCTCGGGCCGGCGGTGTCGCCGTTCAACGCCTTCCTGATCGGCCAGGGCATCGAAACCCTGTCCCTGCGGATGGAACGCCACCTTGAGAACGCGCACAAGGTCGCCGACTACCTCGCCGGCCACGACCAGGTGGAACGCGTGATCTGGGCGTCCCGGCCGGACTCGCCGTACAAGGCGCTTGCCGACAAGTACACCCCGAAGGGGGCCGGCTCGGTCATGGCCTTCGAGATCGCCGGTGGCCTGGAGGCCGGCAAGGCGTTCGTCGAGGCGCTCACGCTGCACAGCCACGTCGCCAATATCGGTGACGTCCGCTCCCTGGTGATCCACCCGGCCTCGACCACCCACTCGCAGGGGCCGGACATCGACCGGCTCGCCGCCGGGGTCACCCCGGGGCTGATCCGGCTGTCCGTCGGCATCGAGTCGATCAAGGACATCATCGACGACCTCGAGCAGGGCTTCGCCGCCGCCCGAGCCTGATTCGGGCGCGGGTAGACTCACCCGACAGTCCGATCGGGGAAGGGAGTCTGGCCGTGAACAGGCAGCGAGTCCGCGCCGGGCTGGTCGCCGCCGCCTGCGCGTCGGCCGGCTGCACCACGCCCTCGTCGTCCGGCAGTGCGGTGACCGTGGCCCCGGCCACGGTCACCGTCACCGTCACGACGACCCCGCCGGGCGTGGCGGATTCCACGTCGCCGGGTCCGAGTTCGACATCCTCGAATGCCGCCTCGACGTCGAATGCCGCCTCGACGACGAATCCCGCGACGACCGGTGCCGTGGCGACCACCGGCGCCCAGCTCGCCCTGTGCAGCATGCTCGGCGTGGCTCGAGCCTCGGTCCTGCTCGGCGTGAAACCGGCTTTCACGACACCCTCGCCCCGACAACAACCAGCCGGCGTCCGGCTCGTCGACGGCTGCTACTACGGCACGTCTGACGCCCGGAGCTCGTTGACCTACAACGTGTATGACGTCGCCGGACTCGGCGCGGCGGCGGCCGCCGGAGACGTCGCGGGCTTCCGACAGCAGGTGGCCGGGGTGCCCGGCGCGGTGACCTTTCCGGTGAGCCTGGGGGAGACCGCCGCCGGAGCCGTCTCGCCCCAGGGCAGCACCTGGCTCGCCCAGATCGAGTTCGCCAACGGGCCGCGCCTGGTCCGCGTCGACGCCGTCCGCCCGAGTCAGGCGGCCGCGAAGGCGACGGTCGAGCAGGCCGCACGAGAACTCCTGCCCGCACTCTCGTGACGGATCAGCCGGCACCGTCCGCCCGGAACCGGGGCCGAGGCCAGCGACGTGGTCGGCGGCGCGGCCGAACCGCCGAGCAGGAGACTCGCCCACCACGTCGCACCGCCGGCCCACGAGTCGACCCGCGTGCCGTGGCCCGCCGGGCCGCGCTGGCCCCCAAGGTGCGCTACCCCGACGACTTGCCGGTGGTGGCATACAAGGACCAGATCGCAGCGGCGATCCGCGACCACCAGGTCGTGGTCATCGCCGGCGAAACGGGTTCGGGCAAGACCACCCAGATTCCCAAGATCTGCCTCGAACTCGGCCGCGGCGTCACCGGGATGATCGGGCACACCCAGCCCCGCCGGATCGCCACTCGTGCCGTCGCCGAGCGACTGGCCGAGGAACTCGACGTCGACCTGGGCGGTGTCGTCGGCTACCAGGTCCGGTTCGCCGACCACTCGTCGCGGGACACCCTGGTCAAGGTCATGACGGACGGGGTCTTGCTGGCTGAGCTGCGGCACGACCCCGACCTGCGCCGGTACGACACGATCATCATCGACGAGGCCCACGAGCGCAGCCTCAACATCGACTTCCTGCTCGGCTACCTGCGCCGGCTGCTCCCGCGCCGCCCGGACCTGTTGGTCGTCATCACCTCCGCCACCATCGACCCGGGACGCTTTGCCGAGCATTTCGCCGAGCAAGGCAAGCCCGTGCCCGTCATCGAGGTCAGCGGCCGCACCTACCCCGTGGAGCTTCGTTACCGACCGCTCGACGGACTCGACGACGACGGAGAACCGGTCGAAGAGCGCGACCAGGTGACCGGGATCTGCGAGGCCGTGGAGGAACTGTGGACCGAGTCGCGGGTCGACGACGGCGCCGGCCACGACATCCTGGTGTTCCTCTCGGGCGAGCGTGAAATCCGAGACGCGGCAGACGGATTGACCGCCATGTCGTTGCCGGACACCGAAGTCGTTCCGCTGTATGCCAGACTGTCCGCCGCCGAACAACACCGGGTCTTCGCCCCGCATACCGGGCGACGGATCGTGTTGGCCACCAACGTCGCCGAAACCTCGCTGACGGTTCCCGGGATCCGGTACGTCGTGGACACCGGCACGGCGCGGATCTCCCGGTACAGCCAGCGCACCAAGGTTCAGCGCCTGCCGATCGAACCGATCTCGCGGGCCAGTGCGGCCCAGCGCGCCGGTCGCTGTGGTCGCCTGGCGGACGGAGTATGCATTCGCCTGTACTCCCAAGCGGATCACGCCAGCCGACCCGAATTCACGGACCCCGAGATCCTGCGCACCAACCTGGCCTCGGTCATCTTGCAGATGACCGAACTCGGCCTCGGCGCCGTCGCCGACTTCCCCTTCGTCGACCCACCCGACGCGCGCAATGTGACCGACGGCGTCCGGCTGCTGGAAGAACTGCGCGCGGTCGAGATCAGGCCGGACACCGCGGGGCACCGGCTCACCCCGATCGGCCGCGTCATCGCAGCACTCCCGGTCGACCCGCGGCTGGCCCGGATGGTCATCGAAGCGGACCAACTCGGAGTCCTCCCCGACGTCTTGGTCATCGTCGCGGCCCTGAGCATTCAGGACTCACGCGAGCGCCCCACGGACAGAATCGAACTCGCCAATGCAGCGCACAAGCGCTTCGTCGACGAGCACTCGGACTTCATCGCCTGGCTGAACCTCTGGAGCTACCTCAAGGATCAACAGGAGGCCTTGTCCGGCAGCGCGTTTCGCCGGATGTGCAAGTCGGAGTTCTTGCACTACCTGAGGATTCGCGAGTGGCAGGACCTGCACACCCAACTGAGATCCATCTGCCGCCGCAGCGGCCTCGACGTCGAACGCGGGCGCAGGCGTGGCGAATCCGGCCCGGACGCGGACCTCATCCACCAAGCATTGCTGTCCGGACTGCTCTCGCACGTCGGGCTGCGCGACGAGGCACGACGCGAGTATGCCGGTGCGCGCGGCGCGTACTTCGCCATCGCCCCCGGTTCGGTCCTGGCCCGGCGACAACCGGCATACGTCATGGCGGGCGAACTGGTCGAGACGAATCGCCTCTGGGCACGGACCTGTTCGCGGATCGACCCGCTGTGGGCAGAGCGACTCGGCGGCCATCTGGTCAAGCGCAGCTACTCCGAACCCCGGTGGTCGGCCCGGCAGGGGGCGGCGCTCGCGACCGAGCGCGTCACGTTGTACGGCGTACCTCTGGTGGTGGGTCGAACCGTCGGATACGCCCGGATCGATCCCGTCCTGTCTCGCGAGCTGTTCATCCGACATGCCCTGGTGGAGCGCGACTGGCACACCCGGCACGGGTTCTTCGCCCACAACCAGGAGATGCTCGACCGGCTGGGCGACCTCGAGGCGCGGGCCCGACGGCGCGACATCGTGGTGGACGATGCGACGATCTTTTCGTTCTACGACAAGCGGATTCCCGCCGAAGTCGTCTCCGCTCGACACTTCGACTCGTGGTGGCGCAAGAGGTCCCGCTCCGAGCCGCGGCTGCTCGACTTCACCGAGGAACTGTTGATCGACGCGGCGGGCGGGGCGGTCAGCGAAGACGACTACCCCGCATACTGGACACAAGGGGACCTCGCGCTCCCGCTCCACTATGTGTTCGAACCCGGCCACCCGGACGACGGCGTGGTCGTCACGATCGGGATCGACATCCTCAACCAGGTCAGCCCCGACGGATTCGACTGGCAGGTTCCCGGGCTGCGCGCCGATCTGGTGACCGCGTTGATTCGCACCCTGCCCAAGGCGGAACGGCGCAATTTCGTGCCCGCTCCGCAGTTCGCCGAGCGCGCGCTGCCGCTCTTGGACCGGGCCGCCGGGTCGTTGGCGGCGGCTCTGGCCGGCGCGCTTCGGGACCTGACCGGCGTGCCGGTGCCGGTGGCGGCCTTCGACCTCACCCGGGTTCCGGAACACCTGCGGGTCACCTTCCGGGTGGTGGATCGGGCCGGCGCCGTGTTGGCCTCGGGTAAGGATCTGGAGGACCTGCGCGACCGGCTGGGAAAGCCACTGCGGCAACATGTTTCGCGGATTGCGGCGGCTCACGAGAGACGTGGGATGACGACCTGGGATGTGGGGTCGTTGCCCGAACGAATCGAACTCGACGGTGCGCTGGTGCACGGGTTCCCGGCCCTGGTCGACGAGGGCGACAGCGTGAGTCTGCGCGTCCTTCCCTCCGCCGGTGAGGCGCGGGCCGCGCACCGACTGGGCGTGCGACGGCTGTTGCTGTTGTCGGTCGTCCCGCCGTGGAAACGCCTGCTCGCCTCGCTGACGAACGCCGAAAAGCTTGCCCTGGGCCACAACCCGCACGGCAGCGTCCCCGCGCTGCTCGACGACGTCCTCGCGGCTGCCGTGGATTCGCTCGCGGACGGCGGCGACCCCGGTTCGGTGCGCGACCCGGTCTCCTTCGAACTCACGGTCGGTGACCTACGCAATCACCTGCTGGCCCGGGTGCTCCAGGTCGTCCGCGACGTCGAACCGATCCTCGCCCGCCATCTGGCCATCGGCAACGCCCTCGACGCCATGACCGCTGCGCCGCTGCGTCCATTGGTGGCCGATGTCCGCGGGCAGCTCGGCGATCTGATTCGGCCCGGCTTCGTCGCCGATGCCGGCGTCGCCCGGCTCGGCGACCTCGATCGTTACCTGCGCGCCGTCCAGCAGCGACTCGCGAAGGGACCGCTGGATCTCGCCCGCGACGGCGACCGGATGGCGGCCGTCCACGCCGTGGAGCACCGGTACGTCGAATTGCTGGCGGCGCTGCGGCCCGGGCGGCGGGGCGACGACGATGTCGTGGCCATCGGGTGGATGATCGAGGAGCTGCGCGTGTCCCTGTTCGCGCAGTCCCTCGGCACGGCATACCCGATCTCGACCCAACGCATCATCCGGGCGATCAACGCAGTCCCGGAACACCACGGATCGTTCCAGGGTTGACAATGGGGTCAGGCCGTCGTCGGGCCAACAAACGGAGGCATCGTGGCTGAACGCACGCCGCTCTACACCTTCGAGCACGATCCGAACACCTCGGGTCGGGCGCTCGAACGCGCCGGGGTTCTGGTCGTCACCCTCGGTGGGTTCATCGACGCCGGACTCGTCCAACAGACCCTCGCCGCGCACATCCTGTCCACCTGTGCGCACGACGTCGTGGCCTCGTTCCGGATCGACGAGTTGTACGACTACCGGGCCCGTCGTCCATCGATGGTCTTCGACAAGGATCGCTGGACCTCCTACGAGGAGCCGGCGCTGACGCTGTACCGCGTCGTCGACGACCAGGGGCAACGCTTCTGGCTGCTCGACGGTCCCGAACCGGACTACCAATGGGAGCGCTTCGTCGCCGACGTCATGCGACTGTCCCTCGTCCTCGGCGTGGAACTCGTCGTGTCGGTGCACGGCATCCCCATGGGCCTGCCGCATACCCGGCCCCTCGGGGTGACCGCGCACGCCACCAACCCGGCGCTCATCGCGTCCGCCGATGCGGTCTTCGGCACGGTCCAGGTCCCCGGCTCGGTGACGGCCCTCCTGGAGTACCGGTTGGGGGAGCGGGGGCGCGACGCGGTCGGGTTCGCCGTTCACGTGCCGCATTACCTGGCCGGGCAGACGTATGCCGCCGGTGCCGTCACCGGTCTGGACGCCCTCGTCGGGGCCACCGGACTGGCGCTGGACCGTACGCCGCTGGTCGTCACGGCGGCTGAGGAGCGCCCACAATTGGACGCCGAATGTGCCGAGCGCGCGGGCGTGCCCGAACTGATCGCCGCCATGGAGGCGCAGTACGACGCGTTCATGGCCGGCCGTGATCGCGAGTCGCTGCTGGGGCATGGTGACGAGTTGCCGACGGCCGACGAGATCGGCGCGCAGGCCGAGGAGTTCCTGCGGCGCGCGGCCGGTGACGAGGACGACGGGCGAGGGCTCGGCGGGTTCTTCGGCTGAGCGGCTCCGTCGCCTCGGCCCGCGACTACTTCGCCTCGGCCC
>JBDIAR010000166.1:0-7304 GCA_039812545.1 Dermatophilaceae bacterium | reverse complement strand
GAGGCGACCACGACCCCCCGGGTGATCGCCTCCCGAGTCAACGCCACCAGCATGGCCTGGCCCGCCGCGATCACCCCCGCGACCGCACCAGCCGCCTCGGCCAGGTCGCCGGAGGGAACCCGCCACGCCTGCGCCACCGCGGCCAACATATCGGCCGCGACCGCTTCACACCCAGCCGCCAGCGACTCCGCAGTCACGGATGCCGCAGCAACCGACTCGACCGAACCGAGGGGTTCGGCGAGGCTGTGCGGGCTGTCTGGCATACCGGCACAATATCGTAACTCTGATCGACATGCAAGCCGGCAAGCGACGAATCCTTATAAATCCCAACGAAACCCGACGGGCAGAGAGGCCCACCATATTCCTATCACCCCCCACCGACACAGCCCCCCGCGCCCCCGAACCGAACCCTCACGCCCCCGGCTACCCCAGTGCGCCCAGGTCACGAAGGGCATACCGGTGGTGCTCCCACTCCTCCTCCAGGATGGTCCGCAGGCAGGACAACACGGTCTCCGGATGCGAGGGTGCGTGCGGATTGCGCCGTCCAGCGCGAAGGTCATCCTCGGCCACGGTGGCCAGGTACTCGCGCACCATCGCCTGTCGCCCGCCCCGGGCCGCCAGCACCTCCTCGAATGTCGGCGCCTCGGCGGAGAAGACGGACGGCTCGTAGGCCTGCGTGTCCACGTCGTCGTTGGGCAGCCCGATCGGGTGGTACGGCTGCGCAAGTTCCAGGATCGCCCGGCCCAGCCACACGTCGGTGGCCATCACGAGGTGGCGCAGGGTCTGGGCGAAGGACCACTCGCCGGCCACCGAGGCGTCGACCGTCCCCGCCGGCATCGCGACGGCTCGAGTCACGGTCTGCGCCCACGCCGCTTCGACCGCGGCCCAGGCGGCCCGCAACCCGTCCGGCGCGGCGGCCCCACGCAACTCGCGCCCGGGGAATCGCCGGTTCAACTCGGCGTCGACCAACGGCACGACATCGACGCCGTTGACCAGTAGCCGGGTCCCGCCCTCCAGCAGCCACGGCGAATCGAGTTCCATCCCCGCCAGTTCGCTGCCGCGGACGACCACCCCTGATAGGTCGCAGCCGACGAACCGCGACCCGCGCAGCGACCGGTTCTCGAAGGTCCGATCGGCCAGTGATTCGCTCATGGCGTCAGTCATACCAGGGGACCGCCGGAAAGCCCCGGAGTCACGGGCTGACGCGGTCTCGCCAGTAGCCAGGCAGGCGCGTGTCGTGAGCGAGCGCGAGTACGACGAGATCCGATGCTCGCGCGATGTAGATCACCTGGTGCGGGAAGCCAGTGATCCGTTTGGACCTCACTACCGGGATGGTGTCCCACCCCGGCCATATGCACCGGATTCAGGCCACTGCATGACGGTGTCGATCACGTCATCGGCACTGGTTTCGAAGCGGTCTCCGAGACCCGCCCCACGGCCCTCGTACCAGGCGATCTCTGCGCGGAGTTCCGCAAGGGCCGCGGGGTGGTACTGGACGTCAAGAGTCACCGCTACCGCCGCGCGGCACGATCCGCCGCGAGCCAAGCCTTGACCTCGTCATAGGGGATGGTCTGTATGCGACCACTGGTGATGTCGTCGATCCGAGACGTGATCTCTTCCGTCCATGCCTCATGGACCTCAGCCGAGTCTGCCGGGTCGTCGAGGCTCGCCAGCAGAGCATTCGCCACTTGGGCGCGCTGATCCGCCGGGAGCGTCAACGCCGATTGCGTGATCTCATCCATTCCGGCAGTCATGGCTGTCACTTTACTGACCCGTTGCTCGCGCAACGCCGCGGGTGAGGTGATCAGCGTCTGTCGGAGCGTGTTGTTCGCAGCGGTGCCGTCCAGCCGGTGCGCGCTCCCAGTCGACTGTCTGCGACTATCCATCGGAACCGGGCAGGCCCTGCAATCATCACTGCGCAAACGCGCCCGGTCAGTAATACCAGGGGTGCCCCGACCAGTCGGGGGCGCGCTTCTCCAAGAACGCATCTCGCCCTTCGACGGCCTCATCCGTCATGTATGCCAGGCGGGTCGCCTCCCCGGCGAACACCTGCTGCCCGATCAGTCCGTCGTCGGTGAGGTTGAACGCGAACTTGAGCATCCGCTGCGCCGTCGGCGACTTGCCCATGATCTCGGCGGCGACCTGCAACGCCTCGCGTTCGAGGTCGGCGTGGTCGGCGACGATGTTGACCGCTCCCATCCGGTGCATCGCCTCGGCGTCGTACGCGCGCCCGAGGAAGAAGATTTCGCGGGCGAACTTCTGCCCGACCTGCTTGGCCAGGTATGCCGAGCCGTACCCCGCGTCGAAACTGCCCACGTCCGCGTCGGTCTGCTTGAACCGCGCGTACTCCCGGCTGGCGAGGGTCAGGTCGCAGACCACGTGCAGCGAGTGACCGCCGCCGGCCGCCCAGCCGTTGACGACGGCGATGACGATCTTGGGCATCGTGCGGATCAGGCGCTGGCATTCCAGGATGTGCAGCCGCCCGCCCTGGGCTTTCACGCGAGCCGCGTCGACGCCGGCCGCGGTCGGGTCGGCCCCCGGATCGGTGGCGTACTGGTACCCGCTGCGGCCCCGAATCCGTTGGTCACCACCGGTGCAGAACGCCCAGCCGGCCGTCGTCGGCGACTGGCCGACCCGCGGCGTCGGACCGTTGCCGGTCAACAACACGACACCGACGTCCGGCGTCATCCGGGCATGGTCGAGCGCCCGATACAGTTCGTCGACCGTATGCGGTCGGAAGGCGTTGAGTACCTCGGGCCGGTCGAACGCGATTCGCACCGTGCCGCGCTCGGGTCCGGGCCGGACACACCTGTGGTAGGTGATGTCGGTGAAGTCGAAACCCGGCACCTCCTGCCACGCCTCGCTGTCGAAGATGTCGCTGACCCGCTCCAGTGCGCTCACGGTCGCCAGCCTATCCAGCGGAGGCGACGCGGGTGGGGCGGCAGCGGCGAGGCGGCACGCAAATCCTGTTGCGGCATACGACCGGCCTGGGCGAGGGTGCTTCGGTGACGAGCAGCGAACTCTACGACGAGGCCGACGCGGCCGGGTATGACGCGGACAATGCCGCGATGTCGACCGGCGAGGCCCTTGACCCCATGCTCGACGTATTGGCCGGACTCGCGGCCGCCGGGACCGCCGGCGCCGGGCCCGCCCTCGAATTCGCAAGCGGCACAGGCCGGGTCGCCCTGCCACTGGCGGCCCGAGGCGTCCGGGTGGTCGGGATCGAACTGTCCCCGCACATGACGGCCCGGCTCCGTGCCAAACCCGGGGGAGCGAACATCGAGGTCGTCGAGGCGGACATGGCGACCGCCACCGCACCGGATGCCGGGTCGTATGCCGTGGTGTTCCTCGTCTACAACACGCTCTCGAACCTGCTCACCCAGGACGAACAGGTGGAGTGCTTCCGCAATGCCGCTCGCCATCTGCGCCCGGGCGGCCGTTTCGTCGTCGAACTCTGGGTGCCCCAGCTGCACCGCCTCGCGCCCGGCCTGGACGTCGCGCCGATGAGCTTCGACGACGGGCATCTCGTCTTCGACACCTACGACCTCGCCACCCAGCAGTGCGTTTCACATCACTACCGTCCGACCGGTGGCGGCCAAGCCCGTTATGGCAGAGGCTTTTTCCGGTATGCCTGGCCGACCGAGTGTGATCTGATGGCTCGCCTCGCCGGGCTTGAGCTCGAATCACGTTGGGCCGACTGGCATCGCGCGCCGTTCGTCTCGGGCAGCGCCGGCCACGTGTCGGTCTGGCGCAAGCCCTGATCAGGTCAGGCTCGCGGTAGCCGTGCCTTGTCGAACCGGTACCACTGGTCTGCGGGCACCAATTCGGCGGGGAGGACAAACGTTTGCCGGCCGATGCGAAGGATGACCGCGGGACCCCGCCGGTCGAGCCGCGCCACATTGGCGTAGGGGACGGTCGTCGTCGACGAGATGCCTTGGTACGTGAACGCCTCCTCGCTCAAAGCGAGTCGCGAGGCGCAACACATCGGAGCGGACAAACGGTCTCCACATGCGCAGTGCCATCACCGGGACGGCAAACAGAAGCAGCAAGATCATGGTCACGTAGCCGGAGTCGTGCCGCCAGAGTGACCAAATGGTCAAGACAACCCCTGCCAGCGCCGCAGTCAACCAGGCCGGCCGACGCCACAGGTCCGCCACCGCCGCCTGCCAGAGCGCCTTGCCGGTGGCCTGGGAGTAGTCGAGAGTCAGGTGGAGATCCGAAACCGGCACCGTCGGCACCGGTTCCGCGTTGAATTTCTCGGCCGGGGTCGGATCCGGCGGCGGCTTGGGTGGAGCCATGAGCCGCGCCAAGTCGTCGTCGGCCAACAACTCCTCCGGAATGACAACCGGATTCCCCCCGCGCCGGTAGCGCAGCACCCGGAAGCCGACGCAGGTGCGTGCGCTCACGACCTGTCCCGGAGGCAGGTGGCTTGAGTAGAGGGCGGTGGTCAAGTGCAGTCCGCCGTCGTCGTCGACGGTGCAGCGTAGGGTCGCGCCGGGCGGCGCCAGATCGCCAGTGGCGCGACGGAACACGAGGTACACCAGGCCATAGCCGGCCACCGTGAAGATCAACATCACCGCGATCGAGAAGGAGATGGCACCCCCCAGCCCCGCACCGGCGGCGGCGAGACCGGTCACCAGCCAGGCGAACACCCCGATGCCCAGCGCGGCGGTCGATCGCCTGAGGAGATGGTTCTCGGCGAGCGCCGATGCCATGGTGCGCGCCGTGCTGTCATCGGCGAGCATCGTTCGTTCGGTGATCCGGGTCTCCTGCCGGCCCGCGTCGGCGGGTTCGGGGACGGTCATCCGCGTTCCTCCTCGAAACGGACGTCAAGGCCCAGGTTGATCGCCAGGGTCAGGGCCTGCTGTGGCGTGACGATCGCCTTGTCGATGATCGTATGCCGTGGGTCGAGTGAGATCAGATCGCTGCCGCGCAGGTCCGCCCGAGTCAGGTCCGCCTCGGCGAGTTCGGCCAGGGCGAGATCGCAGTCGCGCAGGACGAGCCCGGTGCCGCGGATCCGGCGCAGGTCGGCCTCGCCGAACTTGACCCAGGTGAACCGAGCCGAGGTCAGGTCCGCCCCGACGAGCGAGACGAACCGCCAGTCCCCGCGATCCACGGCCAACAGGTCGAATTCGCATCCGGTGAATGTCGCCCCCGTGAACTTGCACCCGTCGAAGTGCGCGTCGAAGAAGCGGCACCCGACGAACTCACAGTTGGCGAAGGCGCCGTCCACGTGGACCGAGGCGTTGAACCGGCACCTGCGAAAGGTGCAGCCGTCGAATACCACACCGCGCGTGCGCGATTCGGTCAGGTCGAGTTCGTCGAACGTCTCGCCCCCGATCCGCAGGCCGGTGACCTCGTCGCCCGCCGCCGCCCTGGCATACCAGTCTGCCGTTGCTCGATCGTTCGGAGCACGACCGTCCTGATCCCCGCCATCGCCCTTCGCCACAGCAGCCAGCCTAGGGCGCCGCGGGCGCCGCCCCCAGCGGATCGGCATACCATCGCCGGTATGCCGATCCCGCCCTTCGTCGCCGACCTCCGCCGCCTCGTCGGGACCGCGCTGCTGTGGCTGCCCGGGTGTACCGCCGTGGTGCTGCGTGACGGTGCCGCCGGGACCGAGGTGCTTCTCGCGCGCCGTTCCGACAACGGCTGGTGGACGCCGGTCACGGGCATCGTCGACCCAGGGGAGAACCCGCACGAGGCCGCGACTCGCGAGGTGTGGGAGGAGACCGGGGTCGTCGCGCGCGTCGACCGGTTGGTGTGGGTCAAGGCCGGCGACGTCGTGACTCACGTCAACGGCGACCTCGGCCAGTACCTCGACCACACCTTCCGGTGCACCTATGTCAGTGGGGAGGCGCATCCCGCCGACGACGAGAACACCGACGTCGCCTGGTTCCCGGTGGACGAACTGCCGGAGCTGATGCCCCGCCACCGGGAGCGCATCGCGGCGGCGCTGGCCCCGGCGGGCGAGGTACGTCTTGGCTGAGCGGGATGGTGATCTTGTCGGCCTGCCCGAACTGGACGAATTGGTCGGCGCCGCAAGGGTGGTGGCGATCCCGATGCGGGTGCCGTTCCGGGGGGTTCGGGTTCGAGAGGCGCTGATCTTCGAAGGGCCTTGCGGGTGGGGCGAATTCGCGCCGTTCGTCGAGTACGGCGATGACGAGGCGTCCCGCTGGCTCGCCTCCGGCATCGAGAGCGCGTATGCCGGTTGGCCGGCGCCGCTGCGTCCCGTCGTGCCCGTCAACGCGACGGTTCCCGCGGTCGCGCCGGCGGAGGTGCCCGGTGTTGTGGCCCGGTTCGACGGGTGCGGGACGGTCAAGGTCAAGGTGGCTGAACGGGGTCAAGCGCTTGCCGACGACCTCGACCGGGTGGCGGCGGTCCGCGAGGTCGCGGGTCCGGACGTGCGGATCCGGGTCGACGCCAACGGCGCCTGGGAGGTGACTGAGGCGACGGAGGCACTCGCCGCGCTCCAGGCATACGGACTTGAGTATGCCGAACAGCCTTGTGCGACAGTCGAACAGCTGGCGGAGTTACGAATCGCATTGGCCAGGAACGGAATCGACGTGCCGATAGCCGCGGATGAGTCGATTCGCAAGGCGGCGGACCCGATTCGGGTGGCCCGGTTGGGTGCGGCCGATCTGATCGTGGTCAAGGTGGCGCCGTTGGGCGGGGTTCGGCGGGCCCTGGAGATCGTTGCCGAGGCCGGCCTGCCCGCCGTCGTGTCCTCGGCGCTCGATACGTCCGTGGGGATCGCGGCCGGGGTGGCGCTCGCAGCGGCGTTGCCGCAGTTGGACTTTGCGTGCGGTCTGGGCACGGTGGAACTCATGTCGGGCGATGTCGCCGCCCCGTCGCTCGTGCCGGTGCAGGGGACGCTGCATATCGGGAGTCCGCGCGTATCGGACGATCTGCTCGACCGGTATGCCGCGTCACCGGACCGGACGATCTGGTGGCTCGACCGGTTGGCCCGGTGCCATCTCCTCCTGGACTCCACGCGGCACTGATCGACTCCGATCGCGCTGATCGATTCCTGCAGCAGCAGGTCAGCGACAGTTCGAATGGGTCAGCGCAGTCCAGGCCTATCAGACGGTGCGACGAGCGCAAAAAGATTGAGGCGCAACGAGATACGCAGCTCGACAAGATTGTGCATCGTCGGGCGAGTGCGCTAGAATAAAACACATGACCGAAGCTACGCGGAGCAGTAGAGCAGCAGAAATGGCTGCCGCGTTGGACGGCGCGTATGCCGCGGTCGGGACCGTGCTGGACCTCCTCGACGCCGCCCTGCTTGATGCCGACGCGGGGGGTGC
>JBDIAR010000165.1:0-7339 GCA_039812545.1 Dermatophilaceae bacterium | reverse complement strand
GTTGTCGCTGCGGCCCTTGCCGGGAGCGTCGTGCAGACCGGCCACGTCCTTGCCGGAGCCAGAGCCGGCAGCGGCCGGCGGCCCGGCGAGGGTGGGAGCGGCCTGGGCCGTCCCGGCCAGTGCCGCGGTCACCGCCATCGTGCCGAGGGCCGCTACCGCGGCGGTCCCCCTTGCCCATCGTGTCTTTCGGATCACGTCGTCGAATCCCTTCGGGTTGAGTGAAGGGGTTTCGCGCCCCCCGACGCACGTACCCACGCGCCCGGTTGACGGGCGCTCGGGCAATCCTCATCCCGCGTGGGTCCTGCTGACGAGCCCCGTCGACCCCGCTTTACCAAAGCGTTATCGATTGCCGGGGATAAATTCAGCCGATACTCAGGCAAGCCGCAGACGGTGGACCTATCGTGCCCCGCCGGCCATTTGCTCGAGGCGCAGGATCCGGTCGGCCATCGGCGGGTGCGTCGAGAACAGCCGCGAGACGTCCTGCGCGCGGAACGGGTTCGCGATCATCAGGTGGCTGGCGTTGACCACGGGCTGGGATGGCGCGAGGGGGGCGGCGGCGATGCCGCGTTCCAGCTTGCGCAGGGCGGAGGCCAGAGCCAGGGGATCGCCGGTCAAGGTCGCCCCGTCCTCGTCGGCGTCGTATTCGCGGGTGCGGCTGATCGACATCTGGATGAGGCTGGCGGCCAGCGGCGCGAGGAGGGACATCAGCAGCAGCGCGATCGGGTTGCCGCCACCCTCGCGGTCGTTGCCGGAGCCGCCGCCGAACATGCCGGCGAACATGAGCATCTGGGCCACCGAGGTGACGACGCCGGCGAGCGCCGCGGCGACGGAGGAGGTGAGGATGTCGCGGTTGTACACGTGCATGAGTTCGTGGCCGAGGACGCCGCGAAGTTCGCGCTCGTCGAGTAGATTCATGATTCCCTCGGTGCAGCAGACCGCGGCATTCTGCGGGTTGCGACCGGTCGCGAAGGCATTGGGTGCCTGGGTCGGGGAGATGAACAGTCGCGGCATCGGCTGGTTGGCGCGGGTGGAGAGCTCGCGCACGATCCGGTAGAGCTGCGGTGCCTGGGCCTCGCTGACCGGATACGCGTGCATGGCCCGGATGGCGATCTTGTCGCTGTTCCAGTACCCGTATGCCGTCATGCCCAAGCCGATCACGGCGAAGATCCAGATGACCGAGCTGCTGCGCGTGAAGGAGGCGACGACGGCCCCGATCGCGAGCAGCAGCGCCCAAAAGGCGCCGAACAGGGCTGCCGTCTTCACGCCGTTGAAGTGCTTGTGCATGCTTCGTCCAACGTCGTAAGGTGCCCGATTCGTTCCCGGGCGAGGCGGCTACCGGATGTAGCCGAGGACCAACTGCGGAACGACCGACACCGCCACGAGGGCGACCAGGCTGAGCGCCATCGCGATGGAGGGGGCCCTGCTCGGCACATAGGGCATCGCCAGGCCGGTCGTGCCGGTGAGTTCGGCGGGTCGTTCGACCGGCCCGGGGGTGGTGTCGCTGCCCACGACATAGCGCAGCCACCGCAGGTACACGGCGGCGCCGAACACCGCGTTGGCCGCGGCGAGGATCCCGACGATCCACCAGCCGGCGTTGACGACCGGCACCAGGGCCATGATCTTGCCGACCAGGCCGATGATGCCGGGCGGCAGCCCGGCCAGTGAGGTGAGGGCGAGCAGCATGGCCAGTCCGGCGAGCGGCTGACGCCGCAACAAGCCCTGGTATGCCGTGAGCCGGCCGCCGGCGGGCTCGCCCGTGCGGGTGGCGCCGACGCCCCACACCGAGGCGACGACGCAGAAGGCGACGAGGGTCGCCAGCACGTAGGCGATCAGGTAGGTCGCCGCGCCCCGCAGGCCGGGGACCGTGCCGTCGTCGGGGGCGGTGGCCAGCAGCGGGAGGACCACCCAGCCGGCCTGGGCGACCGTGGACCAGGCCAGCAGCCGGACCGCACCCTCTTGACGGAAGGCGATGATATTGCCCAGCGTCATGCTGCCGAGCGCGAGCGCCGCGATGGCGACGACACCGGCCCGGCCGAGGAAGACGATCGGGTACAGCACGATCATCAGCGCCCCCAGGGCGGCCACCTTGGACGTCGCGGCCAGGAAGGCGGCGACCGGAACGGGAGCACCGGCATACGTCGTCGGGGTCCAGGCGTGGAACGGGACCAGCGAGAGTTTGAACGCCAGCCCGGCCAGGATCAGGATGACCGCGAGGGTGAGCAGTGCGCCGTTGCCGGCGCGAACGGCGGTCACCGCGGCACTCGGCAGGAACATGATCGTGCCGGACGCGGCATACCAGCAGGCGGTCCCGAGGACGAGCATGGCGAACGAGGTCAACGACGTCGTCAGCAGTTGGACGGCGCCGGCGATAGCACCCCGGGTGCCGGGCAGGGCCACCAGGACGATGACCGGCACGGTCGCCAACTCCAGCGAGATCAACCAGGACGCCGCGTCGCGGGACGCCGCCACCCCGACCGCACCGACCGTGCCGGCCAGGACGAGGGTGAGCCAGGTGGCCGCGCCACCGTCACCGGCCTTCATGATCGAGGGCGTCGCCAGGATGAGCACGACGATCGCGCCGAACAGGGCGACGAACTGCAACGCACCGACATACGGGCCGGCGACCCACAGGCAGGTGGTGCGACCGGTACACAGCGAGGTCCGGACACCCTCGTCGGAACTGAGCCAGCCGTTGACGGGCACGCTGGCGATCAGGCCACCGACGAGGCCGAGCAGGGCGATCCCGATGTGGACGACGTGCGCCTTGGGCACGATGAGGTCGACGATGAGCACTAGCATGAGCGCGCCCAGCGGGATGAGCATGGGCAACATCGCCGGGATGTCGAAGGTGACGTTCATCGCGCCTCTCCCACCTGGGCGGCCACCTCGGGCGCGCCGACGAGCTGTGCGGATTCCTGCTCGGTCAGTTGCATCAGGGGGTGCGGCCAGACACCGAGGGCGACGACGGCGACCACGTGCGTCATGACCACCCCGAGCTCCATGCCGCGCAGGTCGCGGATGCCGGTCTCGCCCTCCACCCGCTCGCCCGCCCAAACCTGACGGAGCACGCGCAGCGAGTATCCGGCGGCCAGGACGAGGCCGAGCGAGGCGATGATGGCGCACTGCTTGAGGTAGGCGTCGGGGCGACCCGGCCCACCCTGCCAGGCGGCCGTGATCGTCAGGACCTCACCCCAGAAACCGATGAGCCCGGGCAGTCCGAGCGCCGCGGCGAACCCGGTGAGCAGGGCGAAGCCCATCCGCGGGGACACCTCGCGCAGCGCGCTGCGCACGACCGAGAGGTCGGCGGATCCCCACCGCGCCTTGAGGCCACCCACGACGAAGAAGAGCAGGGCCGAGGTGACGCCGTGGGCGATATTGGTGAAGAGCGCGGCCTGCATCCCGATGGCGTTGCCGGTGGACAGGGCGAGGGCGACGAAGCCCATGTGGGCGACGGAGGAGTATGCGACGAGGCGCTTGAGGTCGCGTTCGACGAGGCAGATCAGGCCTCCCCAGATGATCGCGATCGTCCCGACGGTCGCCAGCACCGGCGAGAGTTGCATGAAGCCGTCGGGGACACACGGGACGGCGATCCGGATGATGCCGTAGGTGCCCATCTTCAGCAGGACGGCGGCCAGCAGAACCGACCCGGCGGTGGGCGCGATGGTGTGCGCCGGCGGCAACCAGGTGTGCACCGGCCAGAGCGGCACCTTGATGCCCAGACCGACGACGAGCAGGATCGCGATGACCAGCTGGGTGCTCGCGGGGATGCCCTCGCCGCGCATCGCGGCCAGGGCGACCAGGTCGGAGGTTCCGGCGCTGCGGACCAGCAGGATCAGGCCCAACAGCATCAGCGTGGAACCCATGACCGTGAAGAACACGAATCGGCTCGAGGCGTCGTTGCGCACGGCGTCGCTGACGTGGCTGTCACCGAATCGGGTGATCAGCAGCCACATCGGGATGAGGACGATCTCGAAGGCGACGTAGAAGACGATGGCGTCACGGATGACGAAGGTCGTCAGGGCACCGAGTTCGACGGTGAGCAGACAGGCGTAGAAGATCGTCGCCGGTCCGCCCTCGGGTTCGTTGCGACGGCCGTGCACGCACACCGCGACGGCCAGGATCGAGGTGAGCAGGATCAGCGGGACGCTGACGCCGTCGACCTCGAGGTGCCAGCGCCAGCCGAGCGCGTCGACCCAGGGCACGTCGACTCGCGGACGGGCATACGAGGCATACACCGCGCCGACGACGGAGACGAGAGCGGCGCCGGTGGCCAGCCCCGACGGCCAGGTGTCGCCGGGAACGGGTCGTCGCATGACGTGCCCGAAGACCAGCGCCGCGATGCCGAGCATCGGGGCGAACAACATGAGAATCAGTGCCACAGCGTGACCCCTAGGACTCCGAGGGCGACGACGCCCAAGACGACTCCGACCAAGCCCGTGGACGGGACCGCGCGATGCGCCTTGTGGCCCAGATCGGACGCGGCTCGGAAGGTGATGGCCCCGGCGCGGGGGTAGGCGTCGACGACTTCACGGTCCAGGAAGGCCGTGAGCCGGGCGAGTTTGAGGATGAACTGGCCGAAGGCGACGTACACCTTGTCCATCCCGAAACCGGCCGAGAAGCGCTCCATCCCCGGCTTCCCGAGGAGGAGTTCGGCCGGGTCGGCCTCGCCCTGGTGGGAGCGGCTCCAGATCGCGGCGGCGGCACCGAGGATCAGCACGATCGAGATCACCGCCGTCACCGGGGCGATGTGCAGGCCGCCGGGCATCTTCAGCAGCAGCACGGCGCCGACCACGGTCAGCAGGGCGAGGACGCCGACGGGGCCGGCGGCCAACGGCGGATGCGTGGACGAGGGTGCGTGCCCGTGCCCGTGCGCCTCGCCGTGTTCGGTCGGCTCGCCGCGCGAGAGCAGCAGCCAGGCTCGGGTGCAGTAGGCAGCGGTCAACAGCACCGTCACCATCAACGAGATGAACACGATCCAGCCCGGCAGGTGCCCGGCCTTGAACGCGTCCTCCTCGGCCAGCCCGATCACCGCGTCCTTGGAGAAGAACCCGACCAGCGGCGGTACGCCGGCCAGCGAGAGCAGACCGATCGCCATGAAGATCTTCAGCCAGGTGTCCTTGCGCAGTCCCCCGCGCACGACGCCGAAGGCCGTGCCGCCGACGAGGACCGACAGCCACCCGGCGCCGAGGAAGAGCAGCGCCTTGAAGAAGGCGTGCGACCACAGGTGCCCCAGGGCCGGGCCGGCGGGAGACTCGGCCTCGGCGACCGCGTTGGCGCTGGCCATGATGGCCACCTGCGACAGCGTGGAGTATGCCAACAGCCGCTTAACGTCGACCTGGCCGAAGGCGAGGAACCCGGCCCACATCATCGTCGCCCCGCACAAAATGGCGACAATCAGCCGGAAGCTGCTGTCTTCGGCATACAGCGGGAAGAGGCGGAACAGCAGGTAGGTCCCGGCGGCGACCATGGTCGCGGCGTGGATGAGCGCGGACGCGGGGGTCGGGCCCTCCATCGCGTCGGGGAGCCAGTCGTGGAACGGGATGAGGCCGGACTTGCCGGCGATGCCCGCGAGCAGCCCGACCAGGCCGAGGGTCAGCGCCCAGGAGTGCTGCCCCTCGAAGTGTTCGGCGATGAGGGTGAGGTCCGAGGAGCGGGTGGTCGCGATGAACCAGCCGACGCCGAGGACGAAGCCCACGTCGGCGAACCGGGTCACCATGAAGGCCTTGTATGCCGCCCGCCGTGCGCTCTCCTTGCGGGAGAAGTGGCCGATGAGCAGGTACGAGCACCAGCCCATGACCTCCCAGCCGACCAGGCTGAGCAGGATGTCGTTGGACTGGACGACCAGCAGCATGCCGGAGGCGAAGAGCGAGACGCTGGCGGCGAACTGCTCGTAGCGGTCGTCGTCGGCGAGGTACCAGACCGTGAAGAGCTGGATCATCAAGGTGACGAAGGTGACCACGGTCGCGGTGATGCCGGCCGGGTTGTCGTAGATCAGCCGCAGGTTGATCTCGAAGCCGGGGATCGGCAGCCGCCCGACGGTGTCGACCGCCTGGCCGGGGTCGGGGGCACTGGCCCATTCGGCGATGGCGGCGCCGGTGGCGCCGAGCGCACCGGCGACGGCGACCATGCGGGCCAGGGTCCGAGAGCGCCGGACCAGCAGGCCGATCAGTGCGGCCAGGACGGGGAAGAGGACGACGAGGCGGGGCATCCAGGTCATGACCGGACTCCCTTCGGGTCGGCCGCCGTGTCGAGGTCGGCCACGGCATCGATGTCGATGTCGAACGGCTCCGCGGTCACGTCGACGTCGCCGCGGATCCGGAACATCGCCAGGATCACGGCCAGGGCGACGCAGATCTCGGCGGCGGCGATGGTGATCGAGAAGATCGTCAGCACCGAGCCGTCGCGGGTCTTGGCCGGGTTGACCGAATCCAGGGCCACCAGGAGCAGGTTCGAGCCGTTGAGGATGAGTTCGATCCCGATGAGGACGAGGACCGCGTTGCGCCGGGCGAGCACCCCGAAGGTGCCGATGCCGATGAGCGCTGCGGAGAGCAGCACGGGAAGGGTCAGGTGCATCATCGGTGCGCGGCCTCCTGCGCGGACGTCTGGGTGGCCGCACCGGAGGCCGGGGGCTTCATGAGCAGTTCGTCGGTGCTGGACGACCGCAGCCGGATGCCCGGCTTCACCGGCTTCTCCGGTGCCGCACCGACGACGCGGGCCAGGGCGAAGGACCCGATGAGCGAGACGAGGAGCAGGACCGAGACCAACTCGAAGGGCCAGACCCAGTACCCGAAGATCGCGGTGGCGATCGCGTGGGTGTTGGGTTCTTCCGGCACCCGGGGAGCCAGGTCGGCGACATACGGCAGGAAGAGCGAGGCGACGAGCCCGGTCATCGCGGCCCCCATCACGGCCGCGGCGGCGCGCTGCCAGATCGAGGTCGACAGGCCCGGGTTGATGTCGACCGGGGACCTGGTCAGCATGAGCGCGAAGACCACGAGGACGACGACCGCGCCGACGTAGACCAGCAGTTGGACCAACCCGACCAGTTCGTTGCCGAGCACCACGTAGCAGCCGGCCAGCGTACCGAGCGCCACGACCAGCCAGAGGGCGGCGTGGACGACCTGGCGGGCGGTGACCGCGAGCAGTGCGCTGACGACGGTGATCAGGCTGACGAAGAGAAAGACGTAATCTCGCGTCGTCATGCCGGGTCGCCCTCCTTCGGTTCGGCCGGGGCGGTGGGTTCCGGTGCGGCGGCGGGTATGCCGGTTGCCGCGGGTTCTGGCGCTGCCGGGGCTTCTGGTGCCGCGACTTCCGGTGTCGCGGCTTCTGGTGTCGCGGCTTC
>JBDIAR010000164.1:0-7403 GCA_039812545.1 Dermatophilaceae bacterium | reverse complement strand
CGGAAGTAGAACTGCGGACGGTAGTTGTCGTAGAACGGCGTGTGCCGGCCACCCTCGTCCTTGGACAGGATGTAGACGTTCGCCTCGAACTCGGTGTGCGGGGTGATCGAACCCGGCTTGACGACGACCTGGCCGCGCTCGACGTCGTCGCGCTTGGTGCCACGCAGCAGCAGACCGACGTTCTCGCCCGCGCGGGCCTCGTCGAGCAGCTTGCGGAACATTTCGACGCCGGTGACGACGGTCTTGGAGGACTTCTCTCGGATGCCGACGATCTCGACTTCCTCGTTGACCTTCAGGATGCCGCGCTCGACACGACCGGTGACGACGGTGCCACGACCGGTGATCGTGAAGACGTCTTCGACCGGCATCATGAACGGCTTGTCGGTGTCGCGGACGGGCTCGGGGATGTACTTGTCCACCGTGTCCATCAGCTCTTCGACGGTCTTGGCCCACTCGGGGTCACCCTCAAGGGCCTTCAGCGCCGAGATCCGCACGACCGGCAGGTCGTCGCCGGGGAATTCGTAGACCGAGAGCAGCTCCCGGACCTCCATCTCGACGAGCTCGAGGATCTCCTCGTCGTCGACCATGTCGGTCTTGTTCAGGGCCACCACGATGTAGGGGACGCCGACCTGGCGAGCCAGCAGGACGTGCTCCTTGGTCTGCGGCATCGGGCCGTCGGTGGCGGCGACCACGAGGATCGCGCCGTCCATCTGGGCCGCACCGGTGATCATGTTCTTGATGTAGTCCGCGTGCCCGGGGCAGTCGACGTGCGCGTAGTGCCGGGATTCGGTCTGGTACTCCACGTGCGCGATCGAGATCGTGATGCCACGCGCCTTCTCTTCGGGCGCCTTGTCGATCTGGTCGAACGGCGTGAAGGGGTTGAGAGTCGGGAACTTGTCGTGCAGAACCTTGGTGATCGCAGCCGTCAGCGTCGTCTTGCCGTGGTCGATGTGACCGATGGTGCCGATATTGACGTGCGGCTTGGTCCGCTCGAACTTTGCCTTCGCCACTGTGGTCCTCCTCAGGACTTTCTTTTGTTACGCCGTACGCCAGGGCAGGACGGGGCGCTGGTTGGATTCCAAGGGGAGAGAGTACCCGGTTTCGCCGGGTTCACTCACCTCGGGTCTTCTTGATGATCTCCTCGCTGGTGCTCTTGGGCACCTCGGCGTAGGAGTCGAACTGCATGGAGTAGTTGGCCCGGCCCTGGGTCTTGGAGCGCAGGTCTCCGACGTAGCCGAACATCTCCGCGAGCGGGACCAGGGCCCGCACGACCTTGGCGCCGGTGACGTCCTCCATGGCCTGGATGTGGCCACGGCGGGAGTTGATGTCGCCGATGACGTCGCCCATGTACTCCTCGGGCGTACGTACCTCCACCGACATCATCGGCTCCAGGAGCACGGGGTCGGCCTTGCGGACGGCCTCCTTGAGCACCATGGAACCGGCGATCTTGAATGCCATTTCGGAGGAGTCGACGTCGTGGTACGCGCCGTCGAGCAGGGTCGCCTTGATCCCGACGAGCGGGTAACCCGCCAGCACGCCGTACTGCATGGCGTCCTGGATGCCGTGGTCCACGCTCGGGATGTACTCACGCGGGACGCGGCCACCGGTGACCTCGTTCGCGAACTCGTACATCTTGCCCTCGGTGGTCTCCATCGGCTCGATGCTGACTTGGACCTTGGCATACTGCCCCGAACCACCGGTCTGCTTCTTGTGCGTGTAGTCGACCTTGTCGACCTTGCGCCGGATCGTCTCTCGGTATGCCACCTGCGGCTTTCCGACGTTGGCCTCGACCTTGAACTCGCGGCGCATCCGGTCCACGAGGATGTCGAGGTGTAGCTCGCCCATCCCCTTGATGATCGTCTGGCCGGTCTCCTGGTCCTGCTGGACCTGGAAGGTCGGGTCTTCCTCGGCGAGCTTCTGGATCGCGGTCGACAGCTTCTCCTGGTCGCCCTTGGTCTTCGGCTCGATGGCCACCTCGATGACGGGCGCCGGGAAGGTCATCGACTCCAGCACGATCTGGTTCGCCGGGTCGCACAGGGTGTCACCGGTCGTGGTGTCCTTCAAGCCGATGAAGGCGTAAATGTGGCCGGCCGAGGCCTTGTCGACGGGGTTCTCCTTGTTGGAGTGCATCTGGAACATCTTCCCGATGCGCTCCTTCTTCCCCTTCGTCGAGTTGACGACCTGGGAACCGGAGGGGACCTCGCCGGAGTAGACCCGGACATACGTGAGCTTGCCGAAGAAGGGGTGCACGGCGATCTTGAACGCCAGCGCCGCGAACGGCTCCTTCGTCGAGGGTTCCCGGGTCAGCAGGGCCTCGTCGTCGCCCGGCTTGTGACCCTCCGTTGGCGGCAGGTCGAGCGGGCTGGGCAGGTAGTCGATGACGGCGTCGAGCATGGGCTGGACGCCCTTGTTCTTGAACGCCGTCCCACACAGCACGGGGTTGACCTCGCCGTCGACGGTGAGCTTGCGGATGCCGGCCTTGAGCTCGGCGACGGTCAGCTCTTCGCCCTCGAGATACTTCTCCATCAACTCGTCGTCGGCCTCGGCGACCCGCTCGACGAGCAGGTTGCGGTACTCCTCCGCCTTGGCCTGCAGGTCGGCGGGGATCTCCTCGACCGTGTAGTCCTCACCCTTCTGGACTTCACCGCGCCAGGTGAGGGCCCGCATACCGATCAGGTCGACGACCCCGATGAACGCGCTCTCCTGACCGATCGGCAACTGCAACACCAGCGGGTGGGCACCGAGCCGGTCGATCATCGTCTGGACGGAGAAGTAGAAGTCCGCGCCCAGCTTGTCCATCTTGTTGACGAAACAGATCCGCGGGACGCCGTACTTGTTGGCCTGACCCCACACGGTCTCGGACTGCGGCTCCACACCCTCCTTGGCGTCGAACACCGCGACCGCCCCGTCGAGGACGCGCAGGTTGCGCTCGACCTCGACGGTGAAGTCGACGTGGCCGGGGGTGTCGATCAGGTTGATCTGGTAGCCCTTCCAGAAGGTCGTCGTCGCGGCCGAGGTGATCGTGATGCCGCGCTCCTGCTCCTGTTCCATCCAGTCCATCGTCGCGGCCCCGTCGTGGACCTCGCCGATCTTGTAGTTGATCCCGGTGTAGAAGAGCACGCGCTCGCTGGTCGTGGTCTTGCCGGCGTCGATGTGCGCCATGATGCCGATATTGCGGACCTTGCTGAGGTCCGTCAGAACGTCGAGTGCCACGGTTTCCTTCTCACGTGTGGTTCGGGGGCGTGCGGCCCGGGATCCGCCGGGCCGAACGCGTGGGGTCTGGCGGAGATCACCAGCGGTAGTGAGCGAACGCCCGGTTGGACTCGGCCATCTTGTGGGTGTCCTCGCGCTTCTTGACCGAGGCGCCGAGGCCGTTGGAGGCGTCGAGGATCTCGTTCATCAGGCGTTCGGTCATGGTCTTCTCGCGGCGCTGCCGGGAGTACCCGACCAGCCAGCGCAGCGACAGGGTCGTCGCGCGGCCCGGCTTGACCTCGACCGGCACCTGGTAGGTGGCGCCACCGACGCGGCGGGACTTGACCTCCAGGGCGGGCTTGATGTTGTCCAGCGCGCGCTTGAGGGTGACGACCGGGTCGGTACCGGTCTTGGCGCGGCAGCCCTCCAGGGCGCCGTAGACGATGTGCTCCGCGATCGACTTCTTGCCGTCGAGGAGGATCTTGTTGACCAGCTGGGTGACGACCGGGCTGTTGTAGACCGGGTCGACGACCAGGGCGCGCTTCGGGGCGGGTCCCTTGCGAGGCATTACTTCTTCTCCATCTTCGCGCCGTAACGGGACCGGGCCTGCTTGCGGTTCTTCACGCCCTGGGTGTCGAGGGCGCCGCGGATGATCTTGTACCGCACGCCGGGCAGGTCACGGACTCGACCGCCACGCACGAGCACGATCGAGTGCTCCTGCAGGTTGTGGCCGACGCCGGGGATGTATGCCGTGACTTCGACGCCGCTGGTCAGCTTGACGCGGGCGACCTTGCGCAGCGCCGAGTTCGGCTTCTTGGGGGTGGTGGTGTAGACGCGGGTGCACACACCGCGCCGCTGCGGAGAGCCCTTGAGCGATGGCGTCTTGGTCTTGGTGACCTTCGCCTCGCGGCCCTTGCGCACCAACTGGTTGATGGTAGGCAACCTGATTGCTCCGTTACGTTGTCTCGTCGGCCCGCCGGCTGCTGCCGGAGGGTGTATGCCGTCCGCGCGGTCCTGCTGGACCGTCCGGCGGCTCCTTGCCATGCCCGTCCCGGGGCCCCTGGTTGGGAGGTCTCGAGGTGGGTGCTCTCCCCTGCACCGCCCGCGGCGACCGCACCGACGGGCCACGTCGGCGAGCCGCCGGAGCTGCCCGGCGAGAGGTGGTCTCCTGCGCCCGCGCACGGCACACGGGTATCCCGAAACAGACGGATATCCCCGGAACGCGCGATGGGCAGGATCATGCGGCCGGGTGACACCCGACACGGTGTCCTAGATTACCTCCCGGCCCCGCACCCACCCAAATCGGCGGGCCTGGCGGCAGCCGGGCGGATGAGGGACGCCACCGGCTACGACCGGTCGGAACTGCGCTCAGCCCGCTTTCGCCCGAGGAAGCGCGGGATGGCCATCACGATGTCGCAGATCAGGAGCACCTGTCCCAACCCGAAGATGCCGATCATCAGCGCGACCCCCACACGGCTCGCGGCGGCATACGGGAGGACGGCCATGGCGACGACGCAGACGACAGCAATAACGGTGAAGGAGATCAATCGCTTACCTTGGGCGTTCACGCGCCGAAACAACCCCGCGCCAATGCTGGAGATCCCCGGGGGAAGTCCCGCGCAGAGCGGCGGACCATCATGGCCATGAAGCCCACCAGCGCCACGCCGGTCAAGAACCGCAGCGCCCAGGGGGCCCTCCCGACGGCCTCAACTATGACCAGACCGGCCGCCACCAGGGTCCCCCACCAGATGCGCTGGAGCAGCTTCAACAGCAGAAGGTCCAGGTTCTGGTGCAGGGTGTGATCCTGTGGTTCGTCCGCGAGCGCCGAGGTCAGGCTCCGGGCAGCTCGACCCAATCGACCGCGGTCCAGGTCCAGCGCCGCCAGGTTGTTCTTGGCGTATGCGTGGGTCGGGTCGAGTTCGAGTGCTCTCAGGTATGCCGCCCGCGCCTCGTCGTTGCGCCCAACCCCGCTCAGGGCGAGGCCGAGCAGGTTGGCGGCCTCGGCCCAGAACGGCGCCAGCTCCACCGTGCGTTCGGCGACCGCGACGGCCTCTCGACGTTGGCCGCGTTTCCCATGGGTGAGCGCCCGGCCCAGCACATAGTGCGCGATCGGATCGTGGGGAGCCATTTCGACGGCGCGCTGTGCGGCCCCGATGGCCGCCGCCGGATCCAGGTCGACCAGGGCATCGGCCAGGACGCGGCAAGCCACGGCGTTGTCGGGTTCGAGGACGATCGCGGCCCGGGCCGCCTCCGCCGCGGCCGGGTACTTGTCCTGCAGGAGCAGCGCACGCGCGAGCAACAGCAGGGCGCCGGCGGACCCCGGGTCTGCGCCGACGAGGGCCCGCGCCGCGGCCTCGGCGTGCGCCGCCCGCCTCAGGCCCAACAAGGCCTCGACCCGCTGGACATCCAGGCCCTCGACACCCTCCGACATCCCACTCCCTCCTGATTCCGCTTCTCGCCCTGCGCGGTGGAGGTAATAACGGACGCTACGAGCACCCGCAATTACCTCCACCCGGCCTCGTCTCACCGCCCGGGGGGGCCGACCCGGAAGATCCGCAGCTGCATCGCCAGCAAAGCGTAGTACCCGACCAGCGTGACAACCTCGAACAGCCCTGCGGCACCGAGCCATTCGAGCGCACCTGCATACTCGGCGTCGTCGAGGTCGCCGCGGCATACCAGTGCCCGACAGGTCGCGAAGACGACCGCCTCCACCCCGGCGAAGGCCTCGACATGGCCCTGCCGGATCGCGGCCAACTCCTCCTCGGTGAGCCCGGCGTGCCGGCCGATGGCCTCGTGCGCGTACCACTCGAACGCCGAGTCCTCGTGGGTGGCGACGACCAGGACCGCGATTTCGCGGCACCGATCGCTCAGGCTCGTCTCGAACCGGATCGCGCCGCCCAACTCCTGCAAGGCCATCCCGAGCCGGGGCTGGAGCAGGAAGGCGTTGAACGGCCCGTTGAGCCGCCCGCGCTCGTCGACCAGCTCGAACAGCCGCGGCCCGAGCGCGCGCCGGCCACCGGCGATCGCGTCGTACACCTCGCGTTGCGCGGGGCTCAGGTCGGCCGGATCGAGCTGGGGCAGACGGGGTCCAGTCATCGCTCCTCCTGTGGTGGGTCGGGCGATATCGGCGTGCGACCGAGACGGCCGCGTCGCGCCGGGCTTGGCACCAGGTCGTGCCGGACCCGGCTGATCGGCGGGCGCAGGGCCGCGGCGTCGGCGAGCGTCCCCAGCGCGCACAGTTCGTCGACGAGGACCCGGGTGGGCGGGACGAGGATGAGCGACCCGTCCTCCGCGCCGGCCGCGACCTCGGCGACCGGGGTCCACAGCGAGCGGTGCGCCTCGGTCGTGGTGTGCCCGAACGCCGCCGCCTCCCGCTCCCCCGTCACCGGCAACAGGAAGAACCGCACGTCGAACCGCTTCGGCAGCCCGACCGGCGTCTCCCAGTCGTCCCACGGGATGAGTCTGGTGGGCTCGATCCGGGCACCGGTCTCCTCGGCGACCTCGCGCAGCGCGGTGGCCAGCAGGGTTCGGGCGGCTTGGGTCGGTTCGCCCACGACGTCGTATGCCGTGTCGCGCCATGCGTCGACGTGGGCGTCGAGCAGGCCGGCGGGCAGGTCGAGGGCCGCGCCGAACTCACGGTCGCCGGGGTCGATCCGACCGCCGGGGAAGACCACGGCGCCGGCGGCGAAGTCCATCGTCGACACCCGGTGCTGGACGAACGCCTCCAGTCCCGAGCCGCCCTCGCGGACCGGCAGCACGCTGACCGCCGGGATCGGGGTGGGTCCGTCGACGAGGACGCGGGTCAGTTCGGGACCCGACGCGGCGGGGACCTGTTCGACGAAGCCGTACCCGGCATACCAGGCGGCGGCTCGGTCGGTTTCGGGACGTACGCTCAGCCGGTCGCCGCCCGCGTCGAGCACGATTCCGTATGCCGCGCGCAGCAGCATCCCCGTCATGCCCAGTCCGCGTCGGGCCGGGTCGACGATGGGGCCGTGCAGCTGGAAGCCGTCCTCGGTGCGGCGCACCCGCGCCCAGCCGGCCGCCGGCTGGCCGACGACGAGCAGGATGTCGTCCGCACCTGCTTGGCCCGGCAATCCGGCGGGAGTGTCGAGATCCGCCAGCTTGGGCAGATCCTCCGGTTCGGCCAGCCGGACGCTGGTCAGGCTGAGGGAGACCGGACGGGACACCCCCGGAGCCTACCGCCGGGCGGG
>JBDIAR010000163.1:0-7426 GCA_039812545.1 Dermatophilaceae bacterium | reverse complement strand
CACGTATGCCGCGCCGGCCTCCCCGGGGCTCGCCCGGGTCGTCGGGGTCATGTTGTATGCCGTGGTAGGTGGGGTACTGCTCCGGGTGCTCGGTCCGGCCGGGGTGGCGGGCGACCCCGCCCCGTTGGCCGCCGCGGTCGCCGCGGTCGCCGCGGTCGTGGCGGGGCTGGTGGCGTTCGGCGACCTGCGGCACGCGATCGGGTTCTCCTCGTTCGGCGTCCTGGTCTATTACGCGGTGGCGAACCTGTCCGCCTGGACGCAGGGCCCGGCGAACCGACGCCGGCCGCGCGTCGTCCAGGCCCTCGGCATCGTCGGCTGCCTGACCCTCGTGGCGACCCTGCCGATCGCCTCGGTCCTCACCGGCGTCGTCGTGCTGGCGGTCGGCCTGGTCGGGAGTGCGGCTCTGCGGCGCTGACCTCCCGACCGAGCCCGGTCAGCGACGCCGGCGGGACGTCCCGAAGATGCTGCGGGTGATCTCGCGCCCGATCACCGATCCGGCCGAGCGCAGCATCGACTTGAACGCCGTCGACTGGACGACCTGGGTGACGACCGACTCCTGGGCCGGTTCGGCGCGCTGGCGAGGTGCGGGCGCCGGGGCCGGCGCGGGAGCGGGAGCCTCCTGCGGCGTCGGAGCCTGCTGCAGTCGCGCCGTCAGCTTCTCGTATGCCGATTCCCGGTCGATCGCCTGGGTGTACTTCGAGGCGATCGAGGACGCGGCGATGATCGCCTCGACCGTGGCCGGCGGGGAGGGCGCCATCAGCGACTGCGGCGCCATCATCCGGGTCCACGCGACCGGCGTCGGGGCGCCCCGCTCGGACAGCACCGTGACTACCGCCTCGCCGGTGCCGAGCGTCGTCAGCAACTCCTCCAGGTCGTACCCGCTCTTGGGATAGGTCCGCACCGCCGCCTTGAGGGCCGCTGCGTCGTCCGGGGTGAACGCGCGCAACGCGTGCTGGACCCGGTTGCCGAGCTGAGCGAGTACCCCGGAGGGCACATCCTTGGGCGATTGGGTGACGAAGAAGACACCGACCCCCTTGGACCGGATCAGCCGCACGGTCTGCTCGATCGCGTCGAGGAAGGCCTTGCTCGCGTCGGCGAACAGCAGGTGCGCCTCGTCGAAGAAGAACACCAGCTTCGGCTTGTCGACGTCGCCCACCTCGGGCAGGTCGTGGAACAGATCCGCCAGCAGCCACATGAGGAAGGTCGAGAACAGCGCCGGCCGGTCCTGCACGCTCGGCAACTCCAGACAGGTGACCAGTCCGCGACCGTCCGGGGCCTGGCGCATGAGGTCGGCGGTGTCGAACTCGGGTTCGCCGAAGAAGTCGTCGGCCCCCTGGTCCTCGAAGGCGATGAGCTGGCGCAGGATCACCCCGGCCGTCGCCGAGGACAGCCCGCCGAGGTCCTTCAGATCGGCCTTGCCCTCCTCGGAGGTGAGGTACTTGACGACCTCCCGCAGGTCCTTGAGGTCCAGCAGCGCGAGCCCGTTCTTGTCGGCGTAGTGGAAGACCAACCCGAGGCTCGACTCCTGGGTGTCGTTGAGCCCGAGCACCTTGGACAACAGGGTCGGCCCGAACGAGGTGATCGTCGCCCGGATCGGCACCCCGGAACCCTTGCCGCCCAGCGACAAGAACTCGGTGGGGTATGCCGTGCCGACCCAGGTCTGTCCGACGTCGGTCGCGCGCGCGGTCACCCGGTCGTTGGCGGTCCCGGCGCTCGCCAGGCCGCTGAGGTCGCCCTTGACGTCGGCGAGGAAGACGGGCACGCCCTCCCCGGAGAGCTGCTCGGCCATGAGCTGCAAGGTCTTGGTCTTTCCGGTGCCGGTGGCGCCCGCTACCAGGCCGTGTCGGTTGAGCACCGACAACGGGATCTTGACGGGCGCATCGGGATGCGCCGTCCCGTCGATCACCGCGGCCCCGAACTCCAGCGCACCCCCGGAGAAGGCATACCCCTGACGGATGGCGTCGAGCTGGGCCCGCTTCTCGGTAGACAAACTCGCGGTAGACAAGCTCTCGGGGGACGGGCTCTCGGGGGACGGGGCGGAGGGCTCGCCTGCCGGCGACGTGGTCTTCTCAGTCACGATTGCGACTCTAGCCGGGCGGAGGCCGGGTACGGCATACCTGCGGGCCTGACTGCTTGCCTAGACTGCATGGGTGATCTTCAAGCGCGTCGGGGACGACCGGCCCTACCCGGCGCACGGCCGCGATCCGCTGCGCGGGTGGACCGACGTGCCGCCGCGCGTCGTGCGGCTGCAGGACCTGGTGACGACGAAGTCGACCCTCTCCCTGCGCGATCTGCTGGCCGACGACTCGACCTTCTACGGCGACCTGTTCGCGCACTGTGTCGAGTGGCGCGGCGAGCTCTACCTCGAGGACGGACTGCACCGGGCACTGCGGGCCGCTCTCGCGCAGCGGGCGACGATCCACGCGCGGGTCGTCGTCCTTGACGAATTCGGTGGGCCGGGGCACGCTCCGGAGGTCGACCCACGTTCCGACCCGCGGGGTCGAAAGGAGCCATGGTGAGCATCCTCGTCGAGTCCGCGGCGTCGCGGCGGGCCCGGAAGCGTCGCAAGACGCTGATCACCCTGCTCGTGGTCGCCCTGCTGGTGTTCCTCGCCTACTACTACGCGAAGGCGGTCTTGGACGGGCCCAAGGCCGCGGCGCCCACCACTCCGACGACCAGCTGTTCGACCACGACGAAACCGGTCACCAACACCTTCTCCCTCAACGTCCTGAACGCCACGCAGCGCGCGGGGCTGGCCGCCGCGACGGCGCGCACCGCCGGGCAGCGCGGTTTCAAGATCGGCCGGGTCGCCAACGACACCTCGCGCCGGACGATCACCGACGCCGGCGAGGTGCGGTTCGGCGCCGGCGGGGCCGCCAACGCCAAGCTCGTCACGACTTTGCTTCTGCCGGGGGCCAAGCAGGTGCAGGACGCCCGCACCGATGTCTCCGTCGACCTGGTCCTCGGCGACGGGTTCAACGGGCTGACTCCGGTGTCCACCGCGAAACCCTGCTGACCTCACCCCGGTCGCACCTTCGTCACACCCGGGCCCGGGTCACCTCGTCCAAGACCTCGAGCGCACCCCGATAGGGCCGCCCGGTCGCCCGGGTCATCCCCATCTCGCAGGTCCGGTTGCTCGACAGATACGCGTCGTACTCCCGCTCGGCGACATTCGCCGCTTCCCGCCGGGTGGCGCTGCGGGTGAGTTCCGGGTGGAGCATCCCCCGGTCCCCGGCGAAGGCGCAGCACCCCCAGTCCACCGGTACGACGACCTCGTCGGCGATCGCCCGCGCGATCGTCGTCAGCGCCGTGTCGCTGCCCAGTTGTCGGGTGGCGCAGGTCGGGTGGAGCACCACCGACCCGAGCCGTCGCTCGACGTCGAGGACCGGCAGCACCTTGTCCACGACGTATGCCGTGGCGTCGACGATGGTGAGCTCGGGCACCTCGTGCAGCATGTGCAGCAGCCCCTCGGTACACGAGGACGCCTCGCAGATGATCGGGAGTCGGCCGCCGTCGGTGGCCGCGAGCAGGGCCGCGCGCACCTTCGCCGACATCACGGCATACCCCTGGCTGAGGCCCTTGGACTTCCACGGCGTCCCGCAACACAGTCCCGAGATCTTGGCCGGCGTCCGGAAGTGGATGCCCGCCTTGCGCAGCAGCGAGACCAGCGCGTCCCCGGCGCCCGGACCGTCGCCGGCCGGCCCGAACAGCCCGCCCATGCACGAGGCGAACAGCACGACCTCGGCCTCGGTGTCGTTGACCGTATGCCGTGGCTTGCCACCGTGCGGGAGTTCGGCGCTCCACTGGTACATCCGGGCGTCGCCGACCAGCTTGCGCAACCCGCGGGTGACGGCCCCCGCCGCCGGGTGCGCGGTCGCCGCGGCCGAGACCCCCAGACCGCCCGCCGTGGCGATGCCCGCCCAGGTATTGGCGGCCGCCCTGCCGAGGGCCTGGGTGGTCCGGGTCTGCCCCTCGCGGCGCAACCGGCGAGTCAAGTCGCCGGTGTTGATCCCGACCGGACAGACCAGACCGCACATCCCGTCGACCGCGCAGGTCTGGGTCCCCTCGTACAGGTAGCCGTCCGCGAGTTCGGCGGCCTCCTGCGTGCGGCCGGCGAGTTCGGCGGCGGCCAGGTGCCGGCGCAGCACGATCCGCTGGCGCGGGGTGAGCGTCAGGTCGACGCTCGGGCAGGCGTGCTCGCAGAACCCGCACTCCACGCACCGATCGACCTCTTCCTCGACGGGGGTCACCGGTTTGAGGTTCTTCACGTGGGCCTGCGGGTCGTCGCCGATGAGGACGCCGGGGTTGAGGACGCCGGCCGGGTCGCACAGCTCCTTGACCCGGCGCATGACGGCATACAGCTGAGGGCCGTACTGCCGCTCGACGAACGGCGCCATGATCCGTCCGGTGCCGTGTTCGGCCTTGAGGGCCCCGCCGACGGAGAGCACGAGGTCGACGAGGTCCTCGGTGAATCCGCCGAGCCGTTCGACGCCGTGGCTGTCGCCGAGGTGTTCGTTGATGAGGAAGTGGATATTGCCGTCCTTGGCGTGCCCGAAGATGACGGCCGGGTCGTACCCGTGTCGGTCGATGATCCCCGCCAGCCGCTCGCAGACCCCCGACAACTCCGGCACCGGGACGGCGATGTCCTCCAGCAAGCCGGTCGTGCCCTGGGGACGGTTGGACAGCACCGCGGCATACAGGCCCTTGCGCACCGACCACATCCTGGCCCGGTATGCCGGGTCGGTCGTCAGCGCGGGCGTCGCCTGGAGGCGAAGCGTCGGCAGGAGCGACTCGAAGGCCCGGGCGCGGTCGGCGAGTTCGGCCTCGGTGTCGGCCTCGTAGTCGATGAGCAACGCCGCGGCCTGCCCGGTCCACGGCGGCAGCGCCCCCATCGAGACCGGGTTGTGGTCGGCGACGTAGAGGCTCTGCCGGTCGAGGAGTTCGATGGCGGTGGCTTGCGTGTCCTTCAGGCCCTCCAGGGCGTCGGTGGCCGCAACCAGGTCGTCGAAGACGAGCAGCGTCGTGGCGACCTTCGGTTTGATCCGGACCGTGTCCAGGACGGCCGAGGACACCCAGCCGAGGGTCCCCTCCGAGCCGATCATCAGGTGGGTGAGGATCTGGGCGGGGCTGTCGTGGTCGAGGAAGCTGTTGATGCCGTAGCCCATGGTGTTCTTGCGGGCGAACTGGCGGGTGATCTCGGCGACCTGCGCCGGGTCGGATCGTATGCCGTCGCGCAGCTGCGACAGCCCCGCCCAGAGGTCGGGTTCGAGGGCGCGCAGGCGATCGTCGGCGTCCGGTTCCGCGGTGTCCACGATGGTGCCGCCGGCCAGGACGACCCGCATCGAGCGCATCGTCCGGTAGGAGTTGAGTTCGGTCCCGCAGCTCATCCCGCTGGAGTTGTTGGCCAGCAGGCCGCCGATCGTGCAGGCGTTGACGCTGGCCGGGTCGGGTCCGAGCTTGGTGCCGTAGGGGGCGAGTCGGGCGTTGACCTGGGCGATCGTCGGGCCGGGTCCGACCCGCACGGCGGCGCCGTCCTCGATCACCTCCACGTCCCGGAAATGCCGCCGGGTGTCCACGAGCAGACCCTCGGTGACGCTCTGCCCGGACAGGCTCGACCCGCCGCCCCGGAAGGTCACCCCGACGCCCGCCCGCGCCGCGTGATGCAAGATCGCGGCGATCTCCCGCTCACTCTCGGCATACACGACCCCGGCCGGGGTGAGCGCATAGTGCGACGCGTCGTTGGCCATCGCCAGCCGGCGCAGCGCTGAGGTGTCGATCCGCCCGGTTCCCCGCAGCACACCCTCGAGCGCCGGCATGAACGTGGTCGGGGAACTCGTCATCGGATGCCTCCAAGGGGGACGGAGCCGGCGAACGGGACCGGCACATCGGCGGGAGCCGGGACGGCCGCGTCGCCGGGCTGAGGTGGCGTCACCTCGCGCCAGTGGTCCGAGCCAACCCCCACGGAGCCCCGCTGTCAACGTCGCCGGACCCCCGCCGAGCGCCTATCGACCTCGGGTCCGCTCGATGGCGGCCTCGACCAGCTGATTCGCGGCGCGTACGGCCCTCGTTCGGGTGGCGATCAGTCTGCGATTGCGGGCGTCAGCAGGTGTCGCCTTCCGCAGACGCTGGACCATCATCGGCCCACCGGCCCGTCATCGAGGAGATGCGACAGCGGAACTCCGGCGAGCAGAATCGAGTCCTCCGTCCACGATCTGAAGATCGGTTCCCCGGCTTTGCCGGCCATGCTCGAACGCGCTCCGCCAGACGGGTCCTCAGTGTTTGCGTGGCGTGGGCGATTTCGACGAGGGCCGGAAAGAGGAGGTGGGCTTGGTTGACTCGATAGAGATGGGCATTCCCCGCGGGTTCGACGAGAACGAGCCCCCGGCGCACCAACCGGTCGAGGGACCTGATGGTAGAAGCGTGGGAGTCGCGTCCGGCGAGCTCGGCGATCCGGCGGCCGGTCATCGGCGCCTCGACTCCGGCGAGGACATCAAAGGCCTCCGCGTCCCCCTTTGGCAGGAGAGTCCGCAGCGGTTTTACCCAGGTCCACGTCTCCCGTATGGCTCATTTCTGATCCGTATGGATCAATCATGAGCCACAAGGATCAACCCGGGAGCCCGTCGAGGATGGCCCGCGAACCGGACAGCCCCAGCCGAGACGCACCGGCCTCGATCATCGCCAGTGCCGCCTCCGTGTTCCGTATGCCGCCGCTCGCCTTGACGCCGAGCCGGTCCCCGACGGTCTCGCGCATCAACCGCACCGCCTCCACGGTGGCCCCGCCACTGGGATGGAAGCCCGTCGAGGTCTTGACGTAATCGGCACCGGCCGCCTCGGCCGCCCGGCACGCCCCGACGATCTGCTCGTCGGTCAGCGCCGCCGACTCGATGATGACCTTCAGGACGACCGGGTGGGGCGCGGCCCGGCGGACCGCCGCGATGTCGGCCTCCAGCGCCGGCCCGTCCCCCTCGGTGGCGGCCCCGACGTCGATGACCATGTCGATCTCGTCGGCGCCGAGCCGGACCGACTCGGCGGCCTCGGCGGCCTTGATCGCCGACGTGTGCTTGCCGGAGGGGAAGCCGCAGACCACCGCGACCTTGAGCCCGGGGGCATCCGTGGTGTCCACCGGCAGCATCGACGGGCTCACGCAGACGCTGTACACGCCCAGTTCCGCGGCCTCGGCCACCAGCCGTCGCACATCCGCCGGGGTCGCCTCGGGCTTGAGCAGGGTGTGGTCGATCATCGCGGCCACGGCGGCGCGCGGCATACGGTCGGTCATGTCGCCATCGTAAGGCGAGCGATCAGGCCCTCGGTCCGCCGCGATGGGCCGGCGCCCAACGCACGACGGGCCGCACCAACAGCGACGACCCGACAAGGAGCCCCGCGAGCACGAACCACCCCTCGGGTCGCCACGACATGACCAGCCAGG
>JBDIAR010000162.1:0-7458 GCA_039812545.1 Dermatophilaceae bacterium | reverse complement strand
CCGAGGAATCGTCCAGCGCGAACCGCAGTTGGCGGGCGCGTCGGTGACCTCGCTGTCATTCAGCCGACCCGACGGGCTGAGCCTGACCATCGCTTGAGCCGTCCGATCATCGCTCCCTTCTGTGTCAAGAGGTGACGGGGGAGGTCGCTGTCGCCCGGACGGAGCGATCAGCGGTCGATCATCTTCTGCATCGGCTCGGGGTAGCGCGCCCCTTGGACCTGCACGCTCGCGGACGCGGCGTCGAGCTCAGCCAGGTCCTCCGCGGTGAGCTGGAGGTCCACGGCCTCGAGGTTCTCGTCAAGACGCTCGAGTCGACGGGTTCCCGGGATCGGGGCGATCCAGGGCTGCTGCGCGAGGAGCCAGGCCAGGGCGACCTGACCGACCGTGGCACCCTTGCGCTCGGCAACCACCCTGATGAGCTCGACGAGCGCGAGGTTGGCCTCCAGGGCCTCCCGCTCGAAGCGTGGGAGGGACGCCCGGATGTCGCCCTCGCCGAACTCGGTGGCGGTCGTGACCTGCCCGGTGAGGAAGCCCCGCCCCAGCGGGCTGAACGGCACGAACCCGATGCCGAGCTCCTCAAGGGCGGGCAGGATCGCGTCCTCGGGTTCGCGCCAGAAGAGGGAGTACTCGCTCTGCAGGGCCGTGACGGGCTGCACCGCGTGCGCCCGCCGGATCGTCTCGACGCCTGCCTCGGACAGCCCGAAGTGACGAACCTTCCCGGCGTCGATGAGCTCCTTGACCGTGCCGGCGACGTCCTCGATGGGGACGCTGGGGTCGACGCGGTGCTGGTACAGCAGGTCGATCGTCTCGGTGCGCAGCCGGCCGAGCGAGCCGTCAACGGCGGCTCGGATGTTCTCCGGGCGGCTGGTGACGCCGGTCTGCGCGCCGTTCTCGTCGAAGGAGAAGCCGAACTTGGTCGCGATGACGACCTCGTCGCGGACCGGCTCTAGGGCCTCGCCGACGAGCTCTTCATTGTGGAAGGGGCCGTAGACCTCGGCGGTGTCGAAGAAGGTCACGCCGCGTTCGACTGCGGCGCGCAGGAAGGTGATCATCTCCTCCCGTGGCGGCCGTGGCCCGAATGACTGGCTCATCCCCATGCAGCCCAGGCCGAGGGCGGAGACCTTGAGGCCGTGGTTGCCGAGGGTGCGTGTCTGCATTGGTGTTCTCCTGGGGACGCTCTGGTAGGACGTCGTCGAGGGTCTCGGGGATGTGCTGCCTCGCGAGAGCGACACCCCCTTGATGCCGATGTTCTCCCAGAAGAGGGTCTGGTACGCGAACTCCTCGTACAGTGGGACGGCCACGGCGCCGGACTCGCGCGCCGTGGCCGGCGGAGGAGGCTACGGCGTCGTCAGCCAGGACCGCAGCCAGGACAGTGCGGCGGCCAGGTGCTCGCCGGCGGCCGCCGAGAGCGGCGCACCCAGGTCGAACACCTCCCCGCGGATCCCCAGCAGCCAGGTGGGCGGCGGTTCGCCGCCGAGCACCTCCCGATAGACCGACAACACCGCTTCCGGCGACAACTCGTGCGTCGTATGCGAGTCGTCCCGTCGCGCTTCCAACCGTCCGACCTCGAACGGCGCCGGGGCCGACGCGGACGCGTCGACGAAGAGCACCCGGTCCCGGTCCCGCAGGTCCAGGGCGTTCTCGACCTGTAACTGGAAGTCGGTGAGACACTCGACGCCCGGCACCCCCCAGTCCTGCACGGCCTCCACCACGAGCGGACCCAGGGCGTCGTCGCCGCGCGACGGATTGCCCCAGCCGAAGACCAGGGTGGACGGCACCGGCATACGAGAACTCAGCTCTTGACCAGCGAGTCGATCTCGACGCCGTCGGCGTCGACCAGGGTGACCTCGAGGGGCATCTTGCCGAGCGCGTGGGTGGCGCAGGACAGGCACGGATCGAACGCCCGGATCGCGACCTCGATGTGGTTGAGCAGGCCCTCGGTGAGTTGCCGGCCGTCGAGGTACTGGCGGGCCACCTGGCGGACGGCCTCGTTCATCGCCTGGTTGTTGTTCGTGGTCGAGACGATGAGATTGGCCATCGTGATCAGGTCGTCCTCGCCCACCCGATAGTGGTGGAAGAGCGTCCCGCGCGGCGCCTCGATGACGCCGATGCCCTCCTCGCGCCGTTCGCCGCGGACCACGAGGTCGTCCCCGACGATGTCGTCATCGGCCAGCAGCAGCTGGATCTGTTCGGCGGCGAACAGCATCTCGATCATCCGCGCCCAGTGGAAGTTCAGCGGCGCGCCGTTCGCCGACTCCAGGAACGCCACCCGTTGGGCCTCGGCCAGCGGGGTCGGGATCCGGTCGCAGTTGAGCACCCGCGCCAGCGGCCCGACCTTGTACCACCCCTCCTCGGCCCCGAGCTCGGTGATGTACGGGAACTTCATGTACGACCAGGGCTTGACCTCCTCGGTCAGCACCTCTTGGTAGGTCGTGTAGTCCACGTGGTCGAAGAGCGTCCGGCCGCTCGGATCCTTGGCCCGCAGCCCGCCGTGGTAGAGGTCGAGATTGCCGAACGCGTCGACGAAACCCATCGAGTTCGACGGGACGTAGCCGAAGTTCTGGTACAGATCCGGGTTCTGCTCGTGCATCTCCCGCACGATCCGCACCGAGTCCGCGCTCCAGGCGATCATCTGGTCGATCTCCGCGAGCAGGACCTCCCGCTCGGTCGCCGACAACGACTTGTTGACGCCCCCGGGGATCGAACCCGTCCCGTGGACGCGTTTGCCCGCCGTATGCCGGATGACCTCCTGCCCGTACTTGCGCAACAGGATCCCCTGTTTGGCGATCTCCGGGTATGCCGCCGCGACCCCGACGATATTGCGTTGCGCCACCGGGGAGTCGAACCCGAACAGCAGATCAGGGCTGGACAGGTGGAAGAAGTGCAGCGCATGGGACTGCAACTGTTGGCCGTAGTGCATGAGCCGGCGCATCTTCTCAGCGGTCGGCGTCAGCCGGTCCGCGCCGACGATGACGTCCAGCGCCTTGCTCGCGGCCAGGTGATGCGAGACCGGGCAGATCCCGCACAGCCGCGACACGAGCACCGGCAACTCCCAATAGGGCCGGCCCTCGATGAACCGCTCGAACCCCCGGAACTCCACGATGTGCAACCGCACCTGGTGGACCCGGTTCTCGTCGTCGAGCAGGATCGTCACCTTGCCGTGGCCCTCGACGCGGGTGACGGGTTCGAGCGCGACCCGGCGCAGCGACTCGGCGGGGACGTCGCTGGTCTCCAACGAGGGGCCGGTCGCTCCGGGCGTGATGGTCGCAGTCATGGCGTCTCGATTCGATCTGGTGGTTCGGGTCTGTCAGGTCGGTCAGGTCTGTGGGGGTCCGTCAGGTCTGTGGGTATGCCGATGGCATACCGGTCAGTCGTACTTGAGCAGTTCGTGGCCGAGGGTCGGGGTCTTGCCGACGATCAGGTCGGTGAGGAAGGCCCAGATGGCGTCCCCACTCGGCGGGCAGCCGGGCAGGAAGTAGTCGATCTGGACGACCTCGTGGATCGGGTGAACCTTGTTCAGCGGCAACGGGAGTTCGGGGTCGTTGGGGATCGCGCTGCCGGCGTGCAGCCCCGGACCCTGGACGTACACGTGGTCGAGGATGTCCGCGATCGACAGGTTGTTGCGCAGCGCGGGCAGCCCGCCGTTGACCGCGCACGCCCCCATCGAGACGAGCACCTTGCAATGGGCCCGGAAGTCGCGCAGCACGTGGACGTTCTCCGCATTGCAGACCCCGCCCTCGATGATGCCGAGGTCGCAGTCCCCGATCTCCTTGATGTCGGTGATCGGGGACCGGTCGAAATCCACGAGTTCGACGAGGTCGAGAATGCGTTCGTCGATGTCGAGGATCGACATGTGGCAGCCGAAACAGCCGGCCAGCGAACACGTTGCCACCTTGAGTTTGCTCATACGATCACACCCTCCGCGGCCTCGATCTCCGCGCGGTCGGAGACGATCGGCGCCGGGGTCGCCTCCGTCGGGTTGCCCGAGTGGTCCCAAAGCCGGGCCTGCTGGCTGATCGGCAGCGCATCGAACAGCCGCTTACCGATCGGGGTGTCGAAGCCTTCGCTGCGCTTGAGGAACACGCCCACCGGGCAGATGTCGGCCGCCCGGTCGGTCACCTCGAAATCGGTGTCGCCCAGCTTGCCGGACTCGGAGTTGACGATGAGATGACTGTCGATGCTGCGTCCCGCGAGCGCGAACACATTCTTGCCGTCGAGTTCCCGGCTGGCCCGCACGCACAACTCGCACTGGATGCACCGGTTGAACTCCAGCACCACATCCGGGTGCGAGGCGTCCACCGGCCGGTCGGGGAAGAAGTGGTCGAAGTGCGGCGCCAGCATCCCCATCTCGTATGCCGTCGCCTGCAGCGTGCAATTGCCGCTGCGCTCGCAGGACGGGCAGTAGTGATTGCCCTCGACGAAGAGCAACTGCAGGCTGGTCCGCCGCCCGGCCGTCAACTCGTGGGTGTTGTTCTTCACGACCTGTCCGACCGCGGCCTTCGTCGTGCAGGACGCGGCGAATCGGCCGTTGATCTTCACCACGCACATCCGGCACGACCCGTGCGCCGGCAGGTCCGGGTGCCAGCACAGGTGCGGGATGAACACCCCGGCGGCCGTGGCGGCCTCCATGATCGTCTGGCCGGGCGTGAACGGGATCCGCACGCCGTCGAGTACGAAACTCTCCTCCATACCGGCATACCCCTTAGTGGTGACTCGTCAGGTTGGCGTGGCTCGGCAGGTTCGCCAGGTGCGCGAGGTCGTCATCACGCCCGGTGATTTCGCGGGCCTCGGACAGTGCGGCGTCCAGGTCGAACGCGGGGGTGAACTCGGTCGAGGTCATCCGGCGCTCGAAAGCCGGCCGGAACTTGTTGATGATGTCCCGCAGCGCCATCGTCGCGGTCGCGCCGAGGCCGCAGTGGCTGGCGCCCTGCATGTGCCGATGCATCCGCAACATTTCGTCCAAGTCGTATGCCGATCCGTACCCCGCGCAGATCTTGTCCATGATCCGTTTGTTGACGCTCGTGCCGACCCGGCAGGCGGTGCAGAAACCGCACGACTCGTGGGCGAAGAACTCGACGAAGTTGTGGGCGACGTCGAACAGGTCGCGGGTCACGTCGAAGACCATGAAGGAGCCCGTCGTGCTGGCATCCTCCATCGCGATCCGCCGACCGAATTCGGTTCCCACCAAGCACTTTCCGGCGCCCACCGCGATCTGGACGGCCTGGGTGTTCTTGGCGCCGGCATCGGCCAGGACCTGGCGGATCTCGACGCCGTACGGGTACTCGTAGACCCCGGGGCGTTCCACGTCACCGGACACCGAGAGCATCGTCGTGCCGGCCGAGGTGGGGGTGCCGACCCCGTCGACGACCCCCGGACCGCGGGCGGTGATCAGCGCCGACCAGGCCAGCGTTTCGACGTTGTTGACCGCGGTCGGCTGGCCGAGATAGCCGCAGGTCACCGGGTACGGCGGGCGGACGCGCGGCTTGCCCGGCTTTCCCTCGAGCGACTCGATGAGGGCCGACTCCTCGCCGCAGATATAGGCGCCGGCGCCCAGGGTGATCTCGATGTCGAAGACGAAGCCCTTGCCGAGGATGTTCTGGCCGAGCAGGCCCTGGCGACGGCGCTCGGCGAGGCGGCGCTGCAGGCCGGCATACAAGAAGAGGTACTCGCCGCGCAGGTAGAGCATCCCCTTCTGGGCGCCGTTGACCAGTCCGGAGATGACCATGCCGTCGAGAATGAGGTCGGTGATCGTGGCCAGCAGGACGCGGTCCTTGAAGGTGCCCGGTTCGCCCTCGTCGGCGTTGCCGACGACGTAATGCGCGAAGCCCGGCGCCTCCCGGCAGACTCGCCACTTGACGTCCGTGCCGAACCCGGCGCCGCCACGCCCGCGCAGGCTCGCGGCGGACAGTCGGGCCAGGACGCCTTCGGGTCCGAGGTCGAGAGCGGCGGCGATCGCCTCGCCGGGTTCGAGCTCCGAGCCGAGCAGGACGTCGCGGCGCCGTACGGTGGGTACGACCTCGAACCAGTGGGCCGGCCAGTCCCGCAGCGGGGCGCGCGCGGTGATCAGGTCGGCGATCGCGTCGATGCGTTCGGCGTCCAGCCGGGTGATCGCCCGGCCGTTGACGAGGGCGGCCGGTCCCTGATCGCACAGCCCCGTGCACGAGGTGGTGTCGAAGCTGACCAGCCCGTCGGGGGTGACTTGGCCGCGGGCGACACCGAGTCGCGCGCCGAGCCGGGCCATCAGGTCGCGACTGCCGAGCATCCGGTCGGTGATGTTGTCCGAGAACAGGATGCGGTAGTCGCCCAGGGGCTTGGTGTGGAAGAAGGTGTAGAACTCGGCGGTGCTCTGCACGGCCGCGCGCGGGCGGCCCACCCCGTCGGCGATCGCGGTGATGGTCTGCGGTGAGAGCCAGCTGAGCTGGTCCTGGACGTCGCGCAGGATGTGCATGAGGCGGGTGCCGTCGTGCCCGTGGCGGGATAGGACGGCTTCGACGAGTTCGGCGTCTTCGGTGATCATGGCGAACCTTCCGTGCCGGCGTTGGCACAAGGGTGTTCGGCGTGGGGTCGGTGGCCGCCGGGGACGGCGGAGCGGCTCGGTCGTGGACCCGGCGGAAGAGACCTGACGGACTTCATCAGGTGACGAGCACCGTTGTCGGGCAACGGCATACCCGCAACGGTGTTGATACTCGAACGGACGGCTACCCGTGGGTAACGGGCTTGACCATCACCATGACACGATTGACGTGATCGGCGTCACGTGGTGGTCGTCAACTGCGCCGAGCGGTACCGGCTCGGGTACGAATGGCGTTGACGCGGACGTAAAGCGCGCTGGCCCAAGCGGATTCATCCGATTTGCCGGCGCGCAGGGGGTGACGACGGGCCGTCGAGCCGCAATAGTGGGGTCGCGTGCACGAATTGTCACTCGCCGAAAGTGCCGTGGACCTCATCGCGCAGGCCGCCCGTCGGGACGGCTTCGTCCGGGTCCACGTCGTCCACCTGGAACTCGGCGCCCTGGCATGCGTGCAACCGGAGGCGCTGCGCCAGGCCTTCGACGCGGTGAGTGCCGGCGGTGTCGCCGCCGGAGCCCGACTGGAGTTCGTGACGATCCCCGGAGAGGGGGAGTGCACCCGATGCGCGGTGGTCAGCCCGATCGTGGAAGAACCCGCGTTGTGTCCGGTATGCCGCAACGCGCCGGTTCGCGTGCTCTCCGGTACCTCGATGCGGATCGTGGACCTCGAGGTCGAGTGATCGCGCGCGGGCCGGCGGCCGCGGCCCGGGGCACGGTCTTGGCGGCGGGCTGAGCCATGTGCGCCACCTGCGGCTGCGGCATCGACGAGGCGCTGGTCGACGGCATACCCCACGACCACGACCACCCGCATATCCACGATCACGACCACCCGCATACCCACGCCCCGGCCGAGCCGACGCGGCACGCCTCGGGCAAGCTGACAAAATCGC
>JBDIAR010000161.1:0-7662 GCA_039812545.1 Dermatophilaceae bacterium | reverse complement strand
CCCCCACCGAGTCCCCCACCCAGGAGTTGCCCAATGAGTCTTGAGAGCCCCCTGCAACGCAGCCTGATCTCGGGGCGCCGGTTCTTCACCAAGGCTGAGGTGAGCCAGGACCAGCGCAGCCTGTTCAAGGAGGGCGGCCGGGAGGGTGACGTCTTCTACCGGGACCGGTGGAGTCACGACAAGGTGGTGCGCTCGACCCATGGGGTGAACTGCACGGGATCGTGCTCGTGGAAGGTCTACGTCAAGGACGGGATCATCACCTGGGAGGCCCAGCAGACCGACTATCCCAGCGCCGGCGCAGACCGACCCGAGTACGAGCCGCGCGGCTGCCCGCGAGGGGCGGCGTTCTCCTGGTACACCTACAGCCCAACACGAGTGCGCTACCCCTACGTCCGCGGCGTGCTCCTCGACATGTTCCGGGCAGCCAAGCAGCGCTACGGCGACCCGGTGGTCGCCTGGGGTTCGATCGTCCAGGACGAGGAGCAGGCGCGGGCGTACAAGAAGGCCCGGGGCAAGGGCGGACTCGTTCGGGCGAGCTGGGACGAGGTCGCCGAGATCGTCGCCGCCGCGCACGTCTACACGGTCAAGCGCTGGGGACCCGACCGGATCGCAGGCTTCAGCCCGATCCCCGCGATGTCACCGGTCTCCTACGCCTCCGGCGCCAGGTTCCTCGAGCTCATCGGCGCCCCGATGCTGTCGTTCTACGACTGGTACGCCGACCTTCCGAACGCCTCGCCGCAGATGTTCGGCGACCAGACCGATGTCCCGGAGTCCGGTGACTGGTGGGATGCCGGCTACCTGTTCATGTGGGGCTCCAACGTCCCGATGACCCGCACCCCCGACGCGCACTGGATGACCGAGGCACGCTACCGCGGCCAGAAAGTCGTCGCCGTCGCACCCGACTACGCCGAGAACGTCAAGTTCGCCGACGAGTGGGTCAACCCCGCCCCCGGCACCGACGGCGCGCTGGCCATGGCGATGGGCCACGTGATCCTCAAGGAGTACTTCGTCGACTCCCTCCCGGCGTTCTTCGCCGACTACAACAAGCAGTACACCGACCTGCCTCACCTGGTCACGCTCGAACCCAGTGCCGACGGCGCCTACCGGCCGGGGAAGTACCTCGTGGCCGGCGACATCGGCCACGTCGAGGGTGGCAGTGAGAACCAGATGTGGAAGCCGGCGGTCATGGACGCCGTGACGGGGGAGGTCCGGATCCCGCGAGGTGCGATCGGACACCGCTACGGCGACGAGGGCCTGGGCCAGTGGAACCTCGACCTAGGGGACATCGACCCCGCGCTGACCATGTATCCGACCGCGGAGGGCGGCCTCGAGGAAAGCGCGGTAGTCGAGCTGCCGCGGTTCGACGCTCCTGACGGCAAGGTCGTCCATGAGCGTCGCGGCGTCCCGGTGGCACGCGTCGGTGATCGGTTGGTGACGACGGTGCTCGACCTGCTGCTCGCGCAGTACGGCGTACGTCGCGAAGGGCTCCCCGGCGAGTGGCCCGAGTCCTTCGACGACCCGTCGGTGCCTGCCACGCCGGCGTGGCAGGAGCAGCACACCGGCGTCCCCGCAGCCCAGGTCACGCGACTGGCGCGCGAATGGGCTCAGAACGCCATCGATACCGAGGGCCGCGGCATGATCCTGCTCGGCGCCGGGGTCAACCACTGGTTCCACTCCGACCAGATCTACCGCGCCATCCTGCTGCTGACCACGATCACCGGCACCCAGGGCCGCAACGGCGGCGGCTGGGCGCACTACGTCGGCCAGGAGAAGATCCGCCCCATCATGGGCTTCCAGCACATGGCTTTCGCCCTGGACTGGCACCGCCCGCCGCGGCACATGAACCAGACCGCGTACTGGTACGTCAACACCTCCCAGTACCGCTACGACACCTTCACCGCCGACGACCTCGACGCCGGCACCGGGATCTTCGCCGGCAAGACCGTCATGGACCTCCTGGCCCAGTCCGCGCGACTCGGGTGGAGCCCGAGCTATCCCACCTTCGACCGCAGCAGCCTGCAGCTCGCCGACGACGCAGAGGCCGCCGGCATGGAAGCCCCCGCCTTCGTCGCCCAGGAGCTCAAGGAGGGCCGGCTCAAGTTCGCGGTCGAGGACCCCGAAGCGGCCGACAACCACCCCCGCGTACTGTCCCTGTGGCGCTCGAACCTGCTCGGCAGCTCGGCCAAGGGCAACGAGTACTTCCTGCGGCACCTGCTCGGCACCGACAGCTCCGCCACAGCCAGGGAGGCCGAACCCGACCAGCGGCCAAGCACCATCCGATGGGCCGACGAGGCGCCTGAGGGCAAACTCGACCTGCTGACGACCATCGACTTCAGGATGACCAGCAGCACCATCTTCAGCGACGTCGTCCTGCCCGCGGCCACCTGGTACGAGAAGCACGACCTCTCCACCACCGACATGCACCCGTTCGTGCACTCCTTCAACCCCGCCATCGCCCCGCCGTGGCAGACCAAGTCCGACTGGGACACCTGGAAGGTCATCGCCAAGAAGTTCTCCGAACTCGCCGAGACCCACCTCGGCACCCGCAAGGACGTGATCGCCAAACCCCTGTGGCACGACACCCCGGAGGCGATGGCCACCGAGCACGGCGTCGTCAAGGACTGGCGACTCGGCCCCGACCACCCCGACGGCTGCGACCCCGTGCCCGGCAAGACGATGCCGGTCATCGCCGTCGCCGAACGCGACTACACCGCGATCTACGACAAGATGACCTCGATCGGCCCATTGCTGGAGAAGGTCGGCATGCTCACCAAGGGCGTGGCCTACGACGTCAAGCGCGAGATCGACATCCTCCGCACCCGCAACGGCGTCACCCACGGCGGCGCCGGCGACGGCCAGCCCAAGGTCGAGACCGACGTACAGATGGCCGACGCCATCCTCCACCTCGCCGGTGTCTCCAACGGACACCTGGCCACCCAGGGGTTCAAGTTCCTCGAGAAGCGCACCGGCACCCAGCTGCACGACCTAGCCAGCGAGCACGAAGGCAAGCAGATCACCTTCGCCGACACCCAGGTCGCGCCCGTACCGGTCATCACCTCACCGGAGTGGTCCGGTTCGGAGTCGGGTGGACGCCGCTACAGCCCGTTCACGATCAACATCGAGCGCAAGAAGCCGTTCCACACCCTCACCGGTCGCCAGCAGTTCTACGTCGACCACGACTGGTTCCTCGGGATGGGGGAGATGCTCCCGGTCTACCGCCCACCGTTGAACATGACCCACCTGTTCGGGGAGCCCCCGATCGGCACGACCGGCGAACTCGGAGTCGCCGTGCGCTACCTGACACCCCACAACAAGTGGTCCATCCACTCCGAGTACCAGGACAACCTATTCATGCTGTCCCTCTCGCGGGGCGGCCAATCGGTGTGGATGTCGGACCGCGACGCAGCCAAGATCGGGGTGCGGGACAACGACTGGATCGAGATGGTCAACCGCAACGGCGTCGTCGCAGCACGGGCCATCGTCAGCCACCGGATGCCCGAGGGAACGGTCTACATGCACCACGCCCAGGACCGGCTCATCGACGTGCCGCTCACCGAGCGAGACGGCAAGCGCGGGGGCATCCACAACAGCCTCACCCGGGTGCTGATGAAGCCCAACCACATCGTCGGCGGCTACGCCCAGCTCGCGTACTTCTTCAACTACATCGGACCGATCGGCAACAACCGGGACGAAGTGACGACCATCCGCAAGCGCACGACGAAGGTGGAGTACTGACATGCGCGTGATGGCACAGATGGCCATGGTCATGAACCTCGACAAGTGCATCGGTTGCCACACCTGCTCGGTCACCTGCAAGCAGGCGTGGACCAACCGCACCGGCACCGAGTACGTCTGGTTCAACAACGTCGAGACCCGACCCGGCCTCGGCTATCCCCGCACCTACGAGGACCAGGAGACTTGGCAGGGCGGCTGGATCCGCAAGCCCAACGGCCGGCTCGCACTCAAGGCGGGTGGCCGGGTCAAGAAGCTGCTCAACATCTTCTCCAACCCCAAGCTCCCGTCGATCAACGACTACTACGAGCCGTGGACCTACGACTACGAGACGCTGCTCAACTCACCTCAGTCCGACACCTTCCCCGTGGCGCGGCCCAAGTCATTGATCTCGGGGAAGGATATGAATGTCGAGTGGTCGGCCAACTGGGACGACGACCTCGGCGGATCTCAGGAGCACGCCGCGCGCGACGTGATGCTCAAGGGCATCGAGGACAAGGTCAAGCTCGAGTTCGAGCAGACCTTCATGTTCTACCTGCCGCGCATCTGCGAGCACTGCCTCAACCCCTCCTGCGCAGCCTCCTGCCCCTCGGGCGCGATCTACAAGCGCGCCGAGGACGGCATCGTCCTGGTCGACCAGGACCGCTGCCGCGGCTGGCGGATGTGCGTGTCCGGCTGCCCGTACAAGAAGGTCTACTTCAACCACAAGACCGGTAAGGCCGAGAAGTGCACCTTCTGCTACCCGCGCATCGAGGTCGGCATTCCCACCGTTTGCTCCGAGACCTGCGTCGGACGACTGCGTTACATCGGCCTGGTCCTCTATGACGCTGACAAGGTCCTCGAGGCCGCCTCGATCGAGGACGAGCACCAGCTCTACGACGCCCAGCGGGCCTGCTTCCTCGACCCGGAGGACCCCGACGTCCAGCGGGCGGCCGAGGCAGCCGGCATCCCCGGCGATTGGATCGAGGCCGCGAAGAGGTCCCCGGTGTGGGCGTTGATCAACAAGTACGAGGTGGCGCTGCCACTGCACCCGGAGTACCGCACGATGCCGATGGTCTGGTACATCCCTCCGCTGTCACCGGTGGTCGACGTCATCAAGGAGACCGGCGAGGACGCCGAGGACCGCGGCAACCTCTTCGCCGCCATCGACGCCCTTCGGATCCCGGTGGAGTATCTCGCGAACCTGTTCACCGCCGGTGACACCGTCCCGGTGGACCGGGTGCTGCGCAAGCTCGCGGCGATGCGCTCCTACATGCGCGACATCAACCTCGGCCGCGACCCCGACGACACCATCCCCCAGGCCGTCGGCATGACCGGCGAGTCGATGTACGAGATGTTCCGCCTTCTCGCGATCGCCAAGTACAACGAGCGCTACGTCATCCCTCCCGCCCACGCCGAGCAGGCCCACGCTCTCGAAGAGCTCGCGACCGAGTGCTCGGTCGACTTCGACGCCGCCGGCTCGTACTACGACCAAGCGCTGCTGGGCGAGGGAGCCGGCTACCCGACGCCCGTGGCGGTGGAGAACTTCCGGATGCTCCAGGACCGGCAGACCTCCGACACCAGCGACGAGCTCGCTGGCGGAGGCTCCAAGGCCGGCCGGGTGAACCTGCTCAACTGGGACGGTCGCGGCACCCCGACAGGGCTGTTCCCGCCACCCGCCGACAAGCAGAACGGAGACCGCTGATGCCGCTGCTCTCACGCAAACGCGCACGCACCCGTCCCGCCGACTGTCAGGGCCTCTGGGCGGCGTGCTCCGTGCTCCTTGACTACCCCACGGCCGAGCTCCTCGCTGACCTCGACACCATCGAGACCTTGGCGCCCGCCGAGGCAGGACTCGACCCGCTGCTGACCCACCTGCGAACCCGGGAGCTGCGCACGCTCCAGGAGGAGTACGTCGAGACGTTCGACCACACCCGCAAGTGCGCCCTCTACCTCACCTACTACGCCTACGGCGACACCCGACGCCGAGGCACCGCGCTCCTGGGCTTCAAACAGGCCTACCGCGCCGCCGGCATGCAGTGGGACGACGACAGCGGCGAGCTTCCCGACCACCTCTGCGCCGTCCTGCAGTTCGGCGCCACCGTCGACGCCGACGTCGCCTGGCGGCTGCTCAACGACCACCGCGCCGGCATCGAGATGCTCCGCATCGCCCTCGCCGGCTGGCGCAACCACGACGGATCCACCGGTTCCCCCTGGCACGCCGCGGTGCGCGCCGTTTGCGACAGCCTGCCCGAGCTCGCCGGCGACGAGGCCGACGCCGTCCGCCGCCTCATCGAGCAGGGCCCGCCCGCCGAAGAAGTCGGTCTCGGCGGTTACGGCGCCGACCCGGCCACCAGCTCTCTGGCCGGCCCCGCCCTGATCTCCGGATCGACGATCCCTGTAGGAGCCCCCCGATGAGCACCTTCTTGTGGGTCATCGTCCCGTACCTGTGCCTGACCACGTTCGTCGTCGGACACGTCTGGCGCTACCGCTACGACAAGTTCGGCTGGACCACGAGATCCTCACAGCTCTACGAGGACCGACTCCTCCGCCTCGGATCCCCACTGTTCCACTTCGGCATGCTCGGCGTCGTCGGCGGCCACATCATCGGGCTTCTCGTCCCGCGTTCGTGGACCGAGACAGTCGGCGTCGACGACCACCTCTACCACCTCGTCGCCGTCATCGGCGGCCTGATCGCTGGGCTAATGGCCCTGGCGGGGATGACCATCCTGATCTACCGGCGCCGCACCGTCGGCCCCGTCTTCAGTGCCACCACCCCCATGGACAAGGTCATGTACGCCTTCCTCGGCGCCGCCATCGTCATTGGCATGTGGAACACCATCGCCGGGTCGATCTTCTCGCTTGGTGGTGAGTACAACTACCGCGAAGGCGTTTCCGTCTGGTACCGCTCCTTCCTCGCCTTCCAACCACAGCCCGACCTCATGGCCGACGCACCCATCGGCTTCCAGCTCCACGCCCTCGTCGCGTTCGGGCTCTTCGCACTCTGGCCCTTCACCCGCCTCGTGCACGTCTTCTCCGCGCCCGTCGGCTATCTCACCCGCCCTTACATCGTCTACCGGTCACGTGACGACCAGATGGGTAGCCGACCCACCCGTCGCGGCTGGGACCGCGTGGGTTCCTGAGCGATGCAGCATCTGTCAGGCAAGGACGTCTACGACGTCGTCGTACGCCTACCCAAGACCTTGAGTCCCGACACCAGCGTGGATCAGGCGCGGGCAGCCCTCCACGACGATCACGTGCACATGCTGCTGATCACCAACGACCAGGGGCTGTTGCTCGGCACCCTCGTGCGCGACGACATCGCTGAACTCCCCCAGGGGCACGCACATGCGCTCGAACACGCAGTGCTAGAGAACCGAACGATCAGTCCCGATACCTCCGCCATCGACGCCCTTCGACTGATGCAGACCCGAACCGAGCGTCGGCGAGCCGTCATCGACCCTGACGGCCACCTTCTGGGACTGCTCTGCCTCAAGCGCCGACGCGACGGATTCTGCAGCGACGCCGACGTCCTCTCGCGAGCGTCGACGAGCCAGCTGAGTTGAGTGTCGGGGAACTGTAGAACGGCAGCGCGACGCGGCGCCGTGGACGTCAACGTCCGCGAGAAGCCGATCAAATACTCACTCGGGACCGGGTCACGATCCCCGGAGCAGCCCACTGCTTCGTCCTTCCGCCCGTCCCGCGGGTTCGGGACTTGATCGGGGTCCATTTAGGGTCCAGATTGAACCGCCTCGGCTCCGTACTTGACGGGTATCCTGTGACTGCAAGCAGTCCGGTTTCCCGCTCCAAACAAGGGAATCCCGTAGCAACCGCCTTGACTCCGTAGCTGTCGCAGGTGCCCCGATCTCGTCCAGAGGTCGCAGGTTCAAATCCTGTCCCCGCTACCAATGACGTCAGGCCCGGAATCGACTGATTCCGGGCCTGACTTTT
>JBDIAR010000160.1:0-7821 GCA_039812545.1 Dermatophilaceae bacterium | reverse complement strand
ACAAGCAACACCAGCATACGGCCGCGGCGTAGCTCGACCTCCGAGACCACCGGTCGCGGCCAGGCGTCGCTCAGACCGGATCGACGTGCGGCACCTTGGGGGACATGGTCCACGCCAGCCAACCGATCATCCCGAGTGGCACCTCGAAGAAGTGGGCGTACAACGAGAAGAGCACGACGCCCGCCGTCGCCTGGGCCGGGGCCGCGCCCCACGAGACCAGCAGCGCAGCCGTCGCGGTCTCGGTGACCCCGACCCCGCCCGGCGTCACCCCGACGGCGGTGAGGAGTCGGCTGACGGCATACGCGGCGAACATGAACGGGAACGGCAGCTGGACGCCGGTCGCGTTGAGGCAGAACCAGAACAGCACGTAGTAGATCCCGAAGAAGCCGACCAGGCCGAAGGTCATCGGGAGCCAGCCGTACCGGACGACGTCGATCATCTGGCGGCGCATGTCGACGATGATCTCGGCACTGGCCGGGCGCCCGCCGCGGCGGACCCGCCACCAGCTGAGCAGCCGCGCGACCATGCCGCCGAGGACCCGCGCGGCGCGTTCGGACAGCAGAACGGCCACGAAGGCGACCAAGAGAGCGATCCCACCCGCAGCTCCCGCGGTGGCCGCGGACACGACGGCGGGGTGCAAGCCTCCGTCCCCGAAGAGCATCGCGAGCACGGCGACGATGGGAAGGGCCACCCGGGCGAGCACATTCCAGACGCCGGTGACGATCACGGACGTACTGATGGCGCGCCGGCTGTACCCCCAGGACCGCAACTGCGAGTACGTCACCGCCACGCCGGCCGCCCCGCCGCCCGGCAGGAGGTTCCCGACGGAGGAGCCACAGACGTTGACGATCATCGCGCGGGCGTGGCTGAGACCGGGCAGCGAACCGGTGAAGGTGAACGTGTAGAGCCACAGTCCCGCGATCATCAACCCGAAGAGGCCGACGACGGACAACACCGGGACCGCGGTCAGCGCCTGCCACACCGCGCCCCAACTGGTGTGCGCGAAGTGGGGGAGCGCCCACCACAGCAGGACGACCGCCAGGGCGACCCCGACGACGCTGGAGACGATCCGTTTGGCCAGCGGGCCGCGGTTCCGCTCGGCGTCGACGAGTTCTTCCAACTCCCCGTCGACCGGTGACCCGTCGCCGCCGACCGGAGCGTGCATCGGCAGATCGTCCACGGGCTCGCAGCCTTCTCTCGTCGGTCCGGTCGTTCGGGTCCGGTCCGTGGTCATCGTCATGTCAGGCCCTCGAAGATGTCGTGTCGTATGCCGGCCCCCGACGCCGCCGTGGGGTCGGCGAACCACTCGCGGCCGAAGACCACGTCGAACAGGGGGCGGGGGATGCGCGGGAGGATGTTCAGCGTGCGGGCGGCGCCGTCGTCGGCGCTTGCCTGACTGGCGTGGGCGCGCATCGCCGCCCGCTTGCGCCCGGCATACCGGAAAACGTCGATCCGGTGGGTGATCGCCGAGGAGGGCGAGTACGAGCGGTTGAAGCTGTCCCGGTCGAACTCGGCGGGGAACCGGTAGAACCTGGCGGCGATGTCCAGGGCCCGGCGGATGGTCTCGCGCGGGATGGTGGCTTCCAGCAGGATCGGGGTCCCGGCGAGCCGGGCGGCGAGCGCGGCGACCCGGTGGACCTTCACGTGGTCCGGGTGGCCGTACCCACCGTTGGCGTCGTAGCTCAGCAGCACGTCGACGCTCTCCCGACGCAGGATCGCGGCCAGCCGATCGGCCGCCTCCTCGTCGCCGGCCCGGCAAAACCGCGTCCGCCCGGGCGGATCGTCGAAGAGGTCGGGACCCATCCCGCTGTCGGCATATCCCAGGTGCTCGACCCCGGTCAGCCCCAACGCGGCTGCGCTGGCGTCCAACTCGGCCATCCGGCGGCTGCCCAGCGCCCCGTCCGCGGTGTACTCGCCGGCGGCCAGCCCCAGATCGCCGTCGGTCGCCACCACCACGATCGCCCGGTGCCCCTGCGCGGCGGCGCGCGCGAGTGTGCCCCCCGTGAGCAACGCCTCGTCGTCGGGATGGGCATGGAACGCCAGGACCGTCGGTGCCATCGGGTCCATCTTGACGTATGGCAGGGTTGAGACCGTGAAGGTTGCGCTCCTGTCGGACTGTTATCTGCCGAGACTCGGCGGAATCGAGGTCCAGGTGCACGATCTCGCGGCCGCGCTGCGGGCCGCCGGGCACAAGGTGGAGATCTTCACGGCCACCCCCGGGGCGGAGGGCGCGCGCGGCGGTGCCGTCGACATCGTCGACGGCGTCCCGGTCCACCGGCTGGCGCTGCCGTTGCCCTGGGGACTGCCGGTCAACCCGTTCGCCCCGGCGGAACTGCGACGACGCCTCTGGCGCGGGGGATTCGACGTCGCGCACGTACACACCGGGCTGGTGAGTCCGTTCGCCTGGGACTGTGCTCGGGTTGCCGTGGCGTCCGGTATGCCGGTGGCCATGACCTGGCATTGCATGATCCACGGTTCCCAACGGGTGTTCCGCGCGACTCGATTCGTGGCCGGTTGGGCGACGGCGGGGGTGGCGATGAGCGCGGTGTCGCGGGCCGCGGCGGCTCCCATCCGGGACGTGCTCGGCGAACGGACGCCGATCACCGTGTTGCCCAACGGGATCGACGTGGCTCGTTGGCGGCCCGCGCAACGGGTGGTGGACCGTTCGGCCGCCCGCGCGGATGGAGCCGTCCGGGTGGTCACGGCCATGCGATTGGCCGGCCGCAAACGTCCCGTGCCGCTGCTGAAGCTGGTGGCCGCGGCCCGCGCCATGATGCCCACCGGATCGGACCTGCACCTGGTCGTCTACGGAGATGGCCCCGACCGTGCCAAGGTGCTGGATTACGTTGCCCGACAAGGCCATTCCTCGTGGGTGTCGTTGCCGGGACGGGTGACCCGGGACGAACTTCGTGCCGCGTATGCCGACGCGGACCTCTATCTGTCACCGGCGCGGTTGGAGTCCTTCGGGATCGCGGCACTCGAGGCGCGCACGGCCGGACTACCGGTGCTGGCCCGGTCCGGTTCCGGCGTCGGCGAATTCGTCATCGACGCAGTGAACGGATCGATCGCCGACGACGATTCCGCCATGGCGGCCGCAGTAGTCGCACTCGCAACCGATCCCGAGCGTCGGGCGACGATGACGGCATACAACCTGGATCACGAGCCGGTGCAGTCCTGGCCACATGTCGTGGACCTCGCGGTCGGCGAGTACGACCGGGCCATCCGCGCGAGCGCTTCGAGTCGTTCGAGCCGTCCCCGGCGAACCCGGTGACCGGGCGCACCTCTGCGGGACCGCTGCTCGTCGCCGAGGCGAGGCCGGCCGGTGGCGCGGTCGCGGCCCGTCTCCGGGTGGGGCATGGGGAGGATCCCGTCGCACTCCTGCGATCCGCCGGCTGGCGGGCGGGCAATGTCGTGGAGATCTCCGGGACCCGCGAACCGCACGAGATCCTGGTCGCCTTCGAATCGAGGCCCGCCGCACCGGGGCCGGTCCCCACCGCGTCGATCGCCGGCGTCCGCCGCGACCCGGACCTCTCCGACGCCGACGTGGCGGCAGCGGTGGAACACCAGCGGATCGCGGCATACGCGGTGGTGACCAGTGCCCGAGGGGTCTTGCTCACCGAACTCTCGGACCGCACGAACGCTCCCGGCACCTGGACCCTGCCCGGCGGCGGGATCGACCCGGCCGAGACTCCCGAGGATTGCGTGCGCCGGGAACTGTGGGAGGAGACCGGCCAGCGGATCGGCACGCTGCATCCCCTGGGGGTGCTCAGCCGGCACTGGATCGGTCGGGCTCCGCATGGCCGGATCGAGGACTACCACGTCGTGGGGCTGGTCTACCGGGCGCGCTGTGAACGCCCCGGCGAACCGGTCGTCCACGACACCGGCGGGACCACCGAGTCGGCGGCGTGGGTTCCGGTGTCCGAGCTGGGGTCACGATCGCTGACCCAGGTATGCCACTGGGCGTTACGTCGAGCCGGCGTCAACGTGAATCGACCGGCGTCAACGTGAATTGAGCCGGCAAGGTATCAGCCGCGGGTCGTGCCGGCTCTGGTCGGACATGCGCACTCGAATCGACGAAGCCCACGGGACAACCCCGACCCGGCCACGGACCGCATCAGGCGGCGGGACGCCGTGCGGCCCCGACCTGCTGCTGGCTCGGTTCGCCGGCCTGCCCAACCCGATCAGCGGTCCCGATCTCCAACCCTTCCAAGCCCTCGCGTCGCCCAGCCGGCCCTATCGAGTCGAGGGCCACGTGGAGGATCGGCTGGTCCTGGACATCGCGGACACCCAGTTGCGGGTTCACCCCGGTTTGCCCCCCGTCCCCGCGTGGGGTTACGGACTGGCCGGCCGGGTGACCAGTCCCGGCCCGCTGCTCGAGGTGCCGGCCGGCCGACCGCTGCGGATCAGGTTCCGCAATCGGCTGAGCGGCGAGCTGCCGTTCATGACCAGCCGGGTCGTCGGGGACGACGATGCGGACTCGACCCAGAACCACGTGGGTGCGGCCGGCGGCGTCCCCCAGGACACCTCCATGTCGCCGATCGGCTGGACCGTGACCCACCTGCACGGCGGTCACGTCGGCCCGGAGTCCGATGGGTGGCCCGATCACATGGTCGGCCCGGGCGGTCATCAGGACTGCGAGTACCCGAACGACTACGACAACGCCGATCTGGGTCTGGCCAAGGTCGGGGCGGCGCTGTGGTATCACGACCATGCGATGGATGCGACCCGCTACCACGTGTATGCCGGCCTCGCCGGCGGCTATCTCGTGCGGGACGCGCGGGAGTCCGTGCTGGGTCTGCCGACCACCGCTCGCGGCGGTGAGGTCGTTCTGCTCCTGCAGGACCGGAATCTCGGCGTCGACTCCGCCGGGCGAATCCGGCTGCTGCACAAGATCACCGACGCCACCGCCGAGTTCTTCGGCCCCATGACCCTGGTCAACGGCCAGCTCTGGCCCCGTATGCCGGTGCGTGACTCGGTGGTCCGGCTGCGGTTGTACAACGGCTCGAACTCGCGGGCCTACCGACTGCACCTGCTCGACCAGTCGGGTACGTCACTGCACGGGCGGGTCCTCGTCATCGGGACCGAGGCGGGTTTGCTGCATACGGCCGTCCCGTTGCCGACCGACGGGGCACTGACGATGGCCCCCGCCGAGCGACTCGACGTGCTCGTCGATCTGTCGGGGCTGGCCGGGCGTCGGGTCTATGTCGTCAACTCCGCCGATGCCCCGTTCGGCGATCAGCCCATCCCGGCCGACGTGGTGACAGCCCGCCCCGAGGCGCGACTGGCATACCCCCAGGTCATGCGACTGGACGTCGGCGACGAGCCGGGCGACCCGCGACGGGTGGCGATCTGGAACGACCTCGCGGCCGGCGCCGTGCTCAACCCGTCGTTCCGGCGGCTCGTCCACACCGCCGAACCCGTCCCGTCGGTGCCCGAGTTCGTGCTGCCCACGGACCACGCACACCGGCTCATCCTGCTCTCCGAGTCGGACCCGCCCGGCCACCTGCTGCTCACCGAGTGCCGCCCGGACCCGGATGGCCCGATCGAGGTGCAGTTGCCGCACGAGGCGGCCCCGCAGCGGTATGCCGCGGCCGGGTCGGGCTTCTACGACGAGACGTGGCTGCGACCCAAGATCGGCGACTGGGAGATCTGGCGCTTCCTCAACACGACCGGCGACACCCACCCGATCCACATCCACCAGTCCACCTTCCAGCCACTCGGCGCGGCCGGGGTGCCCTACCTCACCCAGACCACCGACGCCGGCGGGACCGAGGTCCCCTGCTACGACCATGAGGCGCGGCTGACCGTCGCCCCGCTCGTTCCGGATGTCGCCGCTCAGGGCCGCACTTTCGAGGGCTCCGAGGTGCTCGGCTGGAAGGACACCATCCGGGTGGCGCCCGGTGAACTCGTATCGCTGGCCATCAGATTCGATCGGTTGGGGCGCTACGTCTACCACTGCCATGTCATCGAACACGAGGACCAGGCGATGATGCGACCCTTTGTCGTGACCCCGTTCGGTGGGGAAGGACACGGCCACCACCACTGACCCGGCCGGCGCGTTGGTCAGCGCCGCCGGGTGACCAGGCCGACGATCCCGCCGACGACGGCGAGCAGGCCGAGCACGCCACACCAGAGCAGGACACTGTCCGTCCAGTTCACCGGGATCCGACCGGCTTCGACGAGAACACCGAGGATCGCGATGGCGACGAAGACCAAGCCGGCGACGATGGCCGGGGGATGCGGACCGGACGCGGTGGGGAGGCTCGGCGACTGGTCAGTCGGGATCGTGCTGGTCGGCGTCTGCGGGTAGTGGATGGGTTGGTTCTCGGTCATGGCCGTCAGCCTTTCTCGATGGTGATGGCGCCGATGCTGACCTTGGCGTGGACGATGACGGTGGCCGGGCCGGTCCCCACGGTGAAGGTGTCGTGGAGCTCTCGACCGGTGTCGTCGCACGGGCCGCGGCCGATGCAGTAGTTGCCCAGCAGGACGGTGCTCTCGATCCGGGTGGCGGTACCGGCCGGGACCAGGATGCGCAGATGTCCGACGCCGACCGTGGCGTCGATCGTCTGCACGGTCGCCGTGTTCGTCGTGTTCGTCGGGGTGGTCGTGTTCATCGGGGTGGTCGTGGGAGTTGCCGTGGCGGCGGTCGGTTGGGTTAGGTCGAGGATGCCCTCGCCGATACCGAGACGGACCGACTGGTATGCCGTACCGTTCGGTGCCCAGTGTCTGGTCCCCGTCCCCGGGGGGATGTCGATGCCGGCCGGGGCCGCGGAGGCGATCGCCAGGGCGATGGCCGTGGGAATCGCCACGGCGATCGCTGCGCCCGAGCGCATCCCGAGGGCGCCCTTGACGATGAGAACCAGGCCGATCGCGGCAAGGGCCGCGGCGAGGCCGTAGCCGGCGGGATAGCCGGTCCATTGGTAACGGTCCGCCGCCGTGGTCGCTGCCACAAAGGCCAAGATGGCCAGGCCGACCGTGACGAGGAAGGCGGGCATTCCCCCGGTGGGTCGGCGTGGCGGGCGGGCCGGGCGCGGTTGGCGGGCCGGCCGGTTCGGCGCCGCGGGTCGCGCGACCCGGGCCGGGGCGTCGGCGATGAGCGCACGCTCGGCCGCCGGGTCCTGGTAGGTGGTGACCGCGGACTGCGAAGCGGCCTGGGCGCCTTCGGACCGCATGGCATTCCACACCACGAAACCGAGCACGATCGCCACCGGCACCCAGATCCCGCCGTGCCCACCCCACCGGGGGGTGACCGCGTCGATGAGCGCGAGGACGCCGACGACAAGCAGGAAGATGCCCAGGGCACGGCTGCGGTGCACGCCGCCCTCGATGAGAATCTCGCCGTCGGCATCGGGCAGCAAGGCCCAGGCCAGCAGGTAGAGGCCGAGCCCGAGACCGCCGACGAAACAGAGCGCGACGAACCCGGCCCGCAGCAGGATCGGATCGACGTCCAGGCGCCGCGCCAGCCCGGTGCAGACACCGGCGAGCCACTTGCCGTCCGGGTCGCGTTCGATGCCGAGGTCGCGGATCCGCTCGTAGCCGTCCCGGCGGGGCGGCGTCGACGATCCTGGAGACCCCGTCGGTCCGGAGGTGCCTGGGGTGCCTGCGGTTCCGGGTGCGCCACGTGATCCGGAGGGCAGCGTGCTCGTCTCGTCCATGACTCCATCGTGCGCCGAGTGGACGGGCGCGGCGATGGGGGTCGCCCCTGGCTCGACCCTGACCCGCCCCCGAACATCGGGCCCGGACGACGGCAACTGCCTCGCGCATCGGTCAGGATGGTGACGTGAGCACAGCCCACCCCGCCGAAGGCGGCGCCGCGACCGC
>JBDIAR010000159.1:0-7835 GCA_039812545.1 Dermatophilaceae bacterium | reverse complement strand
GGTGTCTGCTCCGGGGACGACGTCTCGAAGGACGGCGTCTCGGGGGGCGACCCGGTACGGTCCGCTCGGCGGGGTGCTCGCCGACGACCGAAGCGGGGTCCGCACTCCCGTGCGCGGCGGCCAGTTCGTCGACCCGTTGCGCCCGCGGGTGACCGTGCTGGCCCGCGGCGGGCTCACCGGGCTGGTCCCGGGTGCCGGGTGGGCCCGGCTCTGCCGCCTGGTCACCGACACCCACCTGGCCGGCGAACGCGGCGAACCGGTGACGACCGCCGACCTACTGGCCCGGCATACCGCTGCAGACACCCCCGAGGCGCCGGCCCCGCTGGTCGTCCTGCTCGGACCGGACTCCGACGTCGGCCGGGCCGTGCTGGCCCGGCGCCACGGCGATGCCCTGGCCGCCCTGCACCGGTGGCGGGCCGTGCTCCCCGCCGACGCCGTCGTCCTCGAAGTGGTCTGTCACGGCGGCGCCGAAGGCACGCCGGCCTGCCTCGGTCACGCCGCCCGGACCCTGGCGCTGGCCCGACAGACCGGCATACCGGCGGTGCTCACCGCGATGGTGCGCCACGCCGACCCCGGCGATGCCGCGATCGTCGACATCCTCGACGCCGCCCGACGACTCGTGCCGCTGGATACCCGGCACCTGGACCGGGTGACCACCGCCGGATACCTGGCCCCCAGCGCCGTCATGGCGGCGACCGCCCGAGACATCGTGCACGCCTCGGGTCCGGGGATCAGTGGTTCGGGGATCCTGGCCCGCGAGGGGGCCGACCGGTTGATCCGGGAGACCACGCGGCTGGCGCTGGAGTGCGTCCAGGACCCGGCCGCGGACCTCGGCATCGGTTCGGTTCAATTGCCCGAACCCGACATCCTCGGCATCCCCCCGGGCGGCAACCCGCAGCACATCCTGGCCCGCCGGTGCCGCGAATCGATCGCCACTCGTTATCCCGACGCCACCGCCACGACGTTGGCCGCGGTGAGCGAACGACTCGAGGACGAGTTGGCGGTCATCGCCTCGCTCGGGTATGCCGCCTACTTCCTCACCGTCGCCGTCGTCTGCGACCTGATCCGCGACCTGGGGGTCCGGGTCGCGGCCCGCGGGTCGGGAGCGGGCAGCATCGTCACCTACCTGCTCGGGATCTCCGGGGTCGAGCCGCTGCGCTACGGCCTGATGATGGAGCGGTTCTGCTCGCCGCTGCGGGCTCAACTCCCCGACATCGACGTCGACGTCGAATCGGCCCGACGCACCGAGATCTACCAGAAGGTCCTGGAGCGGTTCGGGGGCGAACGGGTCACCTGCGTGTCGATGATGGACAGCTACCGGGTCCGGCACGCCATCCGCGACGTCGGGGCGGCCCTGGGACTGCCGCCGGGGGAGATCGACGCCATGGCCAAGGCATTCCCGCACATCAGCGCCAGCCGGGCCCGCCAGGCCATCGAGGAACTGCCGGAACTCGCCGCCAGCGGCCTGACCGCCCCCCGGCACGCCATGCTGCTCGACCTCGTCGAACGACTCGACGGGCTGCCCCGGCATATCGCCCTGCACCCGTGCGGAGTGGTGCTGTCGAACTCCGGTCTGCTGGACCGGACACCGGTGGAGGCCAGCTGGCTGGGCTTCCCGATGAGCCAGTTCGACAAGGACGACGTCGAAGCGCTCGGACTGCTCAAGCTCGACATCCTCGGCATCCGGATGCAGTCGGCGATGGCCTACGCGGTGCGCGAGATCGATCGCGTCGACGGCGTCCAGATCGACCTCGACAACCGGAGGCAGGTGCCCTTCGACGACGAGGCGACGTTCCGGCTGATCCGCACCACGCATACTCTCGGCTGTTTCCAGATCGAGAGTCCGGGGCAACGCGAACTCATCGGCAAATTCGGCCCGCGCAGTTTCGAGGACCTGATCGTCGACATCTCGCTGTTCCGGCCCGGCCCGGTCAAGACCGACATGATCCGCCCCTTTCTCGACGCCCGGCACGGCTGGGCCGGCGCCGAATACCTCCATCCCAGCCTCGAACCCGTACTCGCCGAGACCGAGGGGATCGTCGTCTTCCACGAACAGATCCTCGGGATCGTCTCGATCACGACCGGGGTCAGCCTCGCCCACGCCGACGAGGCCCGCCGGGCCCTCGGTTCGCCGGACGGCCAAGCGCAGGTCGAGGCGTGGTGGCGGCCGGCCGCGCTGGCCCGCGGCTACTCCCCGCAGGACTGCGACCGGATCTGGGCGGTGCTCAAGGGATTCGCCTCGTTCGGGTTCTGCAAGGCGCACGCCGCGGCCTTCGCGCTGCCGACCTACCAGTCAGCCTGGTTGAAGACCCACCACCCGGCGGCCTTCCTCGCCGGGGTCCTCACCCACGACCCGGGGATGTACCCCAAACGGCTGATCCTCGACGACGCCCGCAGCCTCGGCATCACCGTCCTCGGCCTGGACGTCAACGCCTCCGGCGACACCTACCGCGTCGAACGACTCACCACCGATACCGCCACCGATACCGCCGCCCAACTCCTCGCGATTGGAGGTGATACCGGACCCGCATCGGGCCCGGTATCACCTCCAATCCCCATCGGTCGATCACCGAACGGAGAACCCACCGTGGAGACGGCGGCCCGCGCAGCGAGCGCCCAGGCGGACCTTCCGGACGCCCGCGGCTACGGCATCCGGCTCTCGCTGGCCGACGTCAAGGGGATCAGCGCGGCCGAGGTCGCCCGGATCGTCGCCGGACAGCCGTATGCCGGTCTGGCCGACTTCTGGCGCCGTGCCCAGGTCAGTCGGCCGGTCGCCGAACGACTCGCCCTGACGGGGGCGTTCGACTCGATCTACGGCATCGGCGGCAGCGCGGGGCTGGGGCGCCGGGGTCGGATCACCCGCCGCGACATCCTGCTGCACATCGCCGAACTCGAACGGTGGTCCCGTTCCGCGCCGGCCCGCTCGACGACCCACAAGACCCTCCCCGGCCGTTCGATGGGCACCCCGGGGCTCTACCACGGCGGTTCGGCGGCCCGACAAGGACACGTCGCGGCCCTCGCAGCCGCCCAATCCCAAGCGGCCCGAGCCGTCATCCCCGCCGACCATCAACCCGTCCAGCTGACCCTCGACCTCGGCGACGCCCCCGAACTCCACCACGGTCTGGGTCTGCCCGAACTCACCGGCCCCGAACGGGTGCGTGCCGAACTCGACATCCTCGGCCTGGACGCCAGCGCGCACGTCGTCGAGTTCTACGCCCCGATGCTCACCGCCTTGGGCGTCACCCGATCCCGTGACCTGCTCGACCGGCGCAGCAACCGGGAGGTCTGGGTCGCCGGCGTCAAGGCCGCCACCCAGACCCCGCCGGTCCGCTCCGGGCGCCGAGTCGTCTTCCTCACCCTTGACGACTCCACCGGCCCGGTCGACTGCACCTTCTTCGAAGACGTCCAGGGGGCCTGCGCCACGACGGTCTTCCACTCCTGGTTACTCCTGGTGCGCGGCCTCACCCGGCGCACCGGCCCCCGCGGCATCTCGTTGCGGGCTACCGGCGCCTGGGAACTCTCCGCCCTGTGGGAATCCTGGTTGCGCGGCGGCCTGGCCGGCGTGCACGACACGATGGCCACCGCCGAAGCCGACGCCGAACTGCGCGCCCGGGCCTGGGCATCGGGGTCGGGAGCGGCACCGCAACGCGCCTCGCTCACCGGGGCCCCGCTCACCGGTCCGGCGGCATACCACGACCGCACCGGGCACCCCGGCTACGGCCTCGACGGCGACCCGGCGCTGACGCGAGACCCCAGCCTGCCCCGCCACGACGACGACCCGGTTCGGCCGGCAGCGACAACCGCCGGTCACCCGCCATCGGACCGGGAGCGACGCTCCGACGCCCCCGGCGGGATGGGGGGTGGCCGGCGCCGACGCGTCCTCGTCCACGCCTCGGGGTTCACCCAATCCCCGTATGCCGACACCAAACCCCCGGGAGGCAATGTGCAGCAGTCCCGTTCGCTCGCCGATCTCGTCCCCGAGGTCGTGCCGGAGGTGGGCCCCGAGTACGGCACCGCGCCCCGCAAACTGTGGCACTCCAGCCCGGGGAGTTCGGGACGATGACGACGACCGACCACCGCGCCCGACGCCGCTCACGGGTAGCCGCCGCCAGGTGTCATACAGTGAACTCCTGCAGGTCATCGTCCAGGAGGTTGCCGTGCCCGACCGCATCCGTCGCACGCACTCCTTGCGTACCGTCGCCCTCTGGGACGCCGTGGAGGACCTCGCCGCGACGCTGGGCACCGAGCGCGGTCGGCCGCTGCGGGTCCTCGATCTCGGCGGTGGGACCGGTGGCATGGCGGTCCCGCTGGCCGGACTCGGTCACGACGTCACCGTCGTCGACCCCAGCCCCGACGCCTTGGCCGCGCTCACCCGGCGCGCCGCCGATGCCGACGTCGCCGCCCGGATCACCGCCGTCCAGGGCGACGGCGACAGCCTCGGCGACCTGGCCCCGGCCGGCGCCGACGGATTCGACCTGGTCTGCTGCCACGGCACCCTGGAGGTCGTCGACGACCCGGTGGCCACCCTGCGGGCGATCGGCGCCATCCTGGCCCCCGGCGCCGCCCTGTCGCTGGTCGTCGCCGGCCGACTCGCCGCCGTCCTGGCCCGGGCCCTCGCCGGTGACTTCACCGCCGCCCGAACCGCGCTCACCAGCGTCGACGGCCGATGGGGGCCGGGGGATCCACTGCCTCGCCGGTTCGACGCAGCGACCCTGGCCGGCTGGCTCGCCGACACCGGGTTCACCGTCGAGTCCATCACCGGTCTGCGGGTCTTCACCGATCTCGTGCCCGCCGCCCTGGTCGATTCGGACGCCGATCGGATCGCCTTGTTGGAGTTGGAATCCGCTGTCGCGACCCAGCCCGACTACGCCTTCCTCGGCCAACTCGGTAGCGCCCTGCACGCCGTCGGCCGACGCAGGTAACCCCCCAGCCGTACCCGACCGTCCAGAGCGCCCCCGGCGCGGAGGTATGCCGTGAGCAGGCGTCAGTTCGCTCTTCCGCAGCGCGACGACACCGAGCCGCCCGACGACACCGGTTGCACGATCTTGCACGTCGACATGGACGCCTTCTACGCCTCGGCGTCGTTGATCTCCCGACCGGACCTGCGCGGCAAAGCGGTCATCATCGGTGGCGGTGGCGGGCGCTCGGTCGTCCTGTCGGCCACCTACGAAGCACGACGGTTCGGGGTCGCCGCGGCGATGCCGATGGCTCGGGCCCGGCGCCTGTGCCCCCAGGCGATCGTCCTCGAACCGGACCACCGCCGGTATGCCGCCATGTCCGAGGCGATCATGGCGACCTTCGCCGCCATCACCGAGTGCGTCGAACCGCTGTCCCTCGACGAGGCATTCCTCGACATCGCCGGCGCCCGGCGACGCCTCGGCAGCCCGACCGCGATCGCCCGGCAGTTGCGCGACACGATCGCCGACGAACAGGGCATCACCGCCTCCGTCGGTGTCGCGTCCACCAAATTCGTCGCCAAACTCGCCTCCGCGCTGGCCAAACCGGACGGTCTGGTCGTCGTCCCCGCCGCCGAGGTCGTCCCCTTCCTCCACCAACTCCCGATCGGCGCACTGTGGGGTGTCGGGGAGCGCACCGAGGAGGCTCTGCAACGACTCGGTATCCGCACCGTCGCCGATCTGGCGCACACCCCGGTCGGCACCCTGGAGAAGATCCTCGGCCCCGTCTCGGGCCGCCACCTGCACGACCTGTCCTGGGGTCGCGACGACCGGCGGGTGGCACCCCTTCGCCAAGAGAAGAGCATCGGCTCCGACGAGACCTTCGCCTTCGACGCCGACGACCCGGCATACATCCACCGCGAGTTGCTCAAACTCTCCGATCGCACCGCGGCCCGCGCCCGGGCCGCCGCCATGATGGGACGCACCGTGACCGTGAAGGTCCGGTTCGCCGATTTCACGACGATCACCAGGTCCCGGACGCTGCGCGATTACACCGACGTCTCCCGCGACATCTACGCCGTCGCCCGAGAGCTCTACGACCGGCTCGGCCTGCAGCGGGCGCGCGTGCGGCTCGTCGGCGTCCGACTCGAAGGTCTCGTCCCGACCGAGCGGGCCGCGGTCCAAGGACGACTGGACGAACGACCGCACGGTTGGCGAGATGCCGACCGTGCCGTGGACCGAGCCAGTGCCCGCTTCGGTGCGGGAGCGATCCGTCCGGGTTCTCTGGTTCCCGATCCACGCGCGGCTACCACGCGGCGTCGCGGCGACTTATCCTAAAGAGGTGCACGTCCGACCGACGGGCACAAAACCGAACTCCCACGCGTTGCACAGACAACCGACGCCACCGTAGACCTGGTCGTCTCCCGCAGCGCCACGCCAATCGAGGAGGTGCCCGTGCCCCTGTCCGAGTACGAACAGCAGATGCTGCGCCAAATGGAGCAGGCCCTCAGCGCCGACGACCCGCAACTCGTCTCGCAGCTGCGCAACCTCGGCTCCTCCCGACCCTCGAACCGGCGTCTGGCCATCGGCGTCATCGGCGTCATCGTCGGCCTCGCACTGATCGTCACCGCCGTCCTCGTCCCGCTCATTCCGCTCGGTGCCCTGGGCTTCGCCGTCATGGTGGCCACCGCCGGGTATGCCCTCTGGCCCACGTCGCGTCGACCGCGGCTGGCGACCGTCAACCCGGATGGGACGACCGGGCCGGCCCGCAGCGGCGCCCGCACCAAGGGGGCTCGCCGCGACTCCTCGTTCATGCAGCGGATGGAAGACCGCTGGGACCGGCGCCGCGACGACAACTGGCGCTGATCGAACCACCGCTGATCGAACCACCGCTGATCGGGGAACGCACGCCGAGCGGGTCGCGCCTACCCGACGCGCAACGCGGCGACCACCACGGTCGCCAGAATCACCGTCGCACACGCCAGTTCGACGCCCATGCTGAGCGCCACCGAGCGCACCGCAACCTTCGTCGAGGTCATCGCCTCGCCGTGCCGACCCAACCGGGCCCGCTCCAGCAGATAGATCGCCGCGACGAAACCCAGCGGCAGCCCGACGACCGGCACCACGAAAAAGCCCACGATCCCCACCAACGCCGCCACGACCAGCGTCCGCGTGCCCACCCCGGCCGCCTTGAGCCGGCGGGAGGGAAGGGTGTACTGCAGGACCAAGCCGACGGCATACGCGACCGAGGCGATCCCGAACACCAGCCAGCCGGCGGACCCCCCGGTCTGCAGGGACCACAACACCGCGGCGCCCCAGCACAGCAACAACCCCGGCAGCACCGGCACCAGAATGCCGACCATCCCGACGAGGACGGCGACGATGACGACCAGATCGGTCGGTGAGATCACGGACTGTCCGCGGGCGGTCGCTCAGCTCAGGTGGGCCGTGTCGTCACTCCATCGCGCCGTGAGCCGATGCGGCCGACGCACCGGTGGGCGTGGCCAGCATCTCGCTCTCGTCGCGGATCTCGGCGAGGTTGGCCAGCGCCGGCAGGTGCTTGCGGCCGTGGTGAGCGCAGAACAGCAGTTCGCCACCGGAGTGCAGACGCGCACGAATGTAGGCCCGCGCGCCACAACGGTCGCAGCGGTCGGCGGCACTCAGGCTGGGCGCCAGGGTCGCGTTCATCGTGTGTGTCTCCTCACCGGGGCCAGGTGCCCCACCGTCTCATCGAGTGACGCGCCGGTCGCTGCTGTGGTTGCGTCCGGGTACGGCGCTCGTCGATACCAACAGTGAATCACGCGAAATCGTTCCCGAGTGACCAGCGAGGTCACGACGAGATCTCGCGTCGTCGGTATGCCGGCACCCCGCGCCGCGTGCCGAGGCAGGTGTTGTCCGAGCTCGGGACTACCCTGCCAGGGACGACCGACAACCCCACGA
>JBDIAR010000158.1:0-7852 GCA_039812545.1 Dermatophilaceae bacterium | reverse complement strand
TCTAAGCCGGGGTTCGCTGGTCGTCAGTTGTTGATCAGTGGGAGGGTGACGATGAAGGTGGACCCTTGGCCTTCTCCGGGGCTCTGGGCGCGGATGGTGCCTCCGTGTGCGTCGGTGATGGCCTTGCTGATGGTCAGCCCGATCCCTGATCCGGTGTGGTCGCTGCGTGAGCGGGATGGGTCTGCGCGGTAGAAGCGCTCGAAGAGGTGGGGGAGGTGGTCGGCGGCGATGCCGGCGCCGTTGTCGTTCACGATGAGGTTGATCTCGTCGTCTGAGCGTGCGCAGGTCAGGACGACGATGCCGCCGGCGGGTGTGTGTCGCAGTGCGTTGGTCAGGAGGTTGTCCAGGACCTGGCCGATCCGTTGTCGGTCGACGTTGATGGTGAGTCCTGCTGCGGCTTGTTCTTCGATGGCGAGGTTGACATTGGCTTCGCGGTACAGCTCTCGCATGTTCTCGCCGGCGCGCCACATGAGGTCGGAGACCCGCATCGGCTCGAGGCTGAGGTTGAGTCGTCCTTCTTCCGCGCTGGATACGGCGTCGATGTCGTTGGCGAGTCGGGTCAGCCGTTGGGTTTGCTCGGCTAGTGCGTGTTGGCTCTCGGGGCCGAGCTTGGTGACACCGTCGTGCAGGGCTTCGTGGTAGGCGGCAACGGTGGCGATGGGGGTCCTCAGCTCGTGGGCCAGGTCGGCGAGCATGCGACGGCGGGTGGCCTCGACTCCTTCGAGCTGGGCCGCCATGTGGTTGAACGCTTCGCCGAGTGTCTCGAGCTCGGTGTTGGACCCGATGTCTGGGACACGGGTGGAGTAGTGCCCTCTGGAGAGCTCGCGTGCGGCCCAGGTCAGTGTGGTCAACGGTTGGCGGATCCGCTTGGCGAGAAGCCATGAGACGGCGCCAGCAGCCGCTAGAGAGATGATCAGGCCGAGGCCGAGGGAGAGGAAGGACGCATCTCGGTAGGCCATCTCGATGTGGATGAGCTCGGGGGAGTTCTCCGCGTGACCGGCTTGGAGCAGGTGGTCGTGGAAGAGCGGTGGGCCGACGACGGCGGCGACCAGGCCTGTCGTCAGGGCGCCGGCGACCAGGACGATGGCCTGGCCGAGGAGGAGTCGGCTGGTCAGGCCTCGCGTGCGTGGATTGGTGTCTCTGGTTGTCATCCCTTGCCCATTCGGTACCCCACGCCTCGGACGGTGGTGACGAAGCGGCCGGCGTCGGGGTCGTCACCGAGCTTGCGTCGCAGGTGGGCCACGTGGACATCGACGAGGTGTTCGTCGCCGACCCAGCCGCCGCCCCAGACCTCGTCGATGAGCTGGCGGCGGGTGAACGCCATGGTTGGGCGGGATGCCAGGGTGATGAGGAGGTCACGTTCGGTGGGGGTCAGTGCCACGGGCTCGCCGTCGAGACGGACCTCGTGGCCGACAGGATCGACCTGAAGGGTCCCGAACGACCGGGTTCCGTTGCTCAGCTCCTCGGAGGTGGCAGCCGGAGTTCGTGGCCGCCGCATCATGGTCTGGACCCGGGCGGTCATCTCACGGAGGCTGAACGGCTTGGCGAGGTAGTCGTCCGCGCCGACCGAGAGCCCGATGAGCGTGTCGACCTCGTCGGTGCGTGCTGTGGTCATGATGACGTAGCAGTCGGTGAAGGTGCGGATCTGGCGGCAGACCTCGACACCGTCCAGCCCGGGCAGGCCGAGGTCGAGGACGACGACGTCGGGGTGCAGGGTGCGGGCTGCGGCGACCGCGTCGGTCCCGGAGTGCACGGCGTGGGTCTCGAAGCCTGCTCGCTCGAGGTAGGCGGTGACCATCTCGGCCAGGGACACCTCGTCCTCGACGATGAGGACGCGGCCGGCTGTTGCCGGGCTGTGCGTTGCTCGTGGGGCGGTCACGCCCCCAGTGTCACCCGACCCGTCCTCAGCGCACGCCGTTCCCCAGGGGGAGCGCTGACTTCTTCGTCAAATCTCAATCGAGCGGATGCCAGATCGCCAGTTCTCGCGGCGAATCTGACGGCTGGGCGGATCGTCGCGGTCCGCCCGGACCTGAGGATGGGAGAAGCACATGATGATGTGGGGCCAGAGCTGCGGCATGGGCATGTGGATGCTAATGGGCGTTGCTGCCCTCGCCTTCTGGGTCGCGATCGCGTTCGGTCTGCGCTCCCTCTTCCCTGCGGGCAAGGGGCAGCAGCCACCACGCGTTGACCCGATGACCCTCCTGAACGAGTCGCTGGCGCGTGCCGAGATCTCGATCGAGGAGTACGAGGACCGCCGACGGATCCTCGAGAACCGCTGACACCGGCAACCCAGTCGAGACATCGAGGAGACCCCGTATGACCCCTTCGCCCCTGACCCGCCGGCATGTCCTTCTCGGGGGACTGGGCCTGGCATCGGCTGCGACGCTGTCCGCGTGCGCCGGAACCGCTGAGTCCACTACCCGGACCTTCGGAACCCCGAGCCCGGCCTCCCCTTCGCCGGGGCAGCGCACCGTCACGAAGAATCTGACCGCACGCCCGGTAACCCTCGACCTCGGGGGGAGGCAGGTCTCCACGTGGGCGTACGGGGACACCCTCCCCGGCCCCGTGGTCCGGGCCGAGGCCGGAGACTTCCTGCGGGTCACCCTGGACAACCAGCTGCCCGACGAGACGACCATCCACTGGCACGGACTGCGCCTGCGCAACGCCGCGGATGGTGTCCCGGGCCTGACCCAGGACCCCATCGCCACGGGCCAGAAGTACGTCTACGAGTTCACCGCTCCCGATCCCGGAACGTACTTCTACCACCCGCACGTCGGCGTCCAGCTCGACCGTGGCCTGTACGCACCCATGATCATCGACGACCCGCGCGAGCGCGGCGACTACGACGAGGAATGGGTGCTGGTCCTGGACGACTGGATCGACGGGACGGGGACAACCCCTGACGATGTGCTCAAGAAGCTCATCGGCGACGGCGGCGCGTCCAGCTCCGGAGGCATGGGCGGCATGGACCATGGGTCGATGTCCGGGATGGATCACGGCTCGATGGGCGGTGGCGGCGCCGGCGCGGCGCCGTGGGGGGACGCCGGTGACGTGCAGTACCCCATGTTCCTCATCAACGGGAAGGCCCCCAGCGACCCGGACGTCCTGTCCGCCAAGCCCGGGCAGAAGATCCGCCTGCGGCTCATCAACGCTGCGTCGGACACCATCTTCACCGTCGCGTTGGGTGGCCACCAGATGTCGGTGACCCACACTGACGGCTACGCGGTCCAGCCGGAGGAGGTCGACGCCCTCTACATCGGGATGGGCGAGCGCTACGACGCCGTCGTCACCCTCGCTGATGGAGTCTTCCCGCTCGTCGCGCGGCCGTTCGGCAAGACCACCGGAGGCCAGGGCCTGGCGCTGGTTCGCACCGGCTCCGGGACGGCCCCCGATCCCGGGGTCACCCCGGTCGAGCTGCACGGCGACGTTCTCGTCGGCTCCGAGCTCACGCCGACGGACGCGGCCCGGCTACCGCAGAAGGATCCCGACGTCACCCTGGACCTGAGACTGCAGGGCTCGATGAGCCCCTACCGGTGGGGGATCAACGGGGGGCCCTTCGGCGACAACGACGCACTGGAGGTCGCCGAGGGACAACGGTTGCGGCTCAACGCGGTCAACCAGACGATGATGACCCACCCGCTGCACCTGCACGGCCACACCTTCGCGCTCCCCTCGGGGCTGCGGAAGGACACCGTCCTCATGGCCCCCATGCAGAGCCTGGCCATCGACCTCGATGCCGACAACGTCGGCAGCTGGATGATCCACTGCCACAACATCTACCACGCCGAGGCCGGCATGATGATCGCCCTCGAGTACACCTCATGAGGCAGGCACGGCGACTGTCCTCGGCGATGGCGATAGTCGTGGCCGTGGTGTCCCTGACCGCTGCCTGCGGCGCCGGGCAGGACCCAGGCCGGGGGGATGCATCCGCCCCGAGCCCGTTGAGCGCAAGCGGGGCACCGGGCGCGCCAGGCACGAGCCCGCGGACCGGCACGGCCATCACCCACATCCACGCCTTGGCCCGCGAGCCCCAGACAGGCAAGTTGATGCTGGCCACCCACGAGGGCCTCTTCGTCGACGAGCCCGACGGTCTGAGACGCCGGGGGCCGGTCATGGACCTCATGGGCTTCGCCGCTGACGCCGAGGGGCGCCTGTACGCCTCCGGGCATCCCGGGGTCGCGGCGACCGACCTGCCTCAGCCGCTGGGGCTGATCCGCTCCAGCGACGCAGGACGGTCATGGTCGGTGCTCTCGCGAGGTGGCAGCTCTGACTTCCACGCGTTGGCCGCAGGACCCACGAAGGTCGTCGGTTTCGACGGACAGCTGCGCATCACCTCCGACGGGCGCACCTGGACCACTCGCGCCATCCCTGCGCCGCCGCGGTGGCTGGCGTCGGCCCCCTCATCGGGGCAGCTGCTGGCCACGACGCAGACGGGTCTGCTCACCAGCACCGACGACGGGTCGACGTGGCGCACCATCCCCACCCCCAAGCCCGCTGTGCTCGCCTCCTGGGCCGACGAGCAGAGCGTGGTGATCAGCACCACCGACGGTCACCTGGCGATCAGCACCGACCGCGGGGACACCTGGAAGGTCGGGTCGCAGTCGGTCGGCGCCGTCGATGCCATGTGGGCCGGGAGGGGCGCCGACGGCACGGTCGAGGTCCTCTTCGTCAGCAGCGACACGGTGAGCACCACCACCGACCTCGGCGCAACGACCAGGGCGCTGCTCGGTCCTGACGGATCTTGACCAGATCATCGTCATCCCGCAGCACGAGCACCACAGCAGAGCGCCACGATCAGAGGTAAGAGCAGCACCCACCATCAGGACAAGGAGGCAGCAATGAGCTCCAAGCAGCAGCACACCGCAGGCCGCGTCGGGACCACCCACCCGGGCCCGTCGTCGACCCCGCACCGACACGGGTGGTGGATGTGGCTGATGTGCCTGCCCATGCTCCTGCTCCTGGGCGCCCTGCTCGCCGCCGGCGCGATTGGGGCCGTCGGCGTGGTCTACGCCATCGCCTGCCTGGCGATGATGGGTCTGATGATGGCCTGGATGGGGCGCGACACCACGATGCGCTGACCTGCCCTCCACGAACCTCCACGTCCCCGCACACGACCGGCACCCATCCACCCGGTGCCCACCCCACAGGAGCAGCACATGGCCAGCCACGAGCACCACCACACCCCGCACGGGACCGGGGGCAGCACTGCTACCGACCCCGTCTGCGGGATGAGCGTCGATCCCGCGACCGCCGCCACGGCCACACACGACGGCCAGAGGTTCTTCTTCTGCTCGGACCGGTGCCACGACAAGTTCGTCAGCGACCCCACCGCGTACACCGAGGACGCCGCAGAGAAGTCCGCCGCACCGACCATCGACCCGCAGCCGGCGGACGAGCCGGCGGCTGGGGAGTGGACCTGCCCGATGCACCCCGAGATCCGGCAGGCCGGCCCCGGCTCCTGCCCGATCTGCGGCATGGCCCTCGAGCCGGTCGAGATCACCGCCGACAGCGGCCCCAGCCCGGAGCTGGCCGACATGACCCGGCGGTTCTGGATCGCGGTCGCCCTGACCATCCCGGTGGTGATCCTCGAGATGGGCCGGCACTTCGTCCCCTGGATCCACGAGAACATCTCCCAGACCACCTCGATCTGGGCCCAGCTGATCCTGGCCACCCCGGTGGTGCTCTGGAGCGGATGGCCGTTCTTCGAGCGTGGCTGGGCCTCGATCCGTGCCCGGAGCCTCAACATGTTCACCCTCATCGCCATGGGCACCGGCGTCGCCTGGATCTTCAGCGTCGTCGCCACCCTGGCGCCCGGGGCGTTCCCTGACTCCTTCCGCAGCGCGGAGGGGACCGTGGACGTCTACTTCGAGGCCGCAGCAGTCATCACCACCCTCGTCCTGCTCGGTCAGGTCCTCGAGCTGCGCGCCCGAGAGCAGACCTCGGGAGCCATCCGGGCCCTTCTGGACCTCACCCCGAAGACCGCGCGCCGGCTGGAGGAGGACGGATCCGAGAATGAGATCTCTCTCGAGGAGGTCCAGATCGGCGACCGGCTCCGAGTACGCCCCGGCGAGGCCGTCCCCGTCGACGGCACCGTCCTCGAGGGCCGATCCGCCGTGGACGAGTCCCTCGTCACCGGAGAGTCGATGCCGGTCACCAAGACCGACGGCGACGTCGTGATCGGCGGCACGATCAACGGCAGCGGCGGCCTGGTCATGCAGGCGGACAAGGTCGGCCGTGACACCATGCTCGCGCGGATCGTAGCCATGGTCGCCGACGCGCAGCGTTCACGCGCACCCATCCAGCGGATGGCGGACAAGGTCTCGGGCTACTTCGTCCCCGCGGTCATCGCCGTCGCAGTCCTGGCGTTCGTCGTCTGGGCGATCGTCGGCCCGGACCCCAAGCTCGCTCACGCGCTGATCGTCGCCGTCGCCGTGCTCATCATCGCCTGCCCGTGCGCCCTGGGACTGGCCACTCCGATGTCGATCATGGTCGGCGTGGGACGCGGAGCCCGCCTGGGCGTGCTCATCAAGAACGCCGAGGCGCTGGAGCGGATGGAGAAGGTCGACACCCTGGTCGTCGACAAGACCGGCACCCTGACCGAGGGGCGACCCACCGTCACCCACATCGAGTCCACGAACGAGCGCACCTCACGCGAGGACCTCCTGCGCCTGGCCGCAGCCGTGGAACGCGCCTCCGAGCACCCGCTCGCACTGGCGATCGTCGAAGCCGCCGAAGAGGCAGGCATCAACCTCCCCCCGGTCGCCGACTTCGACTCACCGGTCGGCAAGGGCGTCGTCGGCACCGTCGACGGCCAGCGGGTTGCCCTGGGCAGCTCCCAGTTCCTTGGCTCGCTCGGGATCGACACCGACACCTGGTCCCAGCGAGCAGACGAGCTCCGGGCAGACGGCGCGACCGTGATCTACATGGCCCTGGACGACGAACCGGCCGCGCTCTTCGCGATCGCCGACCCGGTCAAGGAGACCACCCCCCAAGCCCTCCAAGCGTTGAAGGCCGAAGGCCTGGAGGTCGTCATGCTCACAGGCGACAACCGCGTGACCGCCCAGGCCGTCGCCCGATCGCTGGGGATCGACACCGTCGAGGCCGAGGTGCTGCCCGACCACAAGAGCGACGTGGTCAAGCGCCTGCGTGAGGCAGGCAAGGTCGTGGCGATGGCCGGGGACGGGATCAACGACGCCCCCGCCCTGGCCGCAGCAGACGTCGGCATCGCGATGGGCTCCGGCACCGACGTCGCCATGGAGAGCGCAGGAGTGACCCTCCTACGAGGAGACCTCACCGGCATCGTCCGCGCACGACGACTCTCCGAGAAGACCATGCGCAACATCCGACAGAACCTCACCTTCGCCTTCATCTACAACGTCGCCGGCATCCCGGTCGCCGCAGGCGTGCTCTACCCGTTCTTCGGGCTCCTGCTCTCCCCGATCATCGCCGCCGCCGCCATGGCGCTCTCGAGCGTCAGCGTCATCCTCAACGCCCTCCGACTGCGCGCCGAACGGATCAGCTGACCCCACCCATAGACAAGGAAGTGCTGAGGGCGGTCCTCGTGGCCGCCCTCAGCACTTCGGCCTCTTCCGAACGCGGACCGCCCCTTCCGTGTGGTGATGAGCCCCCAACCCGCGGGCCCAATGGGGGTCTCTGCCTCGGCCTGCAAACAGCACCCGGCCCCAGTAGGCACTGGACGTGGGCATGCGTGAGGCGCAGCCAGCGAGTGAAGTGACTCGTTGCCCCTTGCAGCTCTTCGACGGGAGGTGGACACCGTGCGTCCTCCCCACGCGCGGCGAGCTTCCCGCGCCGGGGCCAGTGCTGCATCTGCACCGCCACGCACCAGGAAAGC
>JBDIAR010000157.1:0-7940 GCA_039812545.1 Dermatophilaceae bacterium | reverse complement strand
ATGCGGCGACGCCGCTGTCGTAGACCGGCATGACCCCATCATCGAGGCTTGAAGTGCCCGAGACAAGTAGATAAGATATTACCTATCTACCTAGGTGTGCGTATCCCTTGTTGCCGGAGTGCGCAGGCGCCGGAGTGCGCAGGGCCAGTGCGCCTGGGTGCGGGTATGCGAGGGCTTGCGGAAGGCGGCACTGCTGATGGCGACAGACTTCGGACCGGTCCCGGCGTCCCAGGTCAAGAAGGAGTCGAGCCGGATCTTCGACGCCCTCGGCGAAGGGCGTCGCGTCCTGATCTCCAGGTACGGCAAGGTGATTGCCGCGATCGACCCGGTGACGCACCCGCTCTACGAGCACGTCCTGGCGGCATACGCCATGCCCGGTTTCGCGGACACGCACGAACTCACGGCCACCGACATCAGCCAGGACGGCCCCGCGGAACGCATCCGCGCCGCGGAGGACGGCATCCCCTCGTTGGTCACCAAGAACCAGAAGGCATACGGGATGCTGCAGCGCTTCGACGGTGACGGCGAGTCGATGGCGGCCGCGTCGGACCCGGACGTCCGGGAGGAACTGCTCGCTCGCTTCGAGCAGGGGCACCCGGACGCGACCCCGGCCGAGTTCGCCGCCGAGGTGGAACGACTCGCGGCCGCCGCGCCGTCGGCCGTCGCGGCGCCGGCGCTCGGCGGCGCCGCCCGGGTCGACCTGGTCCACCCGACCGCGGTCGACGGGGACGAACTGCAGGCCTGGGTCGAGGGAATGGAGATCCGCGGCTACGCATACGAACAGCGCGGCGACTTCGTGGCGGCCCGGCAGGTCTTCGACCTGGCGATCGAACGGGTCGGCGACACGACGGATGACCGGATTCGGCCGCGAATCCGCACGCTGATGCTCAAATCGGCGCGCTATCACGCGATGGCCGGAGATGCCGAGACCGCGCTGAAGCTCGCCGAAGCGGTCACGACCGAACTCGACCCGGCCAGCCGCCGCAGCTTCTCCGGCTCGAAGTTCGCGCCGGCCTGGCGGGCCCGCCTCGGGCACTCCTGACCAGGGATCCGGGGTAACCGGTGGGCACGGGGATCGTCACGCGCAGTGGTGCGGACCCACTCGAGGTCTGGAACAACAGGATCGACAACTTCGACTCCGCCGACCTCAGTGCGGCTCTGCGCACCCTGCTCGGCGGTGGCCAGCTGATCTCCAAGGACGGTGTCCTCGAGATCAGCGCGGCACCCGCCGGAGCCGCGAACCGGCATACGATCAGCGTCCGCATCCCCGACGCACCTTACGTCGCGGACCTGGTGGTCACCGCGCTGCCGGCGGATGAGTGTTCGGACCCCGACTATCGGTCCTCCAGCCCCTCGCCGGACAGTTGGATGAACGCCTCCGCACGTGGCCGTCGCGTGAGCTGGGAGTTGTTCAACTGCCGGGTCCACACCCTCACCTCACGCACGAACTAGCGCGGCCCGGTCGCTCGCATCGCTCGGTCACTGCTCCGTCGAGCCGACCGACGGGCTGGCAAAGGCGTCGTAAACGATCGGACACGCCGCCCCTGGGCTCGGAGCGCGGTCCTTTGTCCGTCCGGCGGGCAGGGCCGGCCGGAGGGGAGCGGGCGGGGCGGGATTGTATGCGGGTCGGCGGGGCGGAGAGAGGGTCAGTGGGTGAGGTGGTGGCGCTCCCACCAGCCGGCCAGACCGCCGGGCAGCCACCAGTTCCAGCGGCCCATCAGACGCATCGTCGCCGGCACGAGCACCCCACGGATCAGCGTGGCATCCAGCACGAGCGCCACCAGCATCGCCACCCCGAGCATCTTGACCACGATCACGCCGCTGATCACGAAACAGCCCACCACGACGCCGAGCAACACCGCCGCACCGGTGATGATCCGCCCCGTCCGCGACAACCCGTGCGCGACGGACAAAGTGTTGTCCCCGGTGCGATCCCACTCCTCGCGGATGCGCGACAGCAGGAACACCTCGTAGTCCATCGACAGCCCGAACAGCATCGCGCCCATCGCGACCGGCGTGGTGAGTTCGGTGTACCCCGGAGCCTCGAACCCCAGCAGCCCGGCGAGCCCGCCGTCCTGGAATCCCCACACCACGATCCCGAACGACGCCAGAATCGACAGCGCCGACACCACGATGGCCTTCAGCGGCAACAGGATCGACCCGAACGCCAAGAAGAGCAGCACGAACATCGACACCGCGATCAAGGCCACCATCGCCGGGAGCCGCTCTGCGACAACGGCTTTCTGATCGACGGTCAGCGCGTTCTGGCCGCCGACGTAGGCCCGCACCCCGGTCGGCGCCGGCACCGCGCGTACCTTCGAGACCAGGTCGAGCGAGGCCGTTTCGTTGGGCTTGCCCGGGTATGCCATCCGCAGCATCGCGTAGTTGCGTCCGTCTGCGACGGTCGTGCCGACCGGGATCACCGTCGTCAACTCGGGCACCGCGGAATCGAGACTCGCCGCATACGCCGCGGCCGCAGCCGAATCCGCGCCGACGAGAACGGCATACATCCAGGCCTGAGTCCCGCCGAAGTGTTGTGCGCTGGTCGCCAGCGTCTGTCGGCTCGGCGCGCTGGCGGGCAGGACTCCCTCGTCGACGCTGCCCCACTGCACGTGCCGGAACGGCGATCCCAACGCCACGAGCACCACGGACACAACGATGAGGTACGTCCACGGCCGCCGCATCACGCGATGGGCGATGGCCGCCCAGGCGCCGTGACTGTCGGCGTCCTCCGGCAACACCGTCGCAGGGCGGGTCCCCGGCACATGCCACGCATTGACCCGTTGGCCGAGCAGCGCGAGCACGGCCGGCAACAGCACGACGGCGGTCACCGCGGCGCCCAGCACCGCCGGGATCGCCCCGTATGCCAGTGACCGCAACGGAGCCAGTGGGAAGACCAGCAGCGACGCCATACTCACCGCCACGATGACCGCGCTGAAGATGACGGTGCGGCCGGCCGCCGCCAGGGTCGGTCCCAGTGCGTCCACGGCGGCGGCCCGCCCGGTTCGATCGCCGAGTTCCTCACGGAACCGGTTGACGATGAACAGGCTGTAGTCGATGGCCAGGCCCAACCCCAACAGGGTGACGATCGTCAGCGCCTGCGACGTCACCATGGTGTGGTCCGCCGTGAACGACACTGCGGCGAAAGCGAATACGACGGCGACCAGACCCACCAGCGGAGGCAGCGCAGCCGCCACGACACCGCCGAAGATGAGGACCCCCAGGATGGCGACGACCGGCAGTGCGAGTCCCTCTGCGCGGCGGGTGTCATCGGCCACCGCGTGCACAACATCGTCCGCCATCGAGTAGATCCCACCCACGTCGGTGCGAACCCCGGGCACGTCGACGGCCAGCTTGTCGGCGATCTCCTGGTAGTCGAGGAGCTTCTGCTTGGTGTCGGGGTTCTCGGGAGTTCCCAACTCCCGCAACGTGATCGCCACGCGGACGGCGCGCTTGTCGGCACTGACCATGCCGAGCGCCGGCGGAGCCTGCAGCCCGTTGACGACGCCGACGACCCGGTCCTTGGGCAGCCCGGCCACGACCCGAGCAACGCCGGCCGACACCGCCGGATCCGTCACCGGCCGGTCGGTCGTGGAGTAGATCACCGTCACGTCCTCGATGCGCTCACCGAACGCCCGGTTCAACTCCACGAACGCCTGCCAGGAGTCGGCCCGCTCGTCATAGCCGCCACCCTCGCTGAGCTTGCTCGCCACCGACGCGCCCGCCGCACCGCACGCGAGGAACAGCAGCAACCAGACCGTGACCACCCGCCACGGGTGCCGACCGACCACCCCGCCCCACCGGAACAGGACCGTCGGACGGCCGGCAGGAGACGCCGGGGACGCCGGAATGGATTCAGTGGGGGACGGCACGGCATACTCCTCACTCCAGCGGGACGACACGAGTATTGCACGAGTTCAGTGAACACGTTCATTCGGTAGGATGGGTCGTTCAGGAGGTGTGATGTCCGTCCGTCGAGAAGGCCAGCTGGACCGCGAGCGTCGGGTCAGGGAGGCGGCGTGGCGACTCTTCCTGGAGCGTGGGTATGCCGCCACTTCCGTACGCGATATCGCCGCCGAGGCCGCGGTCTCGACCGGGACGGTGCGCAATGTCGGCGACAAGGCCACCCTCTTCCTGCACGTCATGGAAGAGGCCGCCACGAGTCAGGCGCTGCAGGTGTGGCAGGTGATCTCGGCCAAGCGGCCCTCACGCAAACGCAGTCTCGCCGACGAGGTGTGGGGCTTCTTCGTGCCCACCCTCGATGCCGCAGCCGCCAATACCCAACTGTTCCGGGACTATTGGGCCGCGTACGTCGCCCGGGCCGACGGTCGGGACAACGAGGCTCGGGTGGCCGGAGTCGTCGACGCCATCGCCCGCCGATGGTGCGAGCACGCCGGCCTCAAGCCGCCGCAGCCCGAGGCGACGCTCGCGGCGTTCACGATGTACTCGGCATACACGGTGACCATGCTGGCCATCAGTACCGGCTTGGATCCGCAGCAATACCGTGGCTATCTGCGGGCCGTCGTCGACCGCGAATGCGCCGTCAGTCGCTGACGCGTACCGTTCCGAGGCGCTCGACCCAGGTGGGATCGCGGTGGCTGAAGAAGAGCGAACTCCCGGTGTCCAGGCCGGCGATGGCCGCCATCTGCTCCGCGCTCAGGGCGAAGTCGAACACGGCGAGGTTCTCGGCCATCCGTTCGGGGCGCACCGACTTCGGGATCGCGATCACGCCACGCTGGATCAGCCACCGCAGCACGACCTGTCCGACCGATTTGCCATGTGCCGCAGCGATTCCCGAGAGCACCGGATCTGTGAACAGATTGTTGCGGCCCTCCGCGAACGGCCCCCACGACTCGATCGCGACGCCGTGCGCGGCCATGAATTCCTGGTCCGCCACGCGCTGATAGAACGGGTGCGTCTCCACCTGGTTCACCATTGGCGCGACGGTGTTGTGCAGGATCAGGTCGAGTAGCCGATCGGGCATGAAGTTCGACACCCCGATCGCGCGAATCCGACCGTCGGCATACAGACCCTCCATCGCGCGCCATTGGGCATACACGTCGCCGAACGGCTGGTGGATCAGGTACAGGTCGAGGGTGTCCAGGCCGAGCTTGGTCATCGAGGAGTCGAAGGCCCGCCGAGTGTTGTCCTCGCCCGGGTCCTGGACCCAGAGTTTGGTGGTGACGAAGAGTTCGTCGCGCGGTATGCCGCTGGCCGCGATGGCGCGCCCGACCCCCTTCTCGTTGCCGTACCCGGAGGCGGTGTCGATGGAGCGGTAGCCGGCGGCCAGCGCCTCGGAGACGACGCGCTCGGTGTCCTCCGCCGGCACCTGGTAGACGCCGAAGCCGAGTATCGGCATGGCGATACCATTGGACAGGGTCACGTATTCCATTGTGGTTCCTCAGCTTTCATCGGGGCGAATCCGTCGGTCAGGGGAGTCCCTGGTCAGGAAGTGGGTTGGGTGAGGACGTCGCGCAGGACCGTGGCATCGCTGATCTCCACGGCCTTGGCTCCGGTGAGCAGCGTCAACGGGCCGGCCGCCGCTCGCTTGGTCAACTCTGCGAAGGCCGCGGCGTGGTCGGTGTCGGTCAACTCCGCGCGGTACCGCAGGGCGAACTCCGCGTACTTGTCCGGGTCGTGTCCGTACCACTCGCGCAACGCGGTCGAGGGCGCGACGTCCTTGAACCACTCGTCGAGATCGGCACGTTCCTTGCTGACGCCACGCGGCCAGAGCCGATCGACGAGAACCCGCTGTCCGTCGTCGGGTTCGGGCGGGTCGTACACCCTGCGCAGCTGGATGCGATGTCCCATGGGCTGCTCCTCACCTCATCGGGTGCGTCATGTCGCCGGGTGCGTCATGTCGCGGGGCACGACCCAGCGGTCGAAGTCCTCGCCCGTGACGTCACCGGACGCAATGGCCGCCGCCCGCAGGGTCGTGTTGTCGTGGTGGGCCTGTTTGGCGATGGCGGCCGCTCGGTCGTAGCCGATGTGCGGGGTCAGGGCGGTCACGAGCATCAGGTTGCCGTCCAGGTTGGCCTGAATCCGCTCGCGATCCGGTTCGATCCCCCTCGCGCAATGAACCGCGAACGAGCGAATCGCGTCTGCCAGCAACAGAATCGACTCCAGCACCGCGTGCGCCATCACCGGTTTGAACACGTTGAGCTGGAAGTTGCCCTGGCTGCCCGCGAACGCCACGGTCACGTCGTTGCCGAACACCCGCGCGACCACCATCGTCAGGGCCTCGGCCTGCGTCGGATTGACCTTGCCCGGCATGATCGAACTCCCGGGTTCGTTCTCGGGGATCCGCAGCTCGCCGATCCCGTTGCGCGGTCCGGAGGCGAGCCAGCGCACGTCGTTGGCGATCTTCATCGCCGCCCCCGCCAACACCCGCAAGGCGCCGCTGACCTCGACCAACGCGTCGTGCGCGCTGAGCGCCGCGAAGAGGTTGTCGGCCTGCCGGAACTCCAATCCGGTGATCGACGAAATCTCCTCTGCCGTATGCCGGCCGAAGTCGGGGTGGGTGTTCAGTCCCGTCCCGACGGCGGTTCCACCGATCGCCAGGTCTCGGGCCCGGACGTCGGCGGCGCGGACGCCGGCCACCGCGAAGTCCAGCTGAGCCACCCAGCCGCCCATCACCTGTCCCAGGGTGACGGGGGTGGCGTCCTGGAGGTGGGTGCGGCCGACCATGACGATGTCGGCGAACCGGTCCGCGCGCTCGACCAGGGTGTCCCGGAGCTCGCCCACCGCCGGGTACAGCCGCTGCGCCAGCTCTTCGACGATCGCGACGTGCATCGCCGTGGGGAAGGTGTCGTTGGACGACTGGCCCCGGTTGACGTGGTCGTTCGGGTGGACGGGGGCCTTGGCGCCGAGCCCGACGCCGGCCAACTCATTGGCCCGGTTCGCGATCACCTCGTTGGCGTTCATGTTCGACTGCGTGCCCGACCCGGTCTGGAAGACCACGAGAGGGAACTCGTCGTCCCACGCGCCCGCGGCGACCTCGGCGGCGGCGACCTCGATCAGGCCCGCCAGCTCGCCGTCCAGGACCCCGAGCGAACGGTTCGTGCGAGCCGCCGCCTGCTTGAGGATCCCGAGCGCCCGAATCATCGGCCGCCCCCACAGGAAGGTGTCCCGACCGATGTCGAAGTGCTCGATACTGCGCTGCGTCTGAGCGCCCCAATAGCGGTCGGCGGGCACCTCGACGGCACCCATGCTGTCCGTCTCGGTCCGGGTATTCCGCTCGGCTGGCGTTCCCATCACTCCACGGTACGTCGGATCGGCTCAGTCGCGCTCGCCGCGCTCAGCCGCGAGCGGCCAACGCCTGGGTGATCCGATTGCGCAGCACCGGGGCGGGTTGGGCGCCGACGATCGTGTCCACCACCGAACCGCCGTCCATCAGGAGCAGCATCGGGATGCTCTGCGCCTGGTAGCGCTGGGCGATCCGCGGGGAGGTGTCGACATTGACCTTGACCACCTTGATCCGGCCGGCCAGCTCGCGGCTCATCGCCTCCAGCACCGGCGCGATCATCCGGCACGGCCCACACCACGGCGCCCACAGGTCCACCACGACGAGCACCTTCGTCGCCACGGCCGCGTCGAAATCGTCGTCGCCGGCATCGACGAGCCACGGCAGGTCGGTCGTGCACTTCGCGCATCGCGGATGGCCGCTCGCGACCACCGGAAGGCGGTTCTTCGTCCCGCAGGACGGGCATGCGATCACAGGATTCGCCATGCCTCCAGGGTATGCCGGGGCCGTCCCGAGCGGCAGGGGCGGCGGGGGCGCAGGTCGCGGCGGATGGTCTGGTATGCAGGGACCATGGACTCCCAGCCCCTCGACGTGCCCGGCAGGCGCGGTGCACGCGGCTCGGCGTCTTTCGTCGTGCGGATCGACAGCGATCTGCCGGCGGCCGTCGCGTGGCAAAGGATCTTGGACCTGTCCGCGC
>JBDIAR010000156.1:0-8027 GCA_039812545.1 Dermatophilaceae bacterium | reverse complement strand
ACCAACGGATCGACGACGCGTTCCCCTCGGGAGGCCCGCGATGAACCTGCGACTGGCCCTGGTCACCGCCCGCCGCATCCTCACCCAACTGCACCGGGACAAGCGCACGATCGCCCTGCTGCTGGCCGTACCCTGCGTGATGAGCGGCCTGCTGGCATGGATCCTGGATGCGCGGGTCTACGACCACATCGGCCCCGCGCTGATCGGCCTGTTCCCGATGATGGTGATGTTCATCGTCACCTCGATCGCCACGCTGCGCGAACGCCAATCCGGAACCCTGGAACGGCTCCTCACGACCCCGCTCGGCAAGGGCGATTTCATGCTCGGGTATGCCCTCGCCTTCGCCGCCGTCGCGGTCGTCCAAGCGCTGGTGGTGACGGCGTTCGCGTTCTGGGTATGCGGACTCGACCTGGTCGGACCGGTCTGGCTGCTCATCCTGCTCGCGCTCGGAGCCGCCGTCCTCGGCACGTCGCTCGGGCTGCTGGCCAGCGGATTCGCCCGCACCGAGTTCCAGGCCGTCCAGTTCATGCCGGCGTTCATCCTGCCGCAGTTCCTGTTGTGCGGGATCTTCCCGTCGCGCGACGAACTGCCCAACGGGCTGGCCCAACTCTCCGACGTCCTGCCGCTGTCGTATGTCGTCGACGCCATGAACGCCATTGCCACCAAGACCGATCCGTATGCCGATCTGCGGGTTCCCGTGCTCGTCGTCGTCGGGTTCATCGCCGTGGCATTGGCGCTCGGGTCGGCGACCTTGCGGCGCCGCACGCCCTGACGTGCGAGGCGCCCGAGGGCGGAAGTACATTGGTGGCCAGCCGCGCGGTGATCCCGCGTGGCCCGAGGGCTCGACGGCGAGCCCCTCGGGACGAGTGAAAGGGCCACACCCGTGCCAGCCGGCGACCTCCTGCGCAATGCGCTCCTGCAGTTGTCCCGTTCCGACACCGTCCGCGACGTCATCGTCCAGGCGCCGGTGAGCCGCGGCGTGGTCCGCCGGTTCGTCGCCGGCGCCACCCTGCCCGATGCCGTGCGGGCCAGCCGCGAGGTCATCCAGACCCGCCGCCTGGTCACCATCGACTATCTCGGCGAGGACACCTTGGACCTGGCGCAGGCCCAGGCCACCCGCGACATGTACCTTTCCCTGCTCACCGCGCTCGCCGACGAGGGACTGACGCAGGGCGGGCGCGCCGAGGTCTCCGTCAAGCTGTCCGCCCTCGGACAGGCCCTCCCGGGGGACGGCGCGCAGATCGCGTTGGAGCACGCCCGCCAGATCTGCCGGGCCGCCCAAGACGCCGGGACCACGGTGACGGTCGACATGGAAGACCACACGACCACGGACGCGACGCTGGCGGCGCTGCGCGAGCTGCGGGTGGACTTCCCGAACACCGGAGGTGTCCTGCAGGCCTACCTTCGGCGCACCGAGGGCGACTGCCGGGACCTGGCGGGCCCGGGGTCGCGGATCCGGCTGTGCAAGGGGGCCTACAAGGAACCCGAATCGGTGGCATATCAAGACCGGCTCGACGTCGACAAGTCCTACGTCCGCTGCCTGAAGGTGCTGATGGCCGGGGGCGGGTACCCGATGGTGGCCAGCCACGACCCGCGGATGATCGAGATCGCCGGGGCGCTCGCGGCGCGCCACGACCGGGGGCCCAAGACCTTCGAATACCAGATGCTGTTCGGCATCCGGCCGGAGGAGCAGAAGCGAATCGCGGATCGCGGCGACCAGCTGCGGGTCTATCTGCCGTTCGGCGACCAGTGGTACGGGTACCTGATGCGCCGGATGGCGGAGAAGCCGGCCAACACGATGTTCTTCCTGCGCGGCCTGGTCACCCAGAACTGAACGTCGAATGGGGTGTCGTCAGCGGCGCCCCCACTCCCAGCCCGGTGTGGTCAGCAGGCCCTGGCCGGCCACCCGGGTCTCGCCGTTGTCTTTGACGAGTTCGAGGTGTCGGAAGTCGTCGGCTCCACCCGATGCGCTCACCTCCTCCTCGATCGCGGCGGCGAAGGCGACGTTGTGCGTGACGACCACGAGCTGGGTGCTGCGGGCCGCCGCCGCGACGAGCCGGGCCAACGGCCCGAGCAGGTGCGGATGCAGGCTGGTCTCCGGCTCGTTGACCACCAGCAGCGGCGGCGGTTCGGGACTGAGCAGGGCGGCGATCCACAGCAGATAGCGCAGCGTGCCGTCGGAGAGTTCGGCGGCGCGAAGGGGACGCAACATCCCCGGCTGCTGCAGGCATACCTCGAAGAAGCCGTCGATGACCCGCACGAGCACGCTCGACCCGTCGAACGCGTCCGCCACGGCGGTTTCCAGCGGCGAGCGGCCGTCCTCGATGATGGTCTGCACGGCGGCGGCCAGATCGTGTCCGTCGTCCGCGAGGGCCGGGGTGCGGGTGCCGACGTGCGGTTGCCGGGCGGGGGCGTCCCGGTCGGCGCGGAACCCGTCGTAGAACCGCCAGGACCGCAGCCGGTGCCGGACCTGCCAGAGTTCGGGGGAGTCGGCCGGCCCGGCGAACTCGGCCAGCAGGCTGCGGTGCGGTGGCAACCGGATGGGCGATTCGGTCCAGCCGCCGGTGAAGTCCCGGAACTCCACCTGTTGGTGGCGGCGACGCGCGACGACGGTCGCCGGCCGCATGACCGGTCCGGTCCAGACCACCTCGCGCTTGATCTGCGGGTCGCGGTCGAAGGCGGACTGCCCCTGGACGGGAAGCCCGAGGTCGACGAGATATCCGGGGTCGTCGGCCCCGTCAGCGTCCGCGGCCCCGCCGATCCCGAGCTGCAGCGCGATCGGACCCTTGCGGATCGTGCCCTGGACCTGGTGACCGCGGCGCACCCCGCCCAGCGTCGCCGGGCCGGCCCACAGCGCCGATTGCAGCCCACCCTCACGGGCCAGCGAGGCCACCACCTGCCCCTGTCCGCAGTCGGCGAGCAGTCGCAGGGCCCGGTACAGGCTGGACTTGCCGGTGCCGTTGGCGCCGGTGACGACCGTGAGGCGGCCGAGCGGGACCACGACCTCGCGCAGGGACCGGTACCCGCTGACGGCGACCACGTCGATCATGTCTGCGACCGTATGCCGTCGCACCGACAGCCGTCTCGTGCCGGGTCGGGAGGCGCCCACTGGCTCCCGGCGGACCGGCGGCGAGGGTGGCGGTGCGGATTGGCATACTGACCGCCATGACGACAGCGATCTTCGGCGCCGGAGTGATGGGGGAGACCCTGCTCTCCGGTCTGCTGCGCGCGGGCCGACCACCGCAGGACCTGCTCATCACCGAGAAGCGGGTCGATCACGCCGCGCAGTTGACCGCCCGCTACAACGTGCGGTGCACCGACAATGTCGACGCCGCGCAGGGCGCGAACACCCTCGTCCTGGTCGTCAAGCCGCAGGACATGGGCACCTTGCTGGACGAGATCCACGACCACGTCCGTCCCGGTGCTCTGGTGGTCTCGCTGGCGGCCGGCATCACGACCGCGTACCTGGAGTCGAGGCTGCCCGAGGGCACCTCGGTCGTGCGGGTCATGCCGAACACGCCGGCGCTCGTCGACGAGGGGATGGCGGCGATCTCGCCGGGCCGGCACTGTTCGCCCGAGCAGCTGGACACCGCCGAGGCGCTGTTGGCCTCGTGCGGGAAGGTCGTGCAGGTCGCGGAGAAGTACCAAGACGCGGTGACCGCGATTTCCGGGAGCGGACCGGCATACATCTTCTACGTCGTCGAGGCGATGATCGAGGCGGGGGTGCTGTTGGGGCTGCCGCGGGCCACCGCGACCGAGCTCACGGTGCAAACGCTCTACGGGGCCGCGACCATGCTCAAGGAGACCGGCGAGCACCCCACCGTGCTTCGGGAGCGGGTCACCTCCCCGGGCGGCACGACGATCGCCGCCGTGCGGACCTTGGACGATTTCAAGGTGCGGGCGGCGTTCATGACGGCGATGGAGGCGGCGGCCAACCGGTCCCGGGACTTGGCCTCCGGCACGGTGTAGCCGGTCGACTCCTCGTTCGTATGCCGGTCGCCAGGTGACCTCGAATCGCGCTGGGCCCCGAGTCGTGACAGGCTGGCATACATGGCGGACATCACCGTGCGGGTTCTCGGCGAAGAAGACTGGACGGCATACCGGGTCTTGCGCCTGAGCGCGTTGAAGGACTCCCCTCATGCCTTCGCGGCCACCGCGCAGGAGGAGGAGGGGTACGGCGAACACGTCTGGCGCTCGCGGATGCGGCGCGCCCAGCGGCTGATCGCCGTCGAACACGACCACGCCGTCGCGGTGGCCAGCGTGCGCACGATGCACGGTGATTTCGCGCATGTCGCGGAGGTCTTCTCGGTGTGGGTCGACCCGGTCGTGCGCGGCCGCGGCATCGCCACGCAACTCATGCACGCCTGCGCGCGCCAGGCCAAGGACGAGGGGCACACCCAGCTCGTCTACTGGGTGGGTTCGGACAACGGGCGGGCGGTGGCCTTTGCGTCCGGGTTCGGGTTCCGGCCGACCGATATGCGCCGGCCGATGCACGGCGGGGACGACGACGAGCAGGAGATCGCGATGATCCTCGCCCTCGCCGAACCCTGGGCACCGCCGAACTGAGTCTGTCGCCGCGTCCGCAGACCCGTGCTACACGGATCCCGTGCGCCACGGGTTCGGTGCTACCCTCCCATGACGGCGAACCTCACCATCACCGTGGAAGACGCGACCCTCAAGCGCGCCCGACTCCGTGCGCTCCAGCGCGACGAATCGGTCAACGCATACCTCGCCGATGCACTGCGGCGGTACGCCGACGCCGCCGACGCGGACTCGCGGATGTCGCGGGTTCTGGAGCTCGCGCAGGCCTGCTCGTACGGCTCCGGACCTCGCGGCCGGACCTGGACCCGCGAGGACGCGCACCGTGGCTGACTTCCTCGACACCAATGTCCTGGTCTATGCATTCGACGACGACGAACCGGCGAAGCAGGCTCGGGCCCGAGAGCTGTTGCGGCGAGGACCGGACGCGGTGATCAGCACCCAGGTCATGCTCGAGTGGTACTCCGTCGTGACCTCGAACTTCAGTCCGCCCATGCCCGCCGATGTCGCCGGGCGGGTCCTGGCGTCGCTGGCCGAACTCGACGTCATTCCCGCAGATGCCGAACTCGTCGTGCGGGCGGCCGAGACGTCATCGACCCACCGGATCTCGATCTGGCAGGCCATGATCATCGAGGCGGCCGGCGTGGCCGGCTGCGAAACGCTCTTCAGCGAGGACCTGAGCGATGGGGCCTCGATCCGCGGGGTGACGATCCGCAATCCGTTCGCGGCGCTGTGACCTCGACCTGCTGTCGACCGGATCGCCGATCTGACGTCAGGGCGCCCGGGTGATGTCGGTGCCGGCGACCGCCAGCGCCGCCGCCAGATTGGGTGCCGCCGGCACCTGCGGTCCGAGCAGCGCACCGACCGTGTGGTAGACGTCCGGGCGACCCCGCCAGATCGTCGAACCCTCGGTGAGTTCGGGCGTCAGCTCGTTGGCCCACATGCCGGTCTCGTCGATCCAGTGGGCTGCCGCGTGGTCCCAGCACCGCCGATAGGCCGATTCGTATGCCGGGTCGCCGGTCGCCCGGTGGAGTAGTGCCACCGCTTGGATCGCCTCGCACAGCGGCCAGTGCAACCGGGTCGTGACGACGGGTACGCCGTCCCAGTCGGTGGTGTATCCGAACCCTGGCGTCCCGTCGATCCCCCAGGTGGCCAGCGCCGTGTCGCCGAGCGCCCGGGCACTTTCGGCGAGCCAACCGGGCGCGGTGTCGCCGAGCGCCGCGGCCAGTTCCAGGAGCAGCCGGGACCATTCGAAGGCGTGCCCCGGGGTCCAGCCGTACGGCCGGAACGGGTGCGCCGGTTCGTCCCGGTTGTAATCCGGCAGCGGTTCCCAGTCGGCGGTGAAGTGTTCCGGCATCAACCAGTGGTTGGCCCGGGCCGCGCCGTCGATCAGCCGCTCGCTGATCGCCAGGGCGCGCCGGAACCAGACCGGGTCCCCGGTTGCGACGCCGATGGCGAGGAAGGCCTCGACTCCGTGCATATTGGAGTTCGCGCCGCGGTAGGGCTCCGAGTCGGTCCAGTCGGCGGCATACGACTCGACGAGGGCAGCTTCGTCCGGTCGCCAGAGGTGGGTGTCGATGACGTGGATCGCATGATCGAGCACGTCTCGGGCGCGCTCGCTCCCGGCCGCCACGGCGTTGGCGGCGGCGAACCCGACGTGGACGTGGTCGTAGGTCATCTTGCGGGTGTTCGGGTCGGTCAGCGGATCGGCGATCCAGCCGTCGGCGGCGGGGTCGCGGTGCAGGGCGAGCAGGGCGTCGACGCCGTGGTCGAGCAGGGCTCCGGAGCCGGGTATGCCGCGGACCGCCGCCAGTGCCGCGACATAGGTCATCCGCGCGGTGAGGAAGAGCTGCGGGTGCTTGCCCGGGACGTGGCTGCCGTCGGCCTCCAGCCACTCGAACGCGCCCTGCGGCCGGATCGATCCGACCGCGAACCGGATGACCTTGGCGAACTGGTCGTTCAACCACGCCACGTGGGTCGGGCGGTCTCGCCAGGGCAGGTCGGGGCGCGGCGCCGGAGGTATGCCGGAGGGTGCTTGTCGAGGCCCTGTCACCGGGGGATTGTCGCACGCGCCGCGGGCCGCGAACCGGCCAACCGAGGGCCGGCCGTCGCACCCGCCGCCCTGGCCTGCGGCGCCTCGCGGCGGGCGCGCGGTGCCATTCGGCCCGTCGGCCCGGCTGCTCGGCACTTCTGCGGCGCCGGTGAGATGCCGTGAACGTCATCCGGCGATAACGTCATCCCTATGGCATACCGTGCGGCGGTTGTCTGGGACGAGATCTTCACCCGTTACGACTTCGGCCCGGACCACCCGATGAATCCCATCCGGCTGGACCTGACCGCCCGATTGTGCAACGCCTTAGGCCTTCTGGATCACGACGACATCCGCGTCGTGGCTCCGGACGTGGCCAGCGACGACGTCTTGGCGACCGTCCACGACCGGGACTACGTCGAGGCGGTCAAGGCGGCCTCGCTGCACCCGGACGACGCGGACCAGTCCTACGGAATCGGGACCGAGGACGACCCGGCGTTCAAGGGCATCCACGAGTCCGCCGCGCGGATCGCCGAGGGTACCCGCGAGATCTGTGAACTCGTCTGGACCGGCCAGGTCGAACACGGCGTCAATTTCTGCGGCGGCCTGCACCACGCGATGCCGGACGCCGCGTCCGGGTTCTGCATCTACAACGACATCGCCGTCGGCATCCAGTGGCTCCTGGACCACGGCGCCGAGCGGGTGGCATACCTCGACGTCGACGTGCACCACGGCGACGGGGTCGAACGCATCTTCTGGGACGACCCGCGGGTCCTGACCGTGTCGTTGCACGAAACCGGACGCGCGCTCTTCCCCGGCACCGGCTGGCCGACGGACACCGGTGGCCTCGCGGCGCCGGGTTCGGCCGCCAATATCGCGCTGCCGCCCGGGCTGGGGGACAGCGGCTGGCTGCGGGCGTTCCACGCCACGGTGATGCCGTTGGTGCGCGCCTTCCGGCCGGACGTGATCGTCTCCCAGCACGGTGCCGACACGCATGCGCTGGACCCGCTGGCGCACATGTCGATGACCGTCGACGCCCAGCGGTCGGTGATCGACTCGGTGCACCGGCTCGCGCACGAGATCAGCGGCGGGAAATGGATCGGGTTGGGCGGCGGTGGGTACGAGGTCGTCCAGGTCGTGCCGCGGACCTGGACGCATCTGACCGCGATCGCCTCGCATCGGCCGATCCCGTTGAAGACCGAGGTTCCCGAGGAGTGGCGCGCCCACGTGCGCACCGTGGTCGGAGACTCGGAGGCGCCGCTGCGGATGGGCGATCTCGACCCCGACGAGGGACCGTTGTGGTGGCGGTCGTGGGATGCCGGGTACGACCCCGGCAGCGAAGTCGACCGGGCGATCATGGCCACCCGGCAGGCGGTGTTCCCGCTGCACGGCATGGACATCTGGTTCGACTGAGGTCGATCGCGGGCCGGCCGGCTCGGGGGATCCGGTTTCCCGGGGC
>JBDIAR010000155.1:0-8046 GCA_039812545.1 Dermatophilaceae bacterium | reverse complement strand
CGGGTTCGCTCGCCCCCTGGCCGCGAAGTCCTCCGCGGTCCGCGTCCGCCTGTTCTCGTCGGTCAGGCCCGCTCCCAGCGCGCTGCCATGGTCGTAGGTTGCCGCGAGGTAGCGAGTGCCATCCTGATCGGACTCCAGAAGGGCCCAGTTTCCGGGGTGGCGGTCAGTGTTGCCGGTCAATGCGTCCAAGACCAGATACCCGGCGAAAACCCCGAACGCGCTGAAGCCAGTCGCGCCGGGGGGCGGTCCGACGTTGGCGAGGACCCGCTGCACCGCGTCGAGGGTGTATCCGCGGTCACGCCGCATCAGCCCTGCTCGATGTCCCGTCCGAGAAACTGCCGAGCGGCGTTCGTACCCTTCGACCTCAGGCAGGTACGCCGCGCCAGTGTTGAGGCTGTAGCCGTCCGGAGTCACGTTGCGTGAGATGACCCCCCACTCGCCATCACAAACTGCGAAGCGGCACACAGCCGCCGGGAGGCCGATGCGGCTAGCAAGACGCGACACGAACACCTCTGCGCAGTCGGTGATGGCCGTCTCAGATCCATCGCCCGTCCGTTGCCGTGACTTCCAGAGCCAGTGGTCGTGAAGTGCTGCGTTTGGAGACGCGGCCAGCCAGCGCTTGTTGGGATCGCGTCCACCGGGCTCGTCCCGGATCACAGCCCAAGCCGTGACGTCGATGGCAGGCTCGTCTTCGGCTGTCACAGGATTCTGTCGAGATGCAGCGAAGTCTGCACGAGGTGTTGCGGCGCACTTTGCAGAGATCGGCTCGTCCGGTGGGGGTCGTGCAGTGTCCGTGCGTGGCCCTCTGGCGTGGTCTCAGGTGATTGTTTGTGCGCGGAGGCGGAGGGCGTTGCCGATGACGCTGACGCTCGATAAGGCCATGGCTGCGGCGGCGATGATCGGTGAGAGCAGGAGCCCGAAGACGGGGTAGAGGACGCCGGCGGCGATGGGGATGCCGAGTGCGTTGTAGACGAAGGCGAAGAAGAGGTTCTGTCGGATGTTGGCCATCGTCTTCGCGGAGAGGTGTCGGGCTCGCACGATGCCGGTGAGGTCGCCTTTGAGGAGGGTGACGCCGGCGCTTTCGATGGCGACGTCGGTGCCGGTGCCCATGGCGATGCCGACGTCGGCGGCGGCGAGGGCGGGGGCGTCGTTGACGCCGTCGCCGGCCATGGCTACGACGTGGCCCTGGCTGCGGAGCTTGGTCACGATGTCGCTCTTGTGGTCGGGCAGGACTTCGGCCTCGACCTGCTCGATGCCCAGTGTGGCGGCGACGGCTTGGGCGGTGACCCGGTTGTCGCCGGTGAGCATGACGACGTGGATGTTGTCTGCACGCAGTGCTTCGAGGGCGTCGGGGGTGGTGGCCTTGATGGGGTCGGCGATGGTGAAGAGTCCGGCGAGTTGGCCGTCGATGCCGATGTAGATGACGGTGGCGCCCTCGCCGCGCAGGTGGTCGGCTGTTTCCTGGGCTTCGTTGCTGTCGATGCCGTGGGACTTCAGGAAGGTGGCGCTGCCGAGGGCAACCCGGTGTCCGTCGACGGTACCTTGGGCGCCGCGACCGACGGGTGAGTCGAAGTCGGTGACGTCGGGAACATCGAGGCTTCGGGTCGTGGCGGCCTCGACGATCGCCAGGGCCAGTGGGTGTTCGGAGGCGCGTTCAACCCCGGCGGCAAAGCGGAGCAGGTCGTCCTGGGAGTGACTACCGGTGGCGACGATGTCGGTCACGGTGGGTCGGCCTTCAGTGAGGGTGCCGGTCTTGTCGACGACGAGGGTGTCGACCTTCTCCATCCGTTCGAGAGCTTCGGCGTTCTTGATCAGGACGCCGAGGCTGGCGCCGCGGCCGACGCCGACCATGATCGACATGGGTGTGGCCAGTCCGAGTGCGCAGGGGCAGGCGATGATGAGGACTGCGACCGCGACGACGAGGGCGTGCGCCAGTTTGGGCGCCGGGCCGATCAATGCCCACACGATGAACGCGATGACGGCGATGACGATCACGACGGGGACGAAGGTTCGGGCGACCTTGTCGGCCATCCGCTGGATGGGTGCGCGGGAGCGTTGCGCCTCGGCGACCATGGCTACGATCCGGGCGAGCATGGTGTCGCGGCCGACCTTCTCGGCTTCCATGATCACGGCGCCGGTGCCGTTGATGGTGCCCCCGATGATGGCATCGCCGCGGGTCTTGGTGACCGGCATCGACTCCCCGGTGACCAGTGACTCGTCGATGGCGGACCGACCGTCCAGGACGGTCCCGTCGACGGGAACGGCCTCGCCGGGTCGGACCCGGAGCCGGTCGCCGGCCCGGACTGCCGCGAGGGGGATCTCTTCGTCGGCGCCGTCGTCGGTGAGACGGCGGGCGGTTTTGGGGCTGAGGTCGAGCAGGGCCTTGATGGCGCCGGAGGTCTGTTCCCGAGCGCGCAGTTCAAGGACCTGACCGAGCAGGACCAAGGTGGTGATGACGGCGGCGGCCTCGAAGTAGACGTCGACGGTGCCGCCATCCCCGCGGAAGGAGGGAGGGAAGATGCCGGGAGCCAGGGCCGCGATGAGGCTGAACAGCCAGGCGATGCCGGTGCCCATCGCGATCAGGGTGAACATGTTGAGGTTGCGGGTGCGCACCGATCTCCAGCCGCGCACGAAGAACGGCCACCCTGCCCACAGAACGACAGGGGTGGCCAGCAGCAGCTGAGACCACACTGATGCTCGGATGGGGATAAGGTCGCGCAGCCAGGGGATGAAGTGCCGGCCCATCTCGAGGATGACGATGGGGATGGTCAGTGCGGTCGCGATCCAGAACCGCCGCGTCATGTCGGCTAATTCGGGGCTGGGTGCGGTGTCGGGGGTGACGGTGACTGGTTCGAGGGCCATCCCACAGATGGGGCACGAGCCGGGCCCTGGCCGACGGATCTCGGGGTGCATCGGGCAGGTCCACTCAGCGACCTCGTCCTCAGCATGGTGGTTCTTTGATGCGGCGCTGCTGGGGGCGACACCCACGGCGAGGTAGCGGTCGGGGGCCCCGCGGAAGCGTTCGCGGCACTTCTCGGAGCAGAAGTGGTGGGTCGTGCCGGCGTGGTCGAGTGCGATGGCGGTGGTGGGGTCGACCTGCATCCCGCAGACCGGATCGACGCGGTTGGTGGTTGTGGTGGGGGTGTGGGCCATGGGGTGGCACGCTCGCCGGGCCGGTGTGGGCCGACGCCTTCCTGTCAGGTCAGTGGTTCATGCCGGGCATGGATCCGCCGCTGGGCATCTGATGGGTCGGGTTCCAGCCCAGGACGGTGGGGTCGAGCATCCCGAAGATCATGGCGACGTGGGCGACGACGAGGAACACGCCCACGCAGACGGTGTGCCACTTGCGCGCCTGGTAGGTGTCGCGACCCCACAGGCCGAGCTCAATGAGAGTGATGCCGATCAGCGGTGCGGCGGCGAGCAGGTAGGACAGGACGGCGATCACATCGGCGGGGCCGCGCCACCCGCCGCTGCTGGTGAGCGGGATGACCGCGTTGCGCAGTAGGTGCACGACGATGCCGACCATCAGAGGCCCGGCGACCAGCCCGGCGAGCCGGCTCAGGGAGCGGACCCACGCCGGGGGGTCGGTGCGGAAGAGCAACACGAGCTCGGTGATCGCCAACGTCTCCGCGAGGATGACGGGGGCGGCCATGAACAGCAGCAGGTTCCACGGTTGGTTGACGGCGAGCAGGCCCATGTAGTGGGTCATGGACATGCCGCTCATCCCGGCACCGACGGTCCGGTCCGGGATCAAGTAGCCGGCGACAGCGGCCGCGACGGCGACCGCGGCGAGAACCGGGGTGAGCGGCGCGGCCGCCTTCGTGGCTTGGGAGCTGCTGGGTGTGGCCTGGGTGACGGTCACGGGTCTCTCCTGGTCGGTCGGCCCGGCATCGGCCGGGGTTGTCGTCGTGGTGCCCACTCGACACTCCCCAGCCGGTACCGCCGTCGGGTCGTGACCAGGTTGAGATTCGATGAAGACGCCGCCATCTGCTGATCAGGAGACGTCAGGGCTGGTCGTGCCCGGCGGGGCCTTGCCGGGGTGCGTCTTGGGTGGTGCCGTGGTTCATCCACAGCATCATGGCGCCCATCATCGCCATGCACCCCAGCGCGTAGATCAGGCCGCCGGCTGCGAGTCGTCCGGTGGCGATCAGGACCGCGACGACCACGACCATGGGCACGCACATGAGCCACATGAGGCGGTGGTGCCCGGAGGTGTGCTGCGGGGCTGGGGCGGGGTCCACCGGGGGTGTCGGGGTCGTGAAAGGTGCGTAGTCCTGTGGCGCGGCGGGTCCGGTGGTCATGTTCGTTCTCCTTCTCCGGTGGGTCCGGACCTGCTGTCCGGGTACTCTTCAGCCTGGGTGAGGCGTGCGTTCGTGGTGTCGCCATTCGATGAAGAGCCGGTCAAGATCAGCGTGGGTCACTGCACGAGCACGGTGGTGGTGGCGGCGTCGTCGATGGTGCCCAGTGCCTTGCCCTCGACGAACCAGAGCACTTCGAGAGCCTCGCTGGGGGGTGCGGCCGGCGGTCATGGCCTCGACGGCGCCCAGGTTCTTGGGGTGCAGTGCCCACGTCGCGCCGCCGTCGGTGCTGGTGGCCAGCCGTCCGCTGATGGTGATCACGGCGATGGTGGTCTCGTCGGCCTACGCCGCGAGCACGGCCCTCTCCGGGGGGCGCCGCGGGGTCCAGGTTACGCCGTTGTCGCTGCTGGTGAGCAGGCCTTGGGCGGTGGTGGCAAGCAGCCGGCCCGTTCTCGGGGAGGCTGCCAGGGTTCTCGGGGCGGCGGGGTGGCAGTGGCCGTGGCGACCGCCCGACGGAGCAGAGGCCTATTCATCGGCGGTAGTTGAGGGCGATCATCATGCCGGCTTCGGCGTGGTAGATGTTGTGGCAGTGGATCATCCAGTCGCCGGTGTTGTCGGCGTCGAGGTCGATGGCCAGTGACTGCATGGGGGCCATCAGGACGGTGTCTTTGCGCAGCCCGGAGGGCAGGGCGAAGGTGTGCCCGTGCAGGTGCAGGGGGTGGGTCATCATCGTCATGTTGGTGGCGTTGATCCGCAGCCGCTGCCCGGCGGTGACGGTAAGGGGGTCGTTCTTGCCGAACGGTGCCCCGTTGATGCCCCATTGGTAGGGCTTCATCGACCCTTGCAGGGCGAGGTCAACGGTGGCGTCCGGGGACTTGGCGGGCAGGAGCGAGGACGCAGCCGGCTGCAACTGGGAGCCGATCAGGATCGGTCCGGACAGTTCACTCGGGTTGGCGTTCGGGCCCGGAGCGGTGCCGCTGCCGGTGCGGACCAGCGCTAGGCCCTGGCCGCCGCTGGTCTTGCCGAAAGGCCTGGCCACGAGCGGGAAGACACCGTCGGTGAGGGTGACGATCGCGTCGTAGCGTTCGCCCATCCCGATGTAGAACGCGGACACCTCGGTGGGTTGGACGGCGTGGCCGTCAGTGTGGGTGATCGTCATGGCGTGGCCGCCGAGGGCGACGGCGAAGATCGTGTCGGAGGCGGCGTTGATGACCCGTAGCCGGACCCGCTGACCGGGTTTGGCGGTCAAGACGTCGGGGTCGGTGGGCGGTTTGCCGTTGACGAGGAACAGCGGGTAGGTCACGTCGCCGGCATCTCCCCAGGGCGCGGCGCCCATCGACATCCCGCCCATGCCACCCATCGACCCGTGGTCCATTCCCCCCATGCCGCCCATCCCGCCGGTGGCGGTGCCACCGTCGGCGATGAGCTTCTTGAGGACCTCGTCGGGGGTGGTGCCGGTGCCGTCGATCCAATCGTCCAGGACAAGGACCCACTCGGTGTCGTAGCCGCCGGTGTCGGTCTTGTCGTCGATGATCATCGGCGCGTATAGGCCCCGGTCGAGTTGGACCCCGACGTGGGGGTGAAAGAAGTAGGTGCCAGGGTCGGGGGCGGTGAACTCGTACACGAACGCCCCACCGGGCCTGACGGGATCCTGAGTCAGGCCCGGCACTCCGTCGGCGGCGTTCCGCAGCCGGATGCCGTGCCAGTGGATCGTCGTGTCCGCCGGGAGCTGGTTGTTCAGGGTCATGCGGAGGAAGTCGCCGGCGGTTGCCCGCACGAGCGGTCCGGGCACGCTCCCGTCGTACCCCCACGTCGCGGCGGTGCGTCCGGCCAGGTCGAGGGTGACCGGTTTGGCGGTCAACGTCTTGGTGACGACCTTCTGCCCAGGCGACGGTGATAGGGGTGTCGGAGACCCGAACGGGGTGGACGGCATCTCAGAGCCCGTGGTGGAAGTCGTGCATGCGGTCAGAGCCGCAGCCGAGGCCACGCCCAGGGAACCGAGCAGAACGGTGCGGCGGGAAAGCAGAGGAGAGGTCATGATGCCTTTCGCAGGGGATGAGGGTTTCAGTGGCCGTCGACGATCAGGCGGCGCCGTTGTTCGTACTCCTCGAGGCTGATCTCGCCTCGAGCCAGACCCTCCTTGAGCAGAGTCAGCGGTTGAGGGCGCTCCGGGCCCTGCTTGGCCCGTCCCGCAGGGAGCAACTGCCTGACGAGGAGCAGGACCGCGATCCAGAAGGCGAGGGTGCCGGCGCCCATGAGCAGCCACATCCACCAGCCCATCCCAAACCCGGTGCCCCACATCATCTGGCCATCTCCTCGTCCCGAGACCGAGCCAACGCAAGCGCGGCTGCTCACGTCCACGGTGCGCACCGCACCTCAAGGCTGGACGGCGGGCGGGTTGAGGTTTGACGAAGATCGACCTGGGTGCCGGCATCAGCATCAGGGGCCGGGCACCGACCGGGGACACTGGACGCGTGAGCAGCACACCACCGCCGCCGACCAGAGTGCTGGTCATCGAGGACGAGACCACGCTGGCCGGGCTGATCGCCGCCTACCTGTCCCGGGCCGGGTATGTCACGACGACCGTCCACACCGGACCCGACGGGGTGCAGGCCGTGCGCGACCACGCCCCCGACGTCGTCATCCTCGACCTCGGGTTGCCCGGGCTGGATGGCATCGAGGTATGCCGCCAAATCCGTACCTTCTCCGACTGCTACGTCATTGTCGTCACCGCCCGCAAGGACGAGGTCGACACCCTCATCGGGCTGTCCGTGGGCGCGGACGACTACGTCACCAAACCGTTCAGCGTCCGCGAACTCCTCGCCCGTGTCCAGACCGTACTCCGCCGCCCCCGGACCGGGCCCACGACCGCGGACCACGCTGGCGCCGAGACCGTCCGGGTGTTCGGCCCTCTGCGCGTCGACCCGGCCGGCCAACGGGTCCATCTGGACGGGACGGAGGTGGCCTTGACCCCCACCGAGCGGGACCTGCTCATGGCGTTGGCCCGGCGTCCGACCATGGCCTTCAGTCGTGCCCAGCTGATCCAGGACATCTGGGGTGCGGACTGGTTCGGCGACGAACACCTGGTCGACGTCCACATCGCCCACCTGCGACGAAAACTTGGCGACGACCCCGAGACCGGGCGCTACATCACCACCGTGCGCGGGGTCGGGTACCGGATGGGTCAAGGATGAGCGCCACCCGCCGGCGGCGGGCATCGCGAGGCCTCGCCACCCGGCTGCTAGCCGGGCAAGCAGTCGTCCTGGTCGCCGGAGCGCTCACCGTCGGACTGGTCGCCGCGATCGTCGGGCCGCCGATCTTCCACCAGCACCTGCTCGAAGCCGGCCACCAGCAGAACTCCCCCGAACTGGTGCACATCGAGATGGCCTACCGTGACGCCTCGCTCATCGCGGTCGGTTTCGGCCTGGTCATCTCCCTCATCGCCGCCGGGATCGTCACCTGGGTGCTCACCCGACGGTTACGGCGCCCCCTCGAACAACTCACCGCAGCCGCCAGGGACCTGGGCCGAGGCCACTACGCGACTCGGGTCCCGGACGTGGCCTCAGGCACCGAGCTGGACACACTCGCCGGCACGTTCAACACCATGGCGACCCGGCTCGACAACGTCGAGGACACCCGGCGGCGGATGCTGTCCGACCTTGCCCACGAGCTGCGGACCCCGATCGCAACGATTAGTGCCTACCACGAAGGCCTGCACGACGGGATCGCCCAGCTCGGGCCCGAGTCC
>JBDIAR010000154.1:0-8059 GCA_039812545.1 Dermatophilaceae bacterium | reverse complement strand
ACGACGCGACTCGGGATGGGTACCGGGACCACGTCGGGGCCCGGGTCAGGGCGGTCGTCGTGGACGACAGCACCGTGGTGCGGTTCGGGCTGCCCGTCATGCATCCGGAACTCGACGTCGTGGCCAGCTACCCCGACGTCGAGGCCCTGGTCGTCGACCGGCCCGAAGCGGACGTGGTGATCCTCGACCTCAAGCTGTCCGGGACCGGAGCCCCGGGGGTCCGGCAGGGACCGGCGGCGATCGTCGCGGTCCGGGACGCCGGTTATCGGATCTGCCTGTACACCGACGAACGCCGCCGGCTCGTCCTGGCCCGTTGTCTGCGTGCCGGGGCTCACGGGATCGTCCACAAGTCCGACACGGTCGGGGCCGCCCGCGAGGCCTTCGCCGCGGTGGCCCGCGGTGAAACGGTCATCACCCAGTCGTTGGTCGGGCTCGCCGAGGTCGTCGAACGGCGCGGCCGCCTGCCCGAACTCACCACGCGCCAACGCGAGGTGCTGGCGGCCCGGGCCCGGGGCGAACGCTGGAGCGACATCGCGGCCCGGCTCTTCATCACCGAGGGAGTGGCCCGCGAACACATGGCCGCCGTCAACGCCAAGCTCGCGGCATACCTGTCCGGCGGATCGCCCGGCGACATCGAGCACATCCTCGGTCTGGCCCCGGGAGACCTCCTCGACGAGTCGGGCGGGGGGTAGCCGCTCGGTGGGGCCACGTGCTCCGACAGGGCTGATGCGGCGCAGACGCGCCTCCGGTATCGTTCGAATCCGCGCCTACTGGGGGACCGATCCGGCGCTGGAGAGCGATGATCGATCCGGTGCTGTGGGGAGTCGAGGTGGAGTACGAACTGTGGGATGTCGCCACCGCGCGCGCCCGCCAAGATGAGTTGTGGGCGATCTACGAGACGGTGTGCGCCCAGCACGAGGACCAGATGGTCTGGCACGAGTCGATGCTCGGCAAACACATGCGCCGCGCGAGATTCCGCCTCGCCGCCGCGGTGGGCCCGGACGGCACGGTCGCCGGGTTCGGGTGGGGCTACACCGGACACGAGGGGCAATGGTGGAGCGATCGGGTGGCCGAGGTGCTTGCCCCGTGCCTGGCCGCCCGCTGGGTCGGCGGTCATTTCGAGGTGGTCGAGCTGGCGGTGCCGGATCAGCCGGAGCGCTCCGCCATCCTGGTCCACCTGCACGACCGATTGCTGACCGGTATGCCGGAGCAGCGTGCCCTGGTGTCCGTGGACGACCAGGACCGTGAGATCCGCGACGTGCTGGTCGGGCGCGGTTGGCACCCGTTGGGCAAGCTGACCCGGGGGTGGACGATCTACGGCGCACATGCCGAGCATCTGGTTCCTGGGGCGCTGTTCTGACCCACCGGCGGGGGCACTGGGGGCACTGGGGCCACTTGGGCCCCGGGGTCGGACCCCGGACGCACCAGTGGCGGCTCGCGGCGAGTCGTTCGGGGGCGATGCGATTTGCCGGGGAGGCGGGTGAAGACCCCCGGTCGCGACTCCCCCTACGGACCAACCCCTCAGATCCCCGGATTTCGCCCTTTTCGCCGCGCAGATGGCCACCTCTGTCGGTCGCGGGAGGTATGATTTCGGGGTAAGAGGCGGTCGCGTCGCCGGACGGCGGCGAGGCCGCGTCGTTCTGTCCCGAGCGGGCCGGCCACGGACGAGAGTGTCAGGTGGTCTGTCGGTCGTGCCACGCACCGGGCCGGAGCATGTGGTCCGAAGAGTCTCGACCCGATCCAGGAGACACCCCACTCGTGAGTGAGCCGACTGCCGAGCAGATCACCGCGCACGTCGCGCCGGACGCCGAGGCGGACGCGGAGCGCGCCTACGACGCCAGCGCCATCACCGTCCTGGAGGGACTGGACGCGGTCCGCAAACGGCCCGGGATGTACATCGGGTCGACGGGGGAGCGGGGGCTGCACCACCTGGTCGCCGAGATCGTCGACAACGCCGTGGACGAGGCCCTGGCCGGGTTCGCCGACCGGATCGACGTCACCTTGCTGGCCGACGGTGGGGTGCAGGTCCGCGATAACGGGCGCGGGATCCCCACCGACATCCACCCGACCGAGGGCGTCAGCGCGGTCGAGCTCGTCCTGACCCAGTTGCACGCCGGCGGCAAGTTCGGCGGCGGCGGGTACAAGGTCTCCGGCGGTCTGCACGGCGTCGGCTCCTCGGTCGTCAACGCCCTGTCCACCCGCCTGGACGCCGAGGTCCGTCAGAAGGGGCACGTCTTCGCGATGTCGTTCCGGCACGGGGTCCCCGTGGCGCCGCTGGCCAAGACCGGTGACACCGAGGAGACCGGGACGACGATCACCTTCTGGGCCAACGACGACATCTTCGAGACCACGCACTACGACTTCGAGACGCTGCGGTCCCGCTTCCAGCAGATGGCCTTCCTCAACAAGGGCCTGACGATCACGCTCACCGACGAGCGCACCGCGGTCTCAGCGGACGACGACCTAGACCTCGATCACGCCGAGGCCGAGGGAGTCGAGGTCCAGCCCGAGGCCCGCCGCAAGACCGTGAGCTACCGCTACGACGGTGGGCTGGTGGACTACGTCAAGCATCTGGTCTCGTCCAAGAAGTCCGAGCCGGTCAACGCCGACATCATCTCCATCGAGTCCGAGGACCGGAACCGCGGACTCTCCCTGGAGTTGGCGATGCAGTGGACGACGGCATACAGCGAGTCGGTGCACACCTACGCCAACACGATCAACACGCACGAGGGCGGGACGCACGAGGAGGGGTTCCGGGCGGCGCTGACCCGGCTGGTCAACGAGTTCGCCCGCAAGCACGGCGTCTTGAAGGACAAGGACGAGAACCTCACCGGCGACGACGTCCGAGAGGGCCTGACCGCCGTCGTGTCGGTCAAGCTGACCGAGCCGCAGTTCGAGGGGCAGACCAAGACCAAGCTCGGCAACTCCGAGGTCAAGGGCTTCGTGCAGTCCGCGATGACCGAGGAGTTCGGCCACTGGCTGGAGACGCATCCGCGCGAGGGCCGGGACATCGTCGGCAAGGCGATCCAGGCCGCCGCCGCCCGGGTGGCCGCCCGCAAGGCCCGCGAGAGCACCCGCCGCAAGGGTCTGCTCGAATCCGGTGGCCTGCCCGGCAAGCTGCGGGACTGCCAGAGCCGGGACCCCTCGGTGTCCGAGGTGTTCATCGTCGAGGGCGACAGCGCCGGCGGCTCGGCCGTCCAGGGCCGCAACCCGGCGACCCAGGCGATCCTGCCGATCCGCGGCAAGATCATCAACGTCGAAAAGGCCCGGATCGACAAGATCCTCGCCAACAACGAGGTCCAGTCGATCATCTCCGCGTTCGGCACCGGGATCGGAGAGGACTTCGACCTGGCCCGGGCGCGCTATCACAAAATCGTGTTGATGGCCGATGCCGATGTCGACGGTATGCACATCCGCACCTTGCTGCTCACGTTGCTGTTCCGGTTCATGCGGCCGCTCATCGAGGCCGGGTACGTCTACCTCGCGCAGCCCCCGCTGTACCGGATCAAGTGGAGCAACGCGACGCACCAGTTCGCGTTCACCGACCGGGAGCGCGACGGGTTCGTCAAGATCGGTCTCGACAAGGGGCGCCGGCTGCCGAAGGAGGCCCCGATCCAGCGCTACAAGGGTCTGGGCGAGATGAACTACTCCGAACTGTGGGAGACCACGATGGATCCCGAGCGGCGCACCCTGCTCCAGGTGACGATGGCCGATGCGGCCGCCGCCGACGAGTTGTTTTCCGTGCTGATGGGCGAGGACGTCGAATCGCGGCGGTCGTTCATCCAGCGCAACGCCCGAGACGTCCGGTTCCTCGACATCTGAGGACGGGCCGCGGCCCCCACCCGTACCCGACAGTGACCTGCGACGAAGGATCCGATTCGTGAGCGACCAACCGCCCATTCCCCCGGGCGACGACCAAGACCCCACCGGCGAGGAACCCTCGCTGATCGACGAACTCCTCGGCGACGACGAGGAGGGCACCGGCATACCGGGGGAGACTCCGGACGGCGATGGTGACGTCGAAGGTGAGCGGGCCGAGGCCGAGCCGGACGAGGCCCTCGACGGCGAGCGCGAATTGGCCGACGGGGAGCGGGCCGACGGGTCCCGGCAGGTCGAACCCATCGACTTGAACACCGAGATGCAGCGCAGCTACATCGAGTACGCGATGAGCGTCATCGTCAGCCGCGCGCTGCCCGATGTGCGCGACGGGCTTAAGCCGGTGCATCGCCGGATCGTGTATGCCATGTACGACGGTGGGTACCGCCCGGACCGGGGGTACAACAAGTGCACCCGCGTCGTCGGCGACGTGATGGGGCAGTACCACCCGCACGGCGACGCCGCCATCTACGACGCGCTCGTCCGGCTCGTGCAGGACTGGTCGATGCGCTACCCGCTCATCGACGGCCAGGGCAACTTCGGCTCGCGCGGTGACGACGGGGCCGCCGCGCCGCGGTACACCGAATGCCGGATGGCGCAGATCGCCATGGAGATGGTGCGCGACATCGACCAGGAGACGGTCGATTTCGTCCCGAACTACGACGGCAAGACGATGCAGCCGTCGGTGCTTCCGGCCCGCTTCCCCAACCTGCTGGTCAACGGCAGCGCCGGCATCGCCGTCGGCATGGCCACCCAGATCCCCCCGCACAATCTGCGCGAGGTCGCCGAGGCCGCGCAATGGTTCCTCGCCCATCCGGAGGCGACCCGTGAGGAGCTCCTCGAGGAGTGCCTGCGGGTCATCAAGGGGCCGGACTTCCCGACCGGCGCCCTGGTCATGGGGACCCGCGGCATCGAGGACGCCTACCGCACCGGTCGCGGGTCGATCGTCATGCGGGCCGTCGTGGAGGTCGAGGAGATCCACGGCCGCACCTGCCTGGTGGTGACCGAGCTGCCGTACCAGGTCAACCCGGACGCGCTCGCCAAGAAGATGGCCGAACTGGTCAAGGAGGGCCGGCTCAGCGGCATCGCCGACATCCGTGACGAGACCAGCGGCCGCACCGGTCAGCGCCTGGTCATCGTGCTCAAGCGCGACGCGGTCGCCAAGGTCGTCCTGAACAACCTGTACAAACACACCCAACTGCAGACCACCTTCGGGGCCAATATGTTGGCGCTCGTCGACGAGGTGCCGCGGACCCTGCCGATCAGCGCGTTCATCCGGCACTGGGTCGACCACCAGGTCGAGGTCATCCGGCGGCGCACCGAGTTCCGGTTGCGCAAGGCCGAGGCCGAGATCCACCTGTTGCGGGGGTACTTGAAGGCGCTCGACCAGCTCGACGAGGTCATCGCCCTGATCCGGCGTTCGCCGACCGTCGAGGTGGCCCGCGCCGGCCTGATCGAGCTGCTCGACATCGACGCCGACCAGGCGACCGCCATCCTCAACCTGCAGCTTCGCCGGTTGGCGGCCCTGGAACGCCAGCGGATCATCGAGGAGCACGACCGGCTCGAGGCGCTGATCCAGGACTACCGGGCGATCCTGGCCAGCACCGAGCGGCAGCGCTCGATCGTCAGCACCGAACTCGCCGAGATCGTGGCCAAGTACGGTGACGACCGGCGGACCCGGATCGAGTTCTTCGACGGCGACATGAACGTCGAGGACCTCATCACCCGCGAGGACGTGGTCGTCACGATCACCCGGGGCGGGTATGCCAAACGCACCAAGTCCGATCTGTACCGGTCCCAGGGCCGCGGCGGGAAGGGCGTGCGGGGCGCCGCGCTGCGTGGCGAGGACGTGGTCCAGCACTTCTTCACCACCTCCACCCACGACTGGCTGCTGTTCTTCACCAACGTGGGCAGGGTCTATCGGGCCAAGGCATACGAGCTGCCGGAGGCCCCGCGCGACGGCAAGGGGCAGCACGTGGCGAACCTGCTCGCCTTCCAGCCCGACGAACGGATCGCGCAGGTCCTGGCGATCAGTGACTACCAGGCGGCGGACTATCTGGTGCTCGCCACCCGGGACGGGTTGGTCAAGAAGACCCGGCTGCGGGAGTACGACTCGCCGCGCACCGGCGGCCTGATCGCGGTCAACTTGCGCGAGGGCGACGAACTGGTCGGGGCCGGGCTGGCCGCCGCGGTCGACGACCTGCTGCTCGTGTCGCGCAAGGGTCAGTCGGTGCGGTTCCGGGCGACCGACGAGGCGCTGCGACCGATGGGCCGGTCCACCTCCGGGGTGACCGGGATGAAGTTCAAGCGCGGTGACCACTTGTTGGCGATGTCGGTCGTCGTGGCCGGGACGCAGCCGGATGTGTTCGTGGTCTTCGAGAACGGTCTGGCCAAGCGGACGCCGATCGGGGAGTACCGCGTCCAGAACCGCGGCGGCACCGGCATACAGGTGGCCAAGCTCTCCGAGAAGGGCGGTGACCTCGTCGGTGCTCTGACGGTGGAGGAGGACGACGAGGTTCTCGTCGTGATGGAGAAGGGCAATATCGTCCGGGCGCGGGTCAACCTGGTCCGCCAGACCGGGCGGTCCACCCAGGGCGTCATCTTCGCCACGCCGGGACGCGGGGACTCGATCGTGGCGGTGGCCCGGGCGGCCGAGGCGTCTGACGAGGACGAATCCGGCGATGTCGAGGGCGCCTCGCCCGAAGTCGCCGAGGTCGATGCACTAGCGTCAGACCGTGACGACGTCGCGCAGCCGTCGTCCGAGGCGGACGCCTTCGATGGTGGCGCATCCGGTGATGACGCATCCGACGATGAGGAGCTCACGTGAGTAGGCCTGGTGACGGTGCGAGCGCACCGGTGGATCCTGGGCGGGACGAGGAGGTTCCGACCGTGGTCCCCGAGCAGGTCGCGGCGGCCGATGGCCCGGCGGTGACCGATCCGGACACGACCGGTCCCATCCCGGTGGTGGGTTCATCCTTCCCGCCCTCGGTTCCGGCGGCGGGCGCCGAGTCCGCAGGTGCCGCCGACGGGCAGGCCTCAGCGACAGCCGGGCCGGACACCACGGCGTCGGTGCCGGTGGCCGTCGGTGCGGCGGCCGGTGCCGGGGCGGCGGCTGGAGGCGCGGGCGAAGCGGGATCTTCCGGAAGCCCCGGTGGCTTGCGCGGGGCGGCCGGCCGGGCCGCGGACTCGGTGCGGAGCCGGGCCAAGGTGGTCCCGCGGCCGGGGCGCCGGGTCAAGCTCACCGTGGCGCGGGTCGATCCGTGGTCGGTGATGAAGCTGTCCTTCCTGCTGTCGGTGGCCGGCGGGATCGCCTTCGTCATCCTGACCGCGGCGCTCTGGCTCATCGGGTCCGGGATGGGGCTGTTCGACTCGATCCAGGGACTGCTGGACTCGCTGCAGACGAACTCGCCGAACCCGATCAAGATCCAGGACTTCGTCGGCTTCCCGCGGGTGATGGCGCTGTCGGTGGTTCTGGGTGTCTTCGACGTGCTGCTGATGACTGCGGTGGCGACCGTGTCGGCGTTCATCTACAACATCTGCTCCGCCCTGGTGGGCGGCGTCGAACTGACCCTGACCGACGACTGACCGGGCGAGGTGCGCCGCCGCTGGGAGGCGCGGCACGGCATACGGTCACAGTTCCTCCTCGGTGCCGCTCGCTGCTTTGGTCGTCGCGTATGCGGTGGGGTAAGGTTTCTGGGCGCGCCCGTGTGGCGCGCGCGGTTGGTCCGGGGCCTATAGCTCAGACGGTTAGAGCGCTTCCCTGATAAGGAAGAGGCCACAGGTTCAAGTCCTGTTAGGCCCACCACCCGACCCACCGGACCCACCGGACCGCGCGACGGCGGACCATCCAGTCGCCGGGTTCCGGTCCTCGCTCGGCCGGTCCTCGGCTCGGGCCGCGCACTGAGGGGGCAGATCGTGTTCAAGAAGGTGCTGGTCGTCATCGCAGTGGTGAGTACCGCCTGGGCGGTCCGCAAGCAGATGGTCGACTCCCGAGCCGAGCACGAGCTGTGGGCCGAGGCGGTCGATCCGGTCGGCGATTGACGTCTGGGTTCGGACGTCCAACTACATAGCCCGCCGGCGTGGCCCCAACGAGGGCGCTCCGGCATACGGGGAAGTGGCGCAATTGGTAGCGCACCGCTTTTGCAAGGCGGGGGTTGCGGGTTCGAGTCCCGTCTTCTCCACC
>JBDIAR010000153.1:0-8183 GCA_039812545.1 Dermatophilaceae bacterium | reverse complement strand
CCGCTCCGCCTGGCCCGCCCGGCCGGTCCGTCGCCCCCCGCGGCCGTGCTCGCCCACCCCGCGCGGCACATAGGCCGTCGTGAAACCGAGCCTGGCGGCCTCGGTCAGGCGCCGCCCCAACCCGGCGACCGGTCTGATCTCCCCGGCCAGCCCCACCTCGCCGATCGCCAGGCTGCGCGGTGGCATCGGGCGGTCCAGCATGCACGAGGCGATGGCGAGGGCGACCGCGAGGTCCGCGGCCGGTTCGGTGATCCGTACCCCGCCCACGGTGGCTAGATACGCATCCGCACCACCGACCGGCGCCTGCGCCCGACGGTCCAACACCGCGATCACCATGGCGGCGCGGGCCGGGTCCAGGCCACTGGTCGCCCGTCGCGGTTGGGGCAGACGGCTGTCGGCGATCAAGGCCTGGATCTGGGCCGGCATCGGTCGGCGCCCCTCAAGGGTGACCGTGACGCAGGTGCCGGCCACCGAATCGTCCTGTTCGCCGAGGAACAGACCGCTCGGATCGCTCAAGCCGACGATCCCGTCCTCGCCGAGGTCGAAACAGCCGACCTCGTCGGTGGGGCCGTACCTGTTCTTCACCGCGCGCACCAGCCGCAACCGGGTATGCCGGTCGCCCTCGAAGGAGATGACGACGTCGACCAGATGCTCCAGGAGTCGCGGCCCGGCGATCCCGCCGTCCTTGGTCACATGACCGACCAGCAGGACGCAGATGCCGCGGGCCTTGGCTACCTCGACCAGCGCGGCGGTGACCTCACGGACCTGCGTGACCCCACCGGCCTGCCCCTCCACCAGGGCACTGGCGATGGTCTGCACCGAGTCCACGACGAGCAAGTCGGGACGCACGACGTCGAGGTGGCCGAGGACGGCAGCCAGGTTGGTCTCCGAGGCGAGGTACAGCCCCAGGGCCATCGCCGCGATCCGCTCGGCCCGCAGGCGGACCTGGGAGGCCGACTCCTCCCCGCTGACGTAGAGCACCCGGCGCCCGGCCTGCGCAGCTCGCGACGCCACGTCCAACAGCAGCGTCGACTTGCCGACCCCGGGTTCGCCGGCCACCAAGACCACGGACCCGCCGACCAGCCCGCCGCCCAGGACCCGGTCGAACTCGTCCACCCCCGTCGCCAGCCGCTGCGTGGCATCGGTCGGAACCTGCGCGATCGGCAGGGCGGGCACCAGCGCGAGCGCCGGCCGAGTCCGTGGCCCGGTGACTCCCACCTCCGCGACCGTCGCCCAGGCCCGGCATTCGCCGCAGCGACCGACCCACTTGGCGGTTGACCAGCCGCACTCGGCACAGCGGTAGGCGGCGGCGGTCGGGCGAGTCTTGGTCGGCATACGCCCACCGTAGGAGGGGGGTCTGACAGCGCATCCGGCGCGATGGGAGATGACCCGGCCCGCGCCCGGGTCGGGCTATCGTCGGAACCCAACGACCCGCATACCCAGTCCCGAGGAGTTCTCCGCCCATGATCTCGACCACCGTCTGGGTCGCCACGATCGCCTTCATCGTCGCCCTGCTGGCCTTCGACTTCTTCTTCCACGTTCGCACGGCCCACACGCCCACGCTTCGCGAGTCGGCCACGTGGTCGGCGCTCTATGTGGGCATCGCGATCGCCTTCGGCGTGGGGGTGTATGCCTTCGGCGGGGCCGCGATGGGCGCCGAGTACTTCGCCGGCTATGTCACGGAGAAGGCCCTATCGGTCGACAACCTGTTCGTCTTCCTCATCATCATGACCAGCTTCAAGGTGCCGCGCGCCGACCAACAGAAGGTGCTGCTCTTCGGCATCGTGTTCTCGCTGATCGCGCGGGCCGGGTTCATCGCCTTGGGCGCGGCGCTGATCAACAGCTTCGCCTGGGTGTTCTACCTGTTCGGGCTGATCCTGCTGATGACCGCCGGCAATATGTTGAAGCCGGAGAGCGAGGAGTCGCACTCGGCCGACAATTTCGTGATCCGGTTGGCCCGCAAGGTGTTCCACACCACCGAGCATTACGACGGCGACAGGCTCTTCACGGTCCAGAACGGCAAGCGGGCGATGACCCCGATGCTCCTGGTGATGGTGGCGATCGGCGGGACGGACATCTTGTTCGCCCTCGATTCGATCCCCGCGATTTTCGGGCTGACCCAGAGCACGTTCGTCGTCTTCACCGCGACGGCGTTCTCGCTGCTGGGACTGCGCCAGCTGTACTTCCTGCTGGACGGACTGCTCGACCGGCTCGTCTATCTCAGTTACGGATTGGCGGTCATCCTCGGCTTCATCGGTGTCAAGCTCATCCTGCATGCGTTGCACGAGAACAACCTGCCGTTCATCAACGACGGTATGCCGGTCAACGTCGTCGAGGTGAGTACGAACCTCTCGTTGTCGGTGATCATCGGCACCCTGCTGGTCACGGTCATCGGCTCCCTGGTCAGTCCCCGCGGGAAGGCCCAGTCCGCGATCAGCAATGCCCGGCGACTGTCCGACCAGTACCTCGACCTGTCGTACGAGGCGGACCAGGATCTGCGCGAACGCTCGTACGCCAAACTGGTCCGGGAGATCGCGACCATTCGACTTCTGCCGCCGAAGTACCGCGCCCTCATCCACGACGAGGGCGATCTGTTGGCCAAAATCGAGCACGCGCAGGCGGTCCACGACGGCCGCGACGACGAGGGTTTCGGCACCGGTGTCGCGCCGGCGGCTCAGGGGTAGGTGCGGCTCCACAGGTTCACGGCGTAGTCGACGCCCCGTATGCCGGGGTGCTGGGCCAGGATCCGACCGGCGGCCTCCGGGGCGAACTCGATCCGCACGACCGCCTCGAAATCGGCACGGGACTCGAACTCCCACGAGATCGTCAGCCGGTCCCGGTCCCAGCCGCGCCGACCCCAGAAGCGTTCCACCGCACGGGGGTCGTAGTCCGGCAGCGCCGCGGCGAACCACGCCCCGAAAGTCGATCGCGTCGCGTCGTTGTCGACCACGAACGCCGTCCCGCCCGGGCGCATCACCCGGTCCAGCTCGGCCAGGCCCGGCTCGCAGCCCGGACCGAAGAAATAGGCCCACCGGGCGTGTGCGATGTCGACGCTGCGGTCGGGTAGCGGCAGGTGCTGCGCCCCGGCTTCGCGCACCGTGACATTCGGTATGCCGGTCACGCGGCGCCGTGCGGCCGTCGCCAACGGCGGGTGGGGTTCGACGCCGATGACGGACCCCGCCCGGCCGACCAGGTCGGCGAACCGGGGCAGGTGAAAGCCGGTGCCGCAGCCGATGTCGAGCATGTCCGCGCCGGCGAAATCGTGACCGGCCGCCATCGCCGCCTCGATGACGCCGGCTCGATCCGCGGCGCGGTTCTCCAGTTCGTAGGTGTCCGGGTCGTTCCAGATATTGGGGCTGGGGATGGCCCCGTTCCGGTCGGCCGGACGATTGCCGTGCAGGCCCAAGCGGTCAGCCCCCGTTCGTGCCCTTGCCGGTCTTGGTCCCGGCGTGCTTGGTGTTCTTCGCCGGTGTCGTCGTCTTGGGCGTGGACGCTTTGGAAACCGTGGTGGCCGGCGGGCTCGCGCCGGCGGGGGTGGCCACGCGCCGGTCGACCGCCGCCAGCGTGGAGGGATGCACCATCAGCGGGATGAGGGTGCGCGCCCCGCGGGCCCGGGCCGCCTTGACGACGGCGAGGTGAGCCTCCGCGCGCAAGACCAGTTCGGCATACGCGGCCTCGCCGATGAGTTCGACGAGTTCGGCTGCGCAGGAACGGAACACCGGTTCGCGACCGGTGTGCGCCGCCGGATTGCCGGAGCAGTACCAGGCGAGGTCGTGGCCCCCGGGTCCCCACCCGCGCCGGTCGTATTCGGTGATGGTGATCTCCAGATAACTGGATCCGTCCTGCAGCTCGACCTGGCGGTAGAGCCGGCGGATCGGCAGCTGCCAACACACATCGGGCTTGACCGTATGTGGGGGCACGCCGGCCACGATGGCCTGCCGGTGCAGCGCGCAGCCCGGGCCGCCGGGAAAGTCCGGACGGTTGAGGAAGATGCAGGCGTCCTGGACGACCCGGGTCTTGCGAGCGCCGTCCTCGCGTTCGATCCAGTCCCGTCGGCGACCGGTCGCGGTGCCCTGCGCGTGGAACTGCCAGTCCTGGGGGGTCAGGTTCGCCGCCGCCGCCGCCACCCGGTCGACGTCGTCGTCGTCGGTGAAATGCGCCCCGAGCGTGCAGCAGCCGTCGTCGGGGCGATCGGCGTAGATGCCGGGGCAGCCGTTGCCGAAAACGCACTGCCAGGAACTGGTCAGCCAGGTCAGATCGCACCGCAGGCGCTGCCCGGAGTCGGCCGGGTCGGTGAACTCGGTCCAGAGCCGGGACATGTCCAAGGGTGCTTCCACGGGCGCAACCCTATGCCGGTCCGGGGGCTCGCACCTCGGCGGACGATCACATTGGCAGACGATTGAGGAATTGTTGACGTGGGTCACATCTGGTCAAGCTCCCGTACAGAGTGGGTGTGGATAGCCCGGCGACGGGCTGTGGACCGGAATTCGGCCTCCGGGGCGTGCTTATCTATTCCCAACGCACTCGCAGCACCACCTCGAAGCACCACCTCGGCCCAAGGAGAAAGCCATGACCCTCGCCATCTTGTTGATCGTGGCCACCTTCGCCATCGCCGTCGTCGCGGCCCGCATCAGCGTCGCCCTCGGCCACGCCGGCGACCGCGTCGACGCCGCGCTGGCCGCCCTCGACGCCGGTGCCCCGCTGCCGGGCGAGCGCACCCACGAGGTCTACGCCGTCGCCGCCTGACCGGCCGTTCGCGGATCGCCATGGGATAGTCGGCCCGTTCCGACTGTCCCCACGGCAACCCGGGAAATGCCCTCAGCCGGTTCGCGACCGACCGGACCGATGGCATGAGAGCGCTCTCAGCGCCGTGCCCGACGCGACACCGACGCGCTAGGTTGGGGCTATGCGCATGGGTGTCATCGACGTCGGTTCGAACACGGTCCACATGCTCGTCGTCGATGCCGTTCGCGGCGGGCACCCGTTGCCGGCGCATTCGCACAAGATCGAGTTGCGCCTGGCCGAGAACGTCGAGTCCGACGGCTCCGTGACTCGCGCCGGCGAAACCCGGTTGTGCGATTTCATCGCCGAATGTGCGCAGATCGCCGAGAACCAGGGGATCGAGGAAACCTTCGCCTTCGCCACCTCCGCGATGCGAGACGCACCGAACTCGGCGGAGGTCGTCGAGCGCATCGCCGCCGCCACCGGTGTCCGGCTGCACCTGCTGGACGGCCCGGACGAGGCCCGACTGACCTTCCTGGCGGTTCGTCGCTGGTTCGGTTGGTCCAGTGGCAAGATCGCCGACTTCGACATCGGCGGAGGGTCGTTCGAGATCGCGGTCGGCCTGGACGAAGAACCCGATGTCGCGGTGAGCCTGCCGCTCGGAGCCGGGCGACTCACCCGCGACTTCGTCCACGACGACCCCATCGCGCCGGACGACCTGGCGCAACTGCGCCGACACGTCCGGGTCTCGATGGCCCGCCAACTGCGGCCGCTGGTTCGCGAATTCCCCGTCGACCGGGTCGTCGGCACCTCCAAGACCTTCCGCTCGCTCAGCCGGATCACCGGGGCGGCCCCGCGCGCGGCCGGTCCTTTCGTCCAGCGCCGGATGAGTCGGGCGGACCTGAGCAATCTCGTGGAGCGTCTCGCCGGGATGGACGCCAAGGCCCGCGCCGGGCTGCCCGGCGTTTCGCCCGGCCGCGCTCCGCAACTGCTGGCCGGCGCGGTGGCGGCCCACGCCGCCATGGAGTTGCTCGGCGTGGAACGCCTCGACATCTGCCCGTGGGCGTTGCGCGAGGGCGTCATCCTGCGCCAACTCGACAACATCGCCGACGACTGAGCCGCCGCCCGACCAGACCGACGCCCACCCCGACCCAACTCCCCACCGCGACCCCCACCACCGCGAACCCACATGACATGAGCGAGAACCGGATCGGCCTGTCGACCTCCTGCCTGTACCCCAATCCCGCGGAGGCGGCCTTCGCCATGGCCGCCAAGCTCGGTTATGACGGCGTAGAGGTCATGGTGACGACCGAACCGATCACCCAGATCGGACGCAGTCTGAGTCGGCTCGTCGAGGCGCACGGTATGCCGGTGATCTCCATCCATGCCCCGACGCTGCTGATCTCCCAGCGGGTGTGGAATCGTCACGCCTGGGACAAGGTCGATCGCTCGATCGAGTTGGCGCACGAGTTGGGGGCGGCGACCGTGGTCGTCCACCCACCGTTTCGCTGGCAACGCGATTACGCCGAGGGATTCGTGGAGGGGGTGGCGGTCCGAGAGGCCGAATCCGGCATCCAGATCGCCGTGGAGAATATGTTCCCCTGGCGGGCCGCGGGACGCGACGTGTCGGCATACCTGCCGCATCACGATCCGGCGGAATTCGGGTATGCCAGTGTCACGCTTGACTTTTCGCATGCCGCGACCGCGCAGGCGGACAGTCTCGACCTGGCGACCCGGCTGGGGTCCAGGGTGCGGCACGTCCATCTCGGGGACGGCAGCGGGTCGTACAAGGACGAACACCTGGTGCCCGGTCGTGGCAATCAACCGTGCGCCGAGGTGTTGGGCAAGCTGGCGCAGGAGGGCTTCGACGGCGATGTCGTCGTCGAGGTGTCGACCCGGCGCCGCACGCCGCGGCAGTGTGAGTACGACCTCGCCGAGTCCCTGGCCTTCGCCCGGCTCTACCTGTCCGAACGGCGGGTGCGATGAGTGCGGTGGGGATGAGTCCGGTGAGTCCGGGGAGCGGGCGGCCCTCCGGCTCGGGCCGTCCGCGGGGGCGTCGCCCGCGGGGCCAGGACACCCGCGCGGACATCCTGCGGGCGGCGCGGAGCGAGTTCGCGGCCAAGGGCTTCTCGATGGCCTCGCTGCGGGGGATCGCGCGAGCCGCCGGGGTCGACCCGGCGCTGATCCATCACTACTTCGCGAGCAAGGAGAGCCTGTTCGCCGAGGCGATCGTGGCGCACGCCCACCCGGACGCCATCGCGGCACGGCTCTCGGAGGTCCCCCTCGACCAACTGGGCCACCGGATTGCCGAGATTTTCCTGTCGGTGTGGGACGACGACGAGGGTCGGGTGGTGTTCGGCGCCCTGTTCCGTTCGGTCGCCTCGAACCCGGGCCTGGAGTCGATCATGGCGCAGATGATCGAAACCCAGATCTTCGCCCGGGTGGCGGCCCAGCGCGAGTTCACCGACGCGGGCCGGCGGATGGCGCTGGTGGCCAGCCAACTCGTCGGCCTGGCGCTGATGCGCTATGTCGTCAAACTCCCGGCGCTGGTCGCCATGTCGTCCGCGCAACTGGCCGCGGCATACGGACCGACGCTCCAGCGGTATCTCACCGGCGACCTGGAGCTCCCGGGCGTCGACGACACGCCGAACGGGTGAGCGCGGCCCTTGATCTCGGGCCCGAGTTCGGGCATATTTCATCATATGGTGAAAAGTTCAGAACCGGCCATCGCCGTCGAACGCCTGCGGGTGGTTCGCGGTGACCGGGTGGTGCTGCCCGACCTCGACGTCGTCGTGCAGCGTGGTCGGGTCACCGGCTTGCTCGGCCCCTCCGGCAGCGGCAAGTCGACCCTGATCCGCGCCATCGTCGGCGTCCAACTCGTCCAGTCCGGCACGGTGACGGTGCTCGGGGAACCGGCGGGGTCGCCGGTGCTTCGCGACAAGGTCGCCTATGTGACCCAGGCGCCGAGCGTGTATGCCGACCTGACGGTCCGCGAGAACACGCGGTACTTCGCCGCACTGCTCGGCCCCGGTCGCGGCGGGCCGGCCCAGGTGAGCGCGGACGAGGCGATCGAGGCGGTCGATCTGGGCGATCACGCCGATCAACTGATCGGCCGGCTCTCCGGGGGCCAGCTGTCGCGCGCCTCGTTGGCCGCCGCCCTGGTCGGCGCCCCCGAACTGCTCGTGCTCGACGAACCGACCGTCGGGCTGGACCCGGTGCTGCGCCGCGACCTGTGGGGGCTGTTCCACCGGTTGGCCGCCGACGGGGTCACCCTGCTGGTCTCGAGCCACGTGATGGACGAGGCCGCCCGGTGCGATCGGCTGATCCTGCTGCGCGAGGGCCGGGTGCTGGCCGACGACACCCCCGCGGGGCTGCTCGCGGCCACCGGGACCACGGACGCCGAGTCGGCCTTCCTGTCCCTGATCGACAACGAACGGGTCGACAACCAACGGATCGACGAC